>DIKH01000398.1:1481-14452 GCA_002424495.1 Desulfobacteraceae bacterium UBA5623
CTGACGGACCTTCTGGGAGCTGATTGGAGACCTCTCAATCTTAACCTTTTTTGGTTCAGTCTTTCCAACAGGCTTTTCAGCCGGCATTTTTAGCGATCGAGTCTCCTGTTCTTGACGGTTGTTCCGAAATGCACGAACATCTTTCTGGCGTTCTCTGATGACCTTTCGTTCCTTTTCGTTCAAACGTTGAAATCGAAACGGGGTGTCCTTTTTTTGGGCCACTTCTGTCAACGGCGCCGCAATTGCGCGCTCCAAAGGCCGTGCTGTCGTCCCTCCCTTTCTTTGTATTTCCTGAAACTCCACCAGTCTGCGCGGAGGTCTCATATCTCTGTTTTGGCGACGTTCCTGATACCTCCTTTCTAAATGGTTTTCCCATTTATGATCGTGCCGGTTTACCCAGCGCGCATGGGCATAGATCGGATCATAACAGTGCCTTCTGGCATGGAGCGAAAACCATGGATATACCCCTCTGCTATAGTACTTGCGGGCATAATAGTCTCCAAAATAATAATGGTGATAGCGGGGCCTCAAGAATAGATGATCATAAAACACATGCATATCTATCACAAAGGATGGCGTAAAAAAGAATGGAGGGGGTGGGATAATCCAGCCAAAAGGGAAAAAAACCGGGGCAAACAAAACGCCCCTGCGAGTGATAACATAATCCCAGTACCCGCCGACAAATACAAAACCCATAGGTGTCCACACATAATGGCTAGGGACCCAGACCCAGTCCGGCTGCATGGCTGCCCAGTAACCCGGACGCCACATATAACGCCCAGTGCTCCATAGCCAACAACCGGGAATCCAGGTGTGGTCAGGCGAGGGTGCATTGCTATTCGGTCCCACTTCCACCGATTCAGGAGGCTCAGGCAGGTATTCGGCTTCGTTTGCATTAACGGTTAACCAGTAGCCGGAAACCCACTGATATCCTGTGTCGGTTTCGTTCCAATATCCGGGGATCCATTGCCGGCCAGGGGGAGAAACTCGCCAGACCCCACTAATCCAGATAAAACCGTCCCTGTCATCGTCCCAGGCCCAGTAACCGGGGATCCATTGAACATCACCTTCAGGTTTCTCGTCAGGCGGCAATTCCTCGATTGCGGAGGGCGGCGCCTTAGGGACCACAATGCCTGGCTCAGGATCAAACGAGGCTGTTTCAGCAAATGCCTCATGTACTGGTCCGGCAGTAAGCACATCCGGTTCCTGAGCGCCGATGACCGAACTCGCGCTGAATCCCATTCCGATTGTCGCCAGGACGGTAACCATAAAAAAGTTTAGAACACGATGCAGCGTTATCATCTTTTTCTCCTTTATCTTTAATTAGTTATCAAAAAAACATCACATCCGTTAACTCATTTCAAAGAAGTCAGGGTTGGTTTATGTGGCTCATTTTCAATCGTATTAAGATAATGATTTTTTTGGGAGCCCAATTGCTTAGACGCAAATCAACCTGCTTTAGTTTACATCAGCCTGACTGGGAAGCTGCATAAGTGAATGACTCTACAGTGCTGCTTTAAGTGAATACGATCAGGCCGGCAAAAAGTAAAAGAACAAACATTAAGCAAAATGTCAAATCCCCTCTTCTTCTCTAAACCCCTCAGTGGGATTCTTCTCTGAGAATGCGGTCAACCTCGGTAAGAATTCATCAATATTGTCCTCTTGCCATTAATGAGCCATACAGGCATAGCGATCTTAAGATAACCCTCAAAAGAACTGGGGTTCATATCATAGCATTCCATGATATCCTAGCCACAACGAAAAACCTTTTTACTCTGTACTGTCATAATTAAGCCTCGTTATTATGTAGGGGGGCATATGGTATAAGAAATTGATTTTATTGGGGGCCAATATCCTTTTCATAAACAAATAGGATACTTATCCGATACTTTTTGTGGTATTTTTATTTCTAATGGTGAAAGAAATTTTTGGTGTTTTTGGGCTATTTCTTTCAAATGGAATAAGAAATTTGGATTTCCCTTGCGTGGCTATTAACCTTTTGAATAAAAACTAAATTTTGGTAAATAGGAAGGCTAAAATTGCCATTCTTAAGGTGGTTATCCTCCCATAAATACCCACCTTGATTCCCACCTTTGAAAAATCATTATATTCTATTAAATAACAATGAGTTACATCTTAAATGGAAAAAGTTTAAAACCACCCTCACTATAGAAGCTATCATTAAGAAAAACACGGAAATAAGACTTACATGTAAAGTTTACAGTCGGAGAGCTAAAGAAACGGCCGTCTTCACTTTTCTTGATATTTCTTTGAATAACTCCATATTTCTTGCAATAACTTCGTTTTCCGATCTTATTCAACCCTAACACTTCACCCTGTTTTTGTTTTTCCGTCTTGCAGCCTTTGCCGCTTCTTTATAGATTAAAGGAGTTTCATTAATAAGAAGAGCAGCTTGAAATTTTGCTATACTTTCGAACAACTCCCTCCGAATACCCTTTACTTCATCCATCCTAGCTTCGTCTATGGCCGCCGACCAATCCACCCTTGTGATGGAATTGGTGAGTTGGTCTATAATACGTGAACAGAGTTTTAGCTTATTAATCAGGCCTGCCGCCTTGATCTCACGAACTGCGTCCTCGTGCCTTTCTATTGTTTCGGCAGATAATTCAAATGAGTCCTTCTGCACAGGGCCATCATAATTTTTGAAATACTCTTCATTGATTCCAAAACGGGCGGAAATTGATTTAATTAATTGCACAGAAGGGTTCTTCTTTCCCCTCTCAATAGCAGAAAGGTACTGGGGCGATATTCCAAGTTCAGAAGCAAACATTTCTTGAGTAAGGCCGAGGTCTTTCCTGAGCTGTTTTATTCTTTCGCCTGTGTTCATCAGAGAAAAGTTAAACTTAGTTTAAGTTTTGTGTATTTTTTTCTTGCACTGAGAATTAGTATGTTATATAAAATACTCATACAAGAACTTCCCTTGATTAATTGTAGGAGGTCAAAATGGTTTACATTAACGTCAAAAAAGCCAAGTTAGACAAAGGGTTAACGGACAACGACCTTAAAAACCTTACTGGCTTTTCGCGAGTCCACTTGAATGCCGTCATTAATGGTCGACTTGATAGCATTCGTGTCAAAAAAAGTCTTTGTCTGGCGCTAAACAAGAGTTTTGATGAACTCTGGGAGCCAATTAAGGCCCAAGAAACTATTAGCTGTTAAGACATTCATATCAGGTTTTTACAGGCATGTGAATTACAATTTTTGACTTTCTTTGTATTTCAAATGGGGTTGTCCAATGGAGCTAAAAAAAGTCTTATATCGCACCGTTCACGGGAAGCGGATTTCAGTTGAACAAATTGCGGACTTAGTTGGCTGCAGCGCCTCTCTTCTTTATCGCACATCAAACCCTAACGATATAACGGCTCGATTTCCTTTGGAAAAATTGCTGGCGCTTATGTTTGCGGTTAAGGATTTTTCTATACTAAAACACTTGGCTGCACGGGCTGGCTTTATTTTATATCAGTTGCCAGGGCGGGTGAAATACAACAAAACGCAAGATCTCAATAAATTCCAGATGTTATTTTCCAGCACCTTTCAGGCTATCCTCGATTTCAAAAATAATAAAATCGAGAAAGAAGAATGCCTGGATAAAATCGATCGGCTCTTGACCAGCACAATTGAAGTGCGAAAAAGCGTCGAAACTAGCCAACAATTGAGCTTTGATTTTAAAGACCTATGAACAAGTTAAACGCTGAGGCAACTGTGACCATTGGCGAGCTCGCCAGAATTCGCGGTACAAGTTCAGAAGCCACAAGACGGTGGGTAGTCGCTAGCAATTTGCCGCGAAAGCGCCGCGGTCGGGATCTCCACATTCCAGTCAAAAACCTACCTGTCGAAGAAAGAATTAAAGTGATTCAGGATCGGGGATCTTTGTATGATAAAGCATTACTTCTGCCTAAAAATGACATCAATTTGACTCAAGCCAAAGCGCTTTGCCAAGCCTGGGATTCTGCGACAGGATGGAATAGACAGAAGGCTGAGGCTCGTGGTGAGCTCGTCAATGCCTTTGAACGATTTGTGCGTGGGTTCGATCTATCCATTGAGGAATGCAAGGAAACTTTTATCGGGCAATATAGCGCTGGAAATATGAATTTGGGTGTCTCAGAAAAAACTTTTGAGATTATTCCTAACGTAAGCCGTTCATCACTTGATTTATGGCGCCGTCAACATAGGGAACTCGGCCTGGCTGGGCTTTTGGAATCCGAGGTTCGGGGGAAACCGCGATGTAGGATTACAGCGGATATTGAAGCTTTTATTCTCGGAATCATCGCCAAAACTCCTCATACACGCGCGGTTCGAGTCTACGAATACATTGTCAATAAATTTAGTAAGCCTGGCGTAACTCTTCCGTCCGAGGCAACCGTAAGGAGATTTATCAAGCGTTGGAAAAAGAAAAATGCCGGGGTCTATACCTATTTAAAAAATCCCGACAAATTTCGGAGCGAATACCAGGCGGCCTTCGGCGACCTCGGGGCAAAAGCTTGTCACTTTCTTCATTTTGTTGAGCTCGACAACACCATTGCAGACGTTCAATGCGTGGATGGGAAGCGTTATACCCTGGTTGTCGCGATTGATATATTTTCTCGGAAAGTTAAGGTCCTTGTTGTACCAACCGGGAAAAGTCTGGCAATCGCTGCAATGCTTCGATGGATTCTAGACAACTGGGGGGTTCCCGACTTTATCATTGTCGATAATGGTCAGGATTTCGTCAGTAAAAATATTGAGGTTGTTTGTACGGCATTAAACATCGAAAGAATTATTTTACCCCCATTTTGCCCGGAAAAGAAAGGCTTCGTCGAAAGATTTATTGAGACTCTGTCTTACGGACTATTCGAAGAATTGGCTGGATATGTGGGTCATAATATCGCCCAAAGAAAGGATATTGAGGCCAGGCGGTCTTTCGCACAAAGGATGTTAAAGAATGGGGAAGTCATTGAGTTCCGAATGGCGATGGACGAACTACAGCGAACAATCGACATTTGGGTGGAGAAAATCTATCACCAAAGGATTCATCGTGGTATTGGCAAAACCCCTGAAGTACGGTCTGCCGAGAGTCCTGTGCCAGTTCGGAAAATCATGGATGAAAGGGTCTTGGATGTCCTTCTTGCTCCTGCCGGAAAGGCGGTTGTGGGGAAAAAGGGAATACAGTTTAAAAATGGCATTTACGTCGGCGTCGAGCTTGTGGACTATATTCGGCAAAGAGTCCAGCTTCGACAGGATCTTGCAGATGCCGGGAAGATTTATGTTTTTGAATTGACGGGTAAATTTATTTGTGTCGCTAAAGATTCCGCCCTTGAAGGTCTTTCCGTTGAGGAAGTGGTTACGGCACAGAACCGGCAAAGAAAAAGTTGTCGTGAACAGGCTAAGGCATTAAAAAAGCTTGCTAAATCAGTTGAAAATCCAATGCTAGAACTTTTGGAAAACAAGAGTAGAGCATCTGGTCAGGTTTTAGCTTTTCATCGGACCGAAGTTTTCGAAACTGAAGCCGTCAGTGAGGCATCAAAGGCTTTCATAAATGATGGGTCATTAAGTACATTTCAGCCCGAGGAACATGAGTTGCCAGTAAAGATTGTGCCATTTAGGGGAAATTCGTTCATCCCTGTTTTTGAAGCCGATTTCGACAAGTATATATGGTTATTAAAAGAGCAGAGAAGCAGGGAGCTTACAGATCGGGAAAAAGGATTTATTGAAGGGTTCGAGGCCTCAGATGACTATTTTCGTTGGCAATCTCTTTATATAAGTCAGGAGCAGATATGAAAAATATTTTCGCCATGACGTCAAATGCAGAACTGTTTTTTTCACTGGCAACGGCCCTAGAACGGCGTGAGAAACGGGTTCCGGGGCTCGGACTTGTTTTCGGTGAGCCTGGGCTCGGGAAAACCCGGACGGCGAGTTATTATGTTGACCGGCTTGCTCGAACGGTTGATCGAGACCAAAAGCCTATATTTATCCGCGCCCTTGCGAACGATACGCCGAGATCTTTCCTGGAAACAATGGTGGCAGAACTGGGGCAGGAGCCGCTTTTCAGAACGACAGACCTTTACCGACAGGCGGAAAATGCATTCAGGGAAACACCACGCCTTTTAATAGTAGACGAAATTGATAGACTTGCAAGCAACTGGAAGGCCATTGAGACACTTCGCGACCTAACAGATCAAACCGGCATTCCTATTTTGATGATTGGGATGGGTGAAAGCGAAAGAAAATTAGCTCGTTTCAGGCATCTTTACTATCGGATGAAAGCTCATATTTTGCGATTTGCACCACTCGGGGAAGCAGACATTCGTCGATTTGTCGACCAGGTTGCGGAGGTATCTCTTGATGACTCGGCAGTTGGTGTTATCTGTGAGAAAAGTGGGGGCCGGATCGGTGAGATCATTCCTGAGATCGTTAAGGCGGAGAAAATCGGTAAGGCAAATGATCTCAAGACCATAAAAGGCAACCACCTCCTGCGGAGTGCAGCATAATGACCTTTGCGGAACGAATGCGTAACGCCGCGAACATCTTAAAGGAGTTTAACACTGCCGAACTTGCAGAGGCTGTAAAGGTGCAAACATATAAGGAGAAGCGGACAATACGAAACAGCCTTCGGGATTTTGTGAAGCGGGGGGAGTTTGAGCGGGTTTCAACAGGGCGTTATCGGTATGTTGGCCTGAGACAACCAACGACCTTGAGAGAACGGCTGTGGGACATAGCAAGGCGCATGATGCGATTTAGCCTGGATGATTTGGAGCAAATCACTGAGGCAAAACGTGAATCTATTAGGGAGTTTAGTTCTTGGCTTGTTCGCGAGGGTTATGCTGAACGGGTAAGACCTGGACATTTCAAGGTCATCAAACGAATGGGGCCGTCTACTCCTAAAGACAGCAAGAAGATTGACAGGCTTCGTGGATGGCGGGCTCAACTTAAAAAAATTGAGACAATGGCCAGGGAATTGGCCGACGAGATAGGCGGACAGAATGATGATTAATTTTGTTTTCGCTCAATCGAATTATGTGTGAGACGGGGGCTTAGGGATGCACCTGCACGTTTCATTGACCTCAATGAGAGTCAATAAATTCTTACGGATGGAAGGATCGGTGATGCCATCCAGCTTGGCCCGGGCCTCCTCAAATCTGTCAGAGGGGAGCAGGGCAATAATTTCATTGGCCCTTTTAGCATTGCCTTCGGGATCCGGTGCTCCGGCCTTGCGGGCGAGATCTATGGAGAGTTGATCGTACATGAAAGATTTTATATCGCGTTTTTGGGAATCTATCAAGTTGGAATTTATGGTTTGGGAAAGAATATTAATCCGTTCGTAACGATCTCAAAGGTGAGCCCGACATGAATGATTCAACACGGATATCCCCAAGGGAAATACATGAAAAGGAGATTTATGCCCGGCAAAATAAAGTTCTTCACATTGCCAGGGCGCAATTGGCTATGACCCTTGATGACCTTAGGGCTTTGGCCGGAAATCTTTTCGGGGAAGTCTCCATCAGTTCTTTGACTGTTTCGCAGCGATCCAAGCTGATTGATGAATTAAAGGCCAAAGGAGCCCAAGTCTACAATGTAAACGTTGCCACCCTGTTTTCTCAGCAAAAGGAATTCAAGACGACTTCAACTTATTCGAAAGACCTATCCGGCTCCAAAAGGAAGGATCGGTTCAAGGACTATTTTATGCGGCGGCTTGAAGTTTGGGACAAGCGCTTTCATTATCAACGGCCTGATTTTGCAACAAATCGGCAGTTGGCACTGATAGAGTCGCTTTGGAAGTTCTATTTCGAGGACGGACGCGAAGGCTCGGGCCTCAGGGGTTTTGTTTTCCGGCAAACCGGCGGGCTTGAAAATGGTCCTGTTTCAGATCTTTCCTTCCTGCGGGACGAGCATGTTGGGGCGGTCCTGCATCCGCTCAAAGAAAAGGCGAAGCATGTGGGAGTAAGGGAGTTTTATGAAGAAGCGGAAACTTAATAGAAATTTGCCCTTGGGCGTGAACTATAGACTCGCCATGACCGAAATGAATATGACTTTCGGTGACTTGGCACTCAAAGCCGGGACTTCCACACATAGCACTTATAGGGTGGTCGAACGAACCCCTCAAACGGTCACGGCTCCTGTTCTGAGGATCGGGAAGGCCCTCGCGTTTGAGGAAGAAGACATCCGGGAACAGATCCGGGCGGAAAAGGCCGCCAAGGGGCATGCTTACAGCAGGAAGGACCGGTTCTATCAGCTCATTTCCGAGCTGATCAGGGCGTTTGAATCAGAAAAATAAATGAAGGAGGTGAGATAGGGTTACAGATGTGGGGCCGCTTATCGAAGTTGCATAGACTAACAATGAAAAGGCGAAATTGAAAGGAGGAAGAAAAAATGGAGAGTCAATCGAAAACCTTTGAACTTAACCTGATAGACGCGATGAGTAATTGGGATATTAATTCCTTTTTGGATTTATTGTGGCAGTTTGAGTGGGAGAACCCTATTAAGCAGACCGCTCATATTGGCAAGATCTTGATGGACGTTGCATCTGACAGGCTTCACAATGAGTGCCGTCTTATTGAAGTTCTTGGCAAGATCCAACTAATATATCAGGAACGTGGTTATCTTGAGGGCAGGGTAAACGAGATCATTGGCGTAAAGTTTACCCCTTCAAAGATTCTAAAAGATGCTTTAACGTCTACTGAAGAAGATGTGGAGTCAGTCTCAATTCATGTGCATAAAGTGCCTCAGGCGAACAGGTCTAACTGTGAACAAAAATTTGGCGTGGAAGTGAAAAAAGCCTCCGCCCAGGTGGAAGCTGGGCGGAGGCCAAAACAGGGCGAGTAATCGCCGCATAACAACTTTAATAATAGCAGAATGTTAGAGGGAAGTCAATCGAGGAGGATTAGCATGTGGACTGAGATTTTTAAAGCAGGTTTACACACGGATAGCGCAGGGAATGAGAGGCAGTGGGATAGATCGGATTTGGATTCGATTGCTGCACAATATGATCCGAAGGAACATGAGGCTCCTGTCGTCATTGGCCACCCTAAAGACAATTCACCGGCCTATGGCTGGGTTGAAGCTCTTCAGCGGCAAGGGGAAAGCTTGTGGGCCAAGCTCAAATTAGTGCCGGAATTCTTAGAGATGGTGAAAAACGGCCTTTACAAAAAGCGCTCTATAGCCCTCTACCCTGGGCTTCAGTTGCGACATGTCGGGTTTTTAGGTGCTATGCCGCCCGCAGTAAAGGGTCTTAAAGATATACAGTTTGGGGATGAAGAAAATGTCATTTGGATAGAGGAACCCTTAATAACTGAAAAGACCTTTTCTGAGGAAGATGTTCGCAGCCTTATAGCCCAGGCGCGAAAAGAGGGCGAGGAAGCTGCTAAAATTTTATTAACGCATCATTTCCAAGAAGAACTTAGTCATATGGAGACAGCCGAAAAGAATAGAGAGATTCGGCGATTCATAGATGAAAAGATCAAGGATGGCATTATTCCACCTGCCTTTGTTGAGTTGGGGTTATGCGAATTCATGGAGAGCTTAGATGGATCGAAAGAAATTGAATTTGCAGAGGGAGTAAGAAAGCCACCCCTTGTCTGGTTTAAGGCATTCATTGAGTTCATGAAACCTTTTCCAATCTTCGGGGAGATCGCAAGCAAAAGGCGGGTTGCCCCTGTAGGTGCTGAAGCTGAGATATCATTAGGGAAGAGCATCGCCGATAAGGCTTAACTTTAATCCAAGGGGGTATATTATTATGGGGATTAATTTTGAAACTAAGACACAGCATGAGGAGCGCATGTCCAAGGAAGAGGCCTATTTTGAAAGTAAAGGTCAGAGTATACCGGCTGAGCTTACTGTAACTAAAAAAGAGGCAATTCCGGGTTATAATGCTGTCGGACCGGGCCGTGAACTTATCCGGGAAGCCACAAAAAAGGCGCAGCTGATACATAGCCGAAAAACAGAGGATATAGCAGATGAATATAACCGGCTTCTGTCCAGAATGAAAGAGTTGCAGGATGAGAAGGACCGAATCTTAGATGCTCCTTTAACAAAAGATGAGCTCCTTGAGATTGCAAGAGATGAGCTGCCGAGAAAGCAGAGGGAATTTAAGGAGACCTTTCTTCGGGAACACTTTGCGGGATGTCAAAATCGGAAACAGACACCCCTAAGTGAGCTTAATTTCAGACTTGATTTTGGGGACAACGTTCATATGCTCCTCTACATGCTCATTTCATTGGACGACATCGAGGGTGCTATAGCTTCGCTTCCGGCAATCGGAACTTCGAAGAAGGAGAGGGAGGCAAAGGTGAAAAAAATCGAAAAAGAGATGATTGAGCTTTCAGGGCAAATCGACCAGGAAGCCGAAAAGCTTGGGTTAACAATAAGTAACGAAACTCCTTGATCCTTTGAATGCCCTTTTCTGATTTTTGGGCCTGAGGGCTCCCAAGACCTTGATTCCCTCCGAATGAATTCATGCCCAGGTCTAAAATGCCCTCTTATCTGCTTATAGTTACAGGTTGTCTTGAAAATGCTGTAAATGGGCCGGGGATTTTGGTGAGTTGTTGCTGATGGATCAGAGGTTTAATCAACTGATGAGCGAGCTTCAGGCCTAGGTATGCATCTACAGGTTTCGTCAAACTCGATGATGATGAGTAGATCCTTTTTAATGCCTGGGTCTGTGATGCCGGAGAGCCTTTTGCGGGCCTCCTTGAAGTTTTCCGAGGGCAAAAGTGCAATAATTTCGTTGGCCCTTTTTGCATTGCCTTCAGGGTCTGGCGCTCCGGCCTTGCGGGCACGTTCTATGTCGGTTTGATCGTACATGAAAATATCTTAACAGGCTTTTTTCGATTGTCAAAGTAAAAAGGAAGTGGCCATAACTATTGAATTAGAGGGGAAACCATGCCAAATCCGCAGAATAGGGATGGAAATAGAAACATGGATTGCGACAAATATTCCGTTTGTCTTGGTATAGCCGCAAAAAAGAATTGGCGCGGATTCAATTGTGAATCCTGTGATGAGTCAAAGAGGGCAGATGAAGAAAAATCAATGCCGACTTCCCACTCACTAACCCATAACCTTCTTTGCGAAGATTGTGGAAAAAGGCCGCCATTAGGAAAAGGCAAGCTATGCCCAAGTTGTATGGCTAAGAGGTTAAATGCAAAGCGAAAAAATGCCTCTCAGGCCCCTTCTGGAAAAACAAATAGTAAATCAAGGACTGAGCAGAGAGGTCCCAATGTCGTGCCAATTTCGAGCCCGGCTTCCAGCATGGAGATCATTTTCAAGGGCCATCCTGAACTTCTGGAGAGGATGAAGTATTCAGCTGATGAGGAAACCCGGCCTTTGGAGTATCAAGTTCTTCATGCCTGCAAGGTCTATTTGGAACATAAAACCCGATCCTGTAATGTTGTAGGAAGAGCAGTTGAATCATAAGGAACCTCATACCCTGAAGCTTATTTTTCTTAAACCATTTGCAACTCTTGAGGCTCTGTTGTGTTCAGCTTAAGTAAGACTTTTGCAGAGAAGCTATGGTGGGGAAATTGATATGGTCACGGTGATGGGGACCTCAGATTCCGCAGCAACCTGGGCGCCCGGCAAGAATCGTAGGGGCTGCGGCCCGATTCAAGCCTGCTGAATTCTTTAAACTCTTTTTGCGGAGATGTCAAGGCGCCGGTACGACTTCCACAAACGGAAAGCCAGGATTGTTTCAACTATGATAAATGGATCTGTTTTTTATAAGGGGGTGGATACGTTCGGAAGCTGATACCCGATTCCTGATTTTCGGCGATTAAAGCCGATTATAACCAGTTTTTCTTATCACTTCATCCTGTCGAATCGGAGCCCCGAATCGAGTGGGATTTTTGCGGCCTTTTGACAGCGGCTTGTTTGGGCCGTCTTTTTTTCTAATACCATTTGCAAGAATTTCTAATTCCATTTGCCGCTCTATATATTAATTGACCAAGGCGATCACTCTAAGTATATTCAAGATCAAATGGGGCATTCAAGCATCAATGTCGCCATTGATACTTACGGGCACCTTATGCGAGACGTAAACAGAAAATCTTCAGGTAAATTAGATAAAATAATTTTTAAAAATGGAGACTTGTTGGAGACATAACGGGGTTAAAAAACTTTGACCATTCATAACTGTTTGATTTTGCTGGCGCGCCTGGGAAGATTCGAACCCCCGACCTGCGGATTAGAAGTCCGCTGCTCTATCCAACTGAGCTACAGGCGCATTTGGTGTATACTGCTTAACTATGCTTAAATCATACTGCCTTGTCAAGCCCGGAATATAAAAGGGTTCACGGGTGGCGAGTCGCTGGTTGCAGGTTACGATTTTAATACGAAGGGAGAATATCAAATGGAATTTCATCATCTGGCTGGAAAACCAGCCCCTCGATCCATGTTGGAAAACATTCCAAGACTGGTTTCCTCTTACTATACCCTTGAGCCTGAAGGAAATGTCTCATTCGGGACTTCCGGGCACAGGGGAAGCTCTGTCAAGGGGACATTCAATGAGATGCACATTGCTGCAACCGCCCAGGCCATCTGCGATTACAGGGAGGCACAGGAAATAAACGGCCCTTTGTTCCTGGGCTTTGACACCCATGCGCTGTCTGAGCCCGCATTTATGACATCCCTGGAGGTCTTTGCCGCAAACGGGATTGAAGTGGTAATCCATGCCGATGATGAATACACACCCACCCCGGTTATCTCCTTTTTGATACTGAAATACAATAAAGGAAGGACGAAGGGACTGGCTGACGGGGTGGTTGTCACCCCATCTCACAACCCGCCACAGGACGGAGGCATTAAGTACAATCCCCCCAAGGGAGGCCCTGCCGATGTTGACATCACTGGATGGGTCGAGAACAGGGCAAATCTCCTGATGAAGACCCCACATATCAAGAGGATGTCCTATAAAAAGGCCAGAAAGTCGGCCACGGTCCATCAGCAGGATTTTATCACTCCTTTTGCTGATTCACTGTCCCAGA
>DIKH01000179.1:0-37554 GCA_002424495.1 Desulfobacteraceae bacterium UBA5623
GTCCTTTTTATCCATGTGCCGAAATTTTCCGGTTATTACCGGCCTTATGGCGATTACATGACCGTTAACCTTATTCCCATGGGCACATGGCTGCTTGCAGATATTGCAATACGCGCAGGCTTTAAGACCAGGATCCTCCACCTGGGCCTGGAGTGGATTGAGACACAAGACTTTTCCGCTCTTCCATATATCCAGGGCAAGGATATCCTTTTAGTGGCGATTCCCCTACACTGGCACCAGCAGTCCTATGACGCCATAGAAACCGCCAGGGACATAAAAAAGGCGCGGCCTGAGATATTCATAGTGGTGGGCGGCTATACTGCAAGTTATTTTCACAAAGAGATAATAGCAAATAATAGCCAGATTGATGCGGTGATCCGCGGTGATGCGGATGTCCCCCTGCCTGCGCTCTTAAAGGCAATAAAAGAGGGTACGGGCCTTGAAGCAGTACCCAACCTGACATGGAGGAAGGATGGCAAGGTTATGGAAAATGCCCTGTCATATGTCTGCTCGGAAAAGGATCTTGACAGTGCCTCCTACGCCAATCTTGGACTACTGAAAGGCCATAAGGCCTACATGCATTATATGGGCATGCCCTTTGTATGGTCCAAGGGTTTAACCAGGGAACAGAACAGGAAGTACTTTCATCTTGGTCACGACTTGTTTTTTGTCAACGCCGGCAGGGGTTGCCTTGGAAACTGCACATGGTGCGGGGGAGGGGCAAAGGCCCAGCAGGAGATAAACGGCAGACGCGGCGTGATATTCCGATCCCCCGGGAAAGTGGCTGATACCATTTCCGAGGCCACGGAAATCGGCTATGAGATGATCCACCTGTCCTTTGATCCGGGAAAGGAGGCAGAGAGATATTATCTGGAGCTGTTTGGTCTTATCCGTCAACGGAGGATAAAGGTCCTGTGTTATTTTGAATCCTTTGGTCTTCCCTCAGAGCCCTTCCTGAATGCGTTTTCCAAAACCTTCGGACCGGAGGGCTCTGTCATTGCCATATCGCCTGAGTCAGGGGATGAACAGATAAGACGTCATAACAGGAGTTTTTTCTTCACCAACGAGGACCTGATGGAGAGCATTTATCTCGCCCAGGGTCTGGGCATAAGGGTGGACCTGTTTTTTTCCATGGGCATACCTGGTGAAACATATTCTGATCTTTCTAGGACCGCCTCTTTTAGGAGACAGATAAAAAAGAATTTTAAGAATATCGGCAGGATGTGGACTTCCCCCATCACCATGGAGCCTGCCTCCCCCTGGTTTGAGGAGCCTGCCTCCTTTGGCATTGTCTCAGAGCGCCGGTCTTTTTCCGATTATTACCGTGCAAGCTCCCCTGACGGTAAGGGCCTTGGCTACTATATCCCGGATTTTAAGGGTAACGACCCCGGTATGGATGCAGACCGGTTTGAAAGGCTGTTATTTGAGGCCAAATGCCGGGATCACTGTTCATTCCATGCCAACCCCAACAAGGCCAGCTCCCCCCTTGAGGGCCGGATATACTGTCATTATTTGAACTGGATGACAGGGAGACGACATGGATGACATAAAGATCGTTGATGGCACATTAAGGGAAGGGGAACAGACGCCGGGGGTGCTTTTT
This sequence comes from Desulfobacteraceae bacterium UBA5623, assembly GCA_002424495.1. Classification (GTDB taxonomy): domain Bacteria; phylum Desulfobacterota; class DSM-4660; order Desulfatiglandales; family Desulfatiglandaceae; genus UBA5623. The sequence goes on from DIKH01000179.1 coordinate 1,604, forward strand.
ACAAGAGATGAAAAGCTTGCAATCGCCCGCGAACTGGATCTGACCGGGGTGAGGCTTCTTGACGTGGGCATGCCTGCTGTTTCCGTTGAGGAGAGGGAGGCTATTTCTGCTATCGCAGGCGAGGGCCTAAGGGCATCTGTCGGTGTTTCAGTAAGGATGAGGCGAGAGGAGATTATTCAGGCAGCCCATTGCAGCGCAGACGAGATATTTCTGATCTGTCCCGTCAGTCATCTACACATTGCTGACAGGCTGGGTATTGATGAAAATGGGCTTACAGGGCTTGCGTCAGACATGATTAAATGCGCTACGGACAATGCCCTTGCGGTCAATCTTGTGGCTGAAGACGCATCACGTGCAGACATCTCCTTTGTAATTGATGTCATTTGCCTGGCGCATGAGCAGGGCGTAAAAAGTGCATTTATTTGCGATACAGTGGGGATAGGCGAGCCTTTTACCATGAAATCCTCTATGGAACGGGTAAGAGAGGCCATGCCGCAGGATATGGGCCTGGGTGTTCACTGCCATAATGACCTTGGACTTGCAACGGCAAACACCCTCGCTGCGGTTGAGGCTGGGGCAAAGTTACTGTCTGTAACGGTAAACGGCATTGGAGAGCGGGCGGGCAATGCACCGCTCCATGAGGTTGCAGTCTCCGTTGAAAAGATCTTCCGCCGAATGCATGGCCTGGACATGCACAGGCTCTATGGGCTTTCGAGACTGGTGGAGAGGTGCTCCGGCATATTCATCTCCCCCCATACGCCAATAGTCGGGCTTAATGCGTTCCGTCACGAATCAGGCATACATGTTGACGGCATATTGAAAAACAGTAAGACCTATACAGGCCTTGACCCTGATATCGTAAACCGCATGCCAGCCTTTGTCCTGGGAAAACACACGGGCGCCCAGACCATAAGGCATATTTTGAGTGATCGCGGTTATGAGGCAAGTGAAGAAGACCTGGCAAAGATCCTGTGCCTGGTTAAGCAAAGGAAGATAGAAGGGGTCAAAAAACAGATACAGAGAATGTCAAAGGACATGGAGGCCTTTTATGAGCAATGCCTGACCTTTCCAATGGATTCATTCTGGAAGATTGTAGAAGAGGTGCTTGGTTAAGATGAGTCAAGGGCTTTCATGGGCGATTATTGACCGGCATGCAACCGGTGAAAAAGAAGGAGATTTTCTAAAGGTATCCGTTGACTTTGTCCTTTTACACGACCCACTCCTTGCTCTGATTTTGCCGGAGCTAAGGCAGCTTGAAAAAGGGATCTGGGACAAAGAAAAGGTCCTTGTAACAGTGGACCATTTTGCCCCTCCATCCACAATCGAGCGGGCAGGCATTGTCAGGAATGTCCTGAACTATGTCAGGAGTGAACAGATAAAAAATTACCTTGTCTATCAGGGGATATGCCATCAGTTGCTTGTTGAAGGGAATTGGATCGGACCGGGGATGATTGTGCTTGGCACTGACTCTCACACCACCACTGCCGGAGCACTGGGCTGTCTTGCAACAGGCATGGGTTCTACCGACATCCTCTATGCCCTTGTGACGGGAAAGACCTGGCTTAGACCCCCAAAGGCGGTGCGGGTGGATCTTGATAAGGCCATGCCCCCTTATATAATGGGCAAAGATGTTATTCTGGATCTCCTGGGTGTAAACGGTGAGGCGGGCTTTGTATATCAGTCCATGGAGTTCTATGATAATGATATGACAGTTTCAATGGATGACAGGTTCGCCATCTGTAATATGGTTGTAGAGGGTGGAGCCAAGAACGGGCTCTTTTTTCCGGATGAGATCACTCATGCCTTTATGAAACAGAGGGAAGGGGAATATGGAGATTTTTGGCAGGCTCCCGATTATAACCCGGACTATGACAGGACCATTGCGCTTGATCTTTCCCGCTTGAATCCAAAGGTGGCCTTGCCTTCAAGCCCTGCCAATGTCTGTGACGCTGCGGGCGCTGGTGATGAGGAGATTGACCAGGTATTCATAGGCTCCTGCACAGGGGGAAGGCTTGAGGACCTGAGGGCTGCCTCCTTGATATTAAAGGGCAAAAGGTTGGCTGCGGGCATGAGGCTGCTCGTTTCACCTGCCTCCCAGGCAATATACAAAAAGGCCATCATGCATGGCTACATTCAGGATATCATGGATGCAGGAGGCATAATCCTTAACCCAAGCTGCGGGTTGTGCGGGGGCATTGACAAAGGGATTCTGGCTGCGGGTGAGACATGCCTCAGCACATCCAACAGGAATTTTCAGGGCAGGATGGGAGACCCAGCTTCCCGTGTATATCTTGCTTCCGCCCTGACCGCCGCGGCCACAGCACTCACAGGCCGGGTCATTGACCCCAGGGAGGTGTTATGACTGAGACAAACGCCGAAATATCAGGCAGGGTCTGGCGTCTGGGTGACAATATCAATACAGACATCCTCCATCCCCCTTCCTGCTTCAGCCTGGATGAGAACAAAATCAGAGATGGTATCCATGTGGGCATGAAGCGACTGGACAGGCAGGAGACAAGCACGTCTTTGGCCGAAAATCTGGTGATAGTAGCAGGCGAAAATTTCGGCTGCGGATCAAGCCGTGAGACATCCGTAAGGGCACTGTTCTCAATAGGTGTCAGGGCGATTGTTGCAAAGTCATTCGCCAGAATTTTCTACAGAAGCCTTGTAAATCGCGGCATTGCCCCGATTGAATGCGGCGGAATATGGGACAAGGTAAATGATGGTGATCTGATAACGATTTCCATATCCGGGCAGTGCGTAACCCTTGGCGATGGATTGCGCATCCCCTTTGCCCCGTTTGATCCGCACATAAAGATGATCCTGGATTGCGGCGGCCTTGTTTCATATCTAAAAAAAGAGCTGGAAGGTCGCAGCCTTGTGGGGTGAAGATCGCAACAAGGGTAGTGCAAACAGCCGACAAGGAGATGACGTCGGCGATTCCGTGCATGGGGGCAACATACGTGAACGTGAGTATATTGCGTCCCTTAAGGCCGACTGGATGCCCGCAATTCTTCTGGGAACATATACTGTTACAACAGCGATAACATATTTTTTCATCGTTGTTTTTTTTAAAGAGCAATTAAAATTTTCCGCCTTACAGATCGGCATCCTGTTTTCGGTCCAGGCCGTTACAGGAATCCTTGCCTCATTTCCCGCGGGCATGGGAAACGACCGGTTTTCAAGCCGCATGATGATCGCAGGCGGGCTGTTTAGCCAGGCCGTGTGTTTCTTTTTGATGAGCGTTGTCACTTCTTTTATTCCTTTTGCCGTTGTCTTTACGGCCTGGTCTTTGTTCAGTTGGGTATTTCGCCTGAGCATAGATGTCTATTTCCTCAAAACCGACACCAGGGATGCCATTGGCCGCAGGATAGGGTTTTTCCAGGCATGGCGGTTTGTCGGTATGGCAGTCGGCACTGTCTTTGCCGGATATCTGATCACCGGCCTTGATTTCAAGGTAAGTTTCAGGATCATAGGCCTTGTCTGTCTTGGCCTGTCATTACTGTCCGGTCTTATGCCTGTTACAGCCACGACACTGGTCAGGCTGTCGGATTACAGGGCGGACTTTGCCAATAAAAGGGTGCTGTTATTTTCCGTATGGATGCTCTTATTCGCCACCCATTGGGGAGCGGAGCAGACCAGCTACGGTCTTTTTCTAAGAAAGGCGCTCTGCCTGTCTTTTTCCGGCATGGGTCTGTATATCAGCGCAGAATATATTATGATTGTTCTGTGCCTGATTTTAATGTCAGGCTCTATCTCAAAAAAAGAAAACTTCAGAAGAATAGCCATATTCGGTCTTCTGGCCTCAGGCCTGGGACACATGGGGATGATTATCAAACCCACATATGTATCTCTCATCTTCAGGCTGATCCACGGGTTTGGAGACGGTCTTATTATCCTGGTCCAATACTATGGAATTTCAAGGCTGTTTTCCATAGAACACCTGGGCGGCGACACCGGTCTGATAAGCCTCGTATTGATGATCGGCTATTGCATAGGGGCCATGATCTACAGCCCCATAGGAGAAACCTTCGGCTACGGATACCCCCTTTGGATAAGCGGGCTTTTGACGTTACTGTTGATAACGCCCTTGCTCCGTCTTAGGCCTTTGGCCCGTTCTATTAGGTAATAAAAAAGGTATGTTCCTGCCCAGTTCCCAAAAAGAGATGAGAGCCCTTGGCTGGGATGTGCTTGATATCATCCTGATAACGGGCGATACCTATGTTGACTCGCCCTACATTGGTGTGGCTGTTATCGGAAAGACCTTGCTCGCGTCAGGCTACAGGGTGGGCATTATTTCACAGCCTGATATTAAGAGCGACAGGGATATCTCAAGGCTTGGAGAGCCAATGCTATTCTGGGGAGTAACCTCCGGGTGCATGGACTCGATGATCGCAAACTATACGGCAACCACAAAGAGGCGAAAAAGCGATGATCTCACTGCCGGGGGCAGAAACATAAAGCGACCTGATCGCGCAGTGATCGTCTACACCAACCTGATCCGCAGGTACTTTAAAAATACCAAGCCGATCATTTTAGGCGGCATGGAGGCAAGTCTCCGCCGCATCTCACACTACGATTACTGGTCCGACTCTGTCCGTCGCTCCATCCTCTTCGATTCCAAGGCGGATATTCTTGTCTACGGAATGGGAGAAGAGACCGTCATAGAGCTTGCAGGCCTTATTAGGAAAGGCGCCCCTGTCAGTGATGTCCGCGGCATATGCTACATTTCTCGGGAAAAGCCGGAAGGGTTTTCAGCTCTTCCCTCTCATTCTGATGTGGTGCCGGACAAAGGGGCGTTCAGGGAGATGTTTCAAAAGTTCTATGACAACAGCGACCCGGTAAGCGCAAATGGGTTGTTTCAGAAGCAGGATACCCGCTACCTCATACAAAACCCGCCTCAGGTATTGCCGACCACGGAGGAACTGGATAATATTTATGAACTCGACTACGAGCGGAATGCACATCCTGACTCCTTAAAGGATGGTCCGGTGCCTGCCCTTGAAACCATCCGCTTTGCCGTCACCACCCACAGGGGGTGTTACGGCGAATGCAACTTCTGCGCTATAGCAATACATCAGGGACGGACCATCATTGATCGGAGCGAGGCATCCATTGTAAGGGAGGTTGAGGGACTGACAAACCACCCGCAATTTAAGGGCATCATTCAGGACGTGGGCGGTCCCACAGCCAATATGTACGGCATGGATTGCGAGCGGAAGAAGGTGCGGGGTGCATGCACGCGAAAACGTTGTCTGACACCCTCTGTATGTAAACATCTACCTGTCAGCCACAGCAGACAGATCGGGCTGCTTAAAAGGCTCAGGCAATTGCCGGGGGTGAAGAAGTTGTTTATAGGCTCGGGCATCCGCCACGACCTTATCCTCCAGGACAAGATCTATGGCCAGAGATATCTTGAAGAGATTATCATGCACCACATCTCAGGTCAGCTAAAGACCGCACCGGAACACTCGGAGGATCACATCTTAAGTTTAATGGGAAAGCCCAGGGCGAAGACCTTTGAGCAGTTTGTATCGCTCTATCAGAAGACAAACAGGGCGCTTAAGAAAAAGCAGTTTCTGACCTGTTATTTTATTGCAGCCTACCCGGGCTGCACTGTGGAAGACATGGACAGGTTAAGAGACTTTATCGGTAGAGTGCTGAAGTTCAGACCTGAGCAGATTCAGATCTTCACACCAACGCCTTCCTCATTTGCAACCCTGATGTATTACACTGAGGAGACCCCCGCAGGGAAAAGGCTTTTTGTTGAAAAAAATAACAGAAAGAAGGAAATGCAGAAACGTAAGCTGGTTTTGTAACCCAGCTTATTGAGGCATGGAAATGTCCTTAGGGAAGTTTCCATTGCTTTTTAGGTTCCCCCTGCTATATGTATATGTACCACATGCACAAATCACAACAGCATGTAATGCGCGATCTAAGCGTGACAGACAATGATGACCGATAGCTACAATAAATCCGCCGGCCTCAGCATCCTCATCGTGGACGACGAGGCGAACATCCGCAAGACACTCTCAGTCTGCCTGGAGTCGCGCGGGCATCGGGTGACCTCCGTCAGCAATGCGAAAGACGCGCGGACGGAAGCGGACCGGCAGGTGTTTGACTTGTCTTTTGTGGATTTGCGTTTGGGAACAGAAAGCGGCCTCGACTTGATCCCGTCTCTTCTTGGCGCATGCCCCTGGCTCAAGATCGTGGTTATCACGGCCTATGCCTCGGTAGATACCGCAGTGGAAGCGATGCGGCGGGGGGCGACAGACTACATCCCCAAACCTTTCACTCCCGAGCAGGTGGAACTGGTCACCGGCCGGGTGGCAACGGTCCGGAGCATGGAGCAGCGCATTGCCACCCTGAAAGAGGATCTGGAGAGGCTGCACCCGGAGGTGTCTTTCTCTTCCCAATATCCTGATATGCAGCGCGCCATGGAGCTAGCCCGGCAAGTGGCTGCATCAGAGGCGGTTGTTTTGCTTCGAGGACCAAGCGGCACCGGAAAAACCGTGCTGGCCCGCGCCATTCACGGCTGGAGCCGCCGGGCGGATAAACCGCTTGCCATCATTTCCTGCCCGACTCTGAGCCCGCAACTTCTCGAAAGCGAGCTCTTTGGTCATGTCAAAGGCGCCTTCACCGGTGCGTTCCGGGACAATCCAGGCCGGGTTGCCGCTTGTGAGGGGGGCACTTTATTCCTGGACGAGATCGGGGATTTGCCTCCGGCGATTCAACCCAAGCTCCTTCGCTTCATCCAGGATCGTGAATACGAGCGCGTGGGCGATCAGCGGACTAGAAAGGCCGATGTCCGCATCATTACAGCCACAAATACGGATCTGGACAAGGCTGTAAAGCAAGGTCGGTTCAGAGAAGACCTGTACTATCGGCTGAACGTCATCCAGATTGATTTGCCCCCACTGGCTGATCGCCCCGACGACGTGGAAAACCTTGCAAAAGACATGCTGGGTTTTTTCGGCGCGCAGAATCACAAAGTTTTCAGAGGCCTCAGCCAAGGAGCTGTCAGTGCGTTACGGAATTATTCCTGGCCGGGGAACATCCGCGAACTGCGTAATGTAATCGAGAGGGCCGCCATCCTTTGTATGACAGATATCGTCGGGATAGAACATCTGCCGGCCTTAATCGCCCTGCGCACCCCCCCTGTTCAACTGGGAGACCACACCTCTTTGGAGGTGATCGAGGAAAACCATATCCGCCGCGTCATTGCATCCACCAGGTCCCTTCAGGAAGCGGCGGACATCTTGGGCATTGATCAGGCCACACTCTGGCGTAAGCGAAAACAATACGGTATCTGATCAGGCTCATTTCCATGACCTTATATTTTGCAAGGTCATTTCAGGGCCATCCTTGTCTTTCACAAGGTGATCGTCTTGCTATATGCCCATATCTTATTGATATGTCTGAATTAGATGCCTGGCACGCTGTATGCTTATGAGTGGGATAGAGGTAAACCTTATGATCGGTATTAGACAGAAACTCATGTTGGGATTTGGCGGGCTGCTCGCGGTCATCGCTGCTATCGGCGTGATGACCATGGCGCAGATTGATGATCTCGGCAGGGCCATTGATGTGATACTCAAGGAAAATTACCGCAGCGTGGTGGCTTGTCAGGACATGAAGGAATCCCTGGAGCGAATGGACAGCGGTATTCTGTTTACTCTCGCCGGCAACAAGGTGGAAGGAAATCGTCTGATTAAGCAATACTCGCCCAAGTTTCGCGTTGCACTGGATGTGGAACTCAGTAATATCACGCTTCCTGCTGAACAAGAGAGGGCGGAGCGGATAATGACTCTATTCGAAGAATACACCAAGGCAATACCGGCAGTGACTCAGATCTCTCGCTCTTTAGAGACGCGACATGCCGGCTACTTTTCCACATTGCAGCCTCTATTTCAGGAGATTAAGAAAGAAGCCCATGAAATCCTGCTAATGAACCAAGCCAATATGACCGAGGCGAACAATGCCGCCCGGCGCCTAGCGGATGCCGCGCACCGGCGCATGTTGATGGCGATTATAGCGTCAGCATTCCTGGCGCTTTTGTTCAGCTATCTGGCGCAAAGATGGATCTTAAACCCCATTAATCGTCTGACTGAATCCACCAAAGAGATCCGGCGCGGAAATCTCGATCTCGTCTTAGAACCGGGTTCCAGAGACGAGATTGGCCTGCTTTCAGAATCCTTTAACGAGATGACATCTGCACTAAGACAATTACGTAAGGAAGATATGGCCAACCTGATGCGAACCCGTCTGGCGACGCAAGAGATATTCAAGGCCCTACCGTCCGCCGTTGCGGTGCTCGATTTAGATGGAAGGGTAGAGGTCTCAACCGAGGCGGCGGACCGTTATTTCGGTCTGAAGCAGGGAGTCCTTGCGGAAAATCTTGGGTACGAGTGGCTGCCGCATCTGATTCAGAAGGCCCTGGACGAAAATCGCGTCGTGGAAAGTGGTCTCAATAAAAGTTACGTACAGCAATTTATCAACAACCGCGAATACTTCTTTCAGCCGATGGCCGTCCCTATAACTGTCGGCAAGCAAAGCATGGAACCGACCGGTGTGGCGTTGATTCTAAAGGATGTTACTTTGGTCCGTGAGCAGCAGGAATTAAAGAGCGGGGTGCTGTCCACTGTTTCACACCAGCTTAAGACCCCTCTGACCTCCCTTCGCATGTCCATTCATCTTCTCCTGGAGGAGAGGGTTGGAGCCCTTAATGAAAAGCAGATAGAACTGCTCGTTGCTGCAAGGGAAGACAGCGAGAGACTGGCGGGCATCTTGGATAATATTCTGGATCTCAACCGGATCGGGTCAGGCAGGTCTTATGTCTCCCCTGAAGCTGTTTCACCCCAGGCGCTTGTGCGGGACGCCATAGAGCCTTTCCTCGCGGACGCCAGGGACAAGGGCGTGAAGATAACCAGCGCCGTGCCGGACGACTTACCCGATGTTATGGCGGACATCGAAAAGATCCGCCATGTATTCGCCAATCTGCTTTCAAACGCCATCCGTTTCACCAGCCCCGGGGGATCAGTGACGGTTCGGGCCTCCCTGGAACCAAACCATCTGGTATTTATTGTCGAGGACACAGGAAACGGCATTCCCGCGCAATACATAAACCACCTGTTCGAGCCATTTTACCGTGTACCAGGGCAGGATGAGAAATCAGGCGTGGGGTTGGGCCTGGCTATTGTCAGAGAAATCATACAGGCCCATGGCGGTACGGTCGGTGCTGAAAGCGAAATCGGCAAGGGATCGGCCTTTTGCTTCACCCTGCCTTTGAGCGGAGAAAAGTAATGTCCATCCTCTTGATCCTCTTGATACTCGGTGGCGCAACCCTGTTGTCATGGCCGGTGGCCAAGTGGATGACCTGGGCGATGAACCCTCCCCAAAAGGGCTCCGGGTTTCGTCACAGTATCGAATCTGTTTTTCTCAGGATCGGAGGACAAACAGCCACCAGGGATCAGGACTGGAAGGAGTACGCCTTGTCTCTGCTAATATTCAATTTGTTGATGTTCATCGTCGTTTTTGCGATTCTGTCGTTGCAGCAGATCCTTCCTCTCAACCCGGACGGCAAGGGTGCATTGGAGCCGAGCCTGATCTTCCACACTGCTGCGTCATTCACGTCAAATACCAATCTTCAGCACTATTCGGGCGAGGTGTCCTTGAGTTATTTCTCCCAGATTTTCGGCCTGATGTGGCTTCAGTTCGTTTCAGCGGCGACCGGCATCGCATCGCTCACGGCACTTGCCAGGGGATTGTCCGGTAAGCCCCGTATGGGGAATTTCTTTACCGACCTGATGAGGGCGACTTTTCTGGTGTTGCTTCCTATGGCAGTTGTGATAGCGGCGCTCCTCATCCTTGGCGGTGTGCCAATGACCCTGCAGGGGGCGGCCAGTGCAAAAACGCTTGAAGGGTCGTTACAGACCATTGCAAGGGGACCGGTTGCGGCATTTGTCGCCATAAAGCAACTGGGAACCAACGGCGGCGGGTTCTTCGGGGCCAACGCGGCGCATCCTTTTGAAAACCCGTCGTTCTTTACCAACATCATCGAATGCATCTGTATTATCCTGATCCCAATGGCCAGCGTCTGGATGTTTGGGCGGATTACGGGCCGTATGCGTCATGCTGTTATTGTATTTGCTGTCATGGCGGTGTTGCTTGCAGCAAAGGTCGGGCTCGCCGTCTACTTTGAGAGCGCCCCTACAGAGGCCTTTGCAGGATTGCCGGTCGGGACAACCGGAAACATAGAGGGCAAAGAGCTTCGTTTCGGCGCTGTTGCAGGCCCCGCCTGGGGGACGGTGACCACGGCCACAAGCAACGGCTCGGTAAACAGCATGCTCGACAGCTTCAATCCTCTGACAGGGCTCATATTACTGGCCGGCATGTGGTTTAACATAACCTTCGGCGGTGTGGGTGTGGGTCTTATCAACATGTTTCCGTATATCATCGTCGGGGTATTCATATCCGGCATGATGGTCGGCCGCACCCCTGAATACCTGAGCCGTAAGGTGGAAACACGCGATATGAAGCTGGCCGTTATGGCGCTTCTGGTTCATCCTCTGTTCATCCTTGGCGGGACCGCCGTTTTTGCGCTGACCCCATGGGGCGCCTCGACCGTGCATAATCCCGGGGCGCACGGGTTTACGGAGATCCTCTACGAGTTCAGTTCCGCCGCGGCCAACAACGGATCAGGCCTTGAAGGCCTGAGCGACAATACAGCCCCCTGGAATGTGGCGACCGGCATCATCATGCTGCTGGCCCGTTTCATTCCGATCATACTGCCCCTGGCGATAGCGGGCTCGCTGGCCGGCAAGAAACCCGCACCGGAAACCACGGGCACCTTGCGCACGGATACCCCTTTGTTCGGCATGGTTATCCTGGGGAGTGTAATCTTTATTGGCGCACTGTTGTTTCTGCCTGTGGCTGTATTGGGACCGGTGGCGGAGCATCTGGCCGGTGTCCATCCATAAGAGGAACCAATGAACATATACAACGAACATATACAGGCAAAACTCGAACGAAGAAGGTCTCGCCGGGCCTCTCTCTTTGAAAAGGACCTGGTGCGAATCGCCGCAATACAGTCCGTGGTTATGTTAAAGCCGTGGGTGATGGCGCAAAATCCGGTTATGTTTATTACTGAGATCGGAGCGGTCATAACGACTCTTATTCTTGTGATGGATTTGCTGCAACATTGTCATGACCTGTTATATACACTTGCCGTTACGGTGATCCTGTGGGCGACCGTCCTTTTCGCCAATTTTGCAGAGGCCCTGGCCGAGGCCCGCGGCAAGGCGCAGGCCGACACCCTGAAACGAACCAGGCGCAAGACCCTGGCCCGCAGGGTGATAAATGGATTAGAGGAACAGGTCAGCTCAGATGAACTGCGCGAGGGAGATGTCGTGCTGGTGAAGGCGGGAGAGATTATCCCCAGTGACGGAGAGGTGATCGAGGGGGCTGCGACTGTGGATGAATCGGCGATAACCGGGGAATCCGCGCCGGTCGTCCGTGAGGCTGGAGGCGATAGGTCGGGAGTAACAGGCGGCACGCGCGTCCTGTCCGATCAGATCAAGATCCGTATCACGGCAGGTGCCGGTCAGTCGTTTCTCGACCGCATGATCGCCCTGGTCGAGGGCGCAGTCAGACAGAAGACACCCAACGAACTTGCCCTGACCGTGACATTGGCGGGGCTTACCCTGGCCTTTTTGATGGTGACTGGCGCGCTGTGGCCCATAGGCCGCTTTTTCGGGGTGGATCTGCCGATTCCAACCTTGATCGCCCTGCTGGTCTGTTTGATTCCAACGACCATCGGCGCGCTTCTTGCGGCCATAGGCCTGGCAGGAATGGACCGCGCCCTTTCGGCCAATGTGCTGGCCAAAAGCGGCAAGGCAGTGGAACTGGCAGGAGACATTGATACACTGCTTCTGGACAAGACCGGCACGATTACCCTGGGTGACCGCCAGGCCACAGAGTATTTTCCTCTTATAGGTGTGACCAGGACGCAACTCGCCGAGTCGGCGATGTGGGCGTCATTCGGGGACCAGACGCCTGAGGGCAAATCAATTATAAAGCTTGGTGAAGAAACCCTTGGGTCGAGCGCGCCCCTTGAAACACCGGGCGCCAAGGTCATTCCATTTACTGCGCAATCCAGATTGAGCGGCCTTGATCTCCCTGATGGACGGTCTTTCCGCAAGGGTGCCCCTGACGCCATTTATGCCTACATCCAGGGACAGGCCGCCTCCTTCCCTCCAGCGTTGCAAGCGCTGGTGGACGGCGTAGGCCGTCATGGCGGGACACCTATCGTAGTGGCCGAGGGCAGGGATGTGCTTGGGGTGGTTGCGCTTTCCGATGTGCTTAAATCTGGCATCCGGGACCGATTTGAACGGCTGCGCGCCATGGGGCTTTGTGTTGTGATGGTGACAGGCGACAACCGTCTCACCGCCGCCGCTATCGCAAAGGAAGCCGGTGTAGATGACTACATAGCGGAGGCAAAGCCTGAAGACAAACTTGAATATATACGCAGGGAGCAGCGCGCAGGGAGATTGATCGCCATGATGGGCGACGGCACCAACGACGCCCCGGCCCTGGCCCAGGCGGATATCGGCATTGCCATGAACTCAGGCACCCAGGCGGCCAAGGAGGCGGGAAACATGGTTGATCTGGACAGCGATCCCACCAAGCTTATCGAGGTTATCGAGATCGGCAAGCAATTGTTAATGACCCGCGGGGCACTTACCACCTTTTCCATTGCAAATGATGTGGCCAAGTATTTTGCCATTATTCCTGCAATGTTCATGCTGGCGATCCCACAGCTTGCGGCCCTCAACGTCATGGGGTTGGCGACGCCTCAGAGCGCTATCCTTTCCGCCCTGATTTTTAACGCCATAATCATCCCTCTACTCATTCCCGTAGCCATCAAGGGTGTGAGATACAGGCCAATGGGGGCGGACAGCATCCTGCGGAGGAATCTTTTGATCTACGGGCTGGGCGGTGTTATCGCACCTTTTGTCGGCATAAAGCTGATTGACATGGCCTTGGGTTTGATAAGGCTCTTTTAGGGATAAAGCCATGAGCGACACAAACAAGCACATGAATGTATATCAACAGATAATAACATCAGGCCGTATTGTATTAGCCTCAATGACCATCTGTTGTTTGCTGTATGGACTTGCATTGCTATCATTCGGCCGCTTGGTTATGCGGGATAGAGCTGAAGGGTCGCTTGTCGTAAATGATCATGGAGAGATCATCGGCAGTGAGCTGATCGCTCAGGGTTTTACCCGCCCCGAATACTTCTGGCCAAGGCCCTCAGCGGTCGCTTACAATGCATCGGCATCCGGCGGCAGCAACTTGTCCCCCACAAATACGCTGCTTCGACACAGGGCGGAGGCCATAATGACCAAGATGGGAGTTGCCATCGGCAATCCTGTACCTGCAGATTTGGTGTCCGCGTCGGGGAGCGGTCTTGATCCGCATATCACCCTGGCCGCTGCAAAATATCAGACAGCCAGGGTCGCAGCAGCCAGGGGTTTATCCCCTGCCACGGTTACAGGGCTTCTTGAAAGGTCCGCGAAAGGCCCCTGCGGGGCGCTTACCCCAGAACCAGTGGTTAATGTGTTGCTTGTAAACATGGCCTTGGACAGGTTGGGAAAGTGATATGAATGGTAACCGCGCCGACAGTTTTCTGCGTCTTATTCGCCGGTCACAGCGAGGCAGGTTGAAAATCTACATGGGTTATGCGGCCGGTGTCGGCAAGACCTACCAGATGCTCCTTGAAGCTCATCGGCTGAAGGAGGACGGGATAGATATGGCGGCAGGAGTTGTTGAAACCCACGGGAGGGTTGAAACAGAGGCACTGCTGGCTGGCCTGGAGATGATTCCTTTGCGAAAGTTCACTTACCGCGGGATAGACATCGAGGAAATGGATCTTGACACGATCCTGTTGCGTCGCCCCGGTGTCGTGCTCGTTGATGAACTCGCCCATACCAACATACCGGGAAGCAAAAACGCCAAACGCCATCAGGATGTGGAAGAAATACTCTCGGCCGGTATACATGTCATCTCAACGCTTAATATCCAACACCTGGAAAGCCTGTATGAAACCGTGGAACGCGCAACCGGCGTCAGGGTCCGGGAGCGAATACCCGACCATGTTGTTGCTGAGGCTGATCAGCTTGTCAATATAGATATCACAACCGAGGACCTGCGCCGCCGTCTGAAAGAGGGCAAAGTCTACACCAGGGAAAGCATCGAGACCGCCCTTGATCATTTTTTTAAGCCGACGAATCTCGAGCAACTGCGCGAACTGACCCTTCGGGAGATGGCTGCACAGATAGATTCGCGCAGGCGCGATCCGCTCGCGGAGGAGATCCCCTCAAGTCCTGACCAGGTCATGGTCTGTCTCAGTTCAAGGGGACCAAACAGCGGCGCACTGCTTCGCTATGCCTCCCGCCTGGCCGGAAGGCTGAATCGTAACTGGTATGCGGTGTATGTGCAAACATCTCGGGAACATCCCACTGTAATTGATGCCACCACCCAGCGTATTCTGTCAAACACCCTGACGCTCGCCCAACAGTTGGGGGCTACAGTATTCACTTACAAGGGCGATGATATCGTAAAAACTATCCTCCAGTTCGCAAGGGAGTATCGCGTAGGACATATAGTTATAGGCACGCCTGGAAGGAGTGTGACTTTCTGGCGGCGGTTCAAGGGTGAAGTCAGTATTGTTGAGCGACTTATATCAGAGGGAAGGGGTGTTACTGTCGTAGTCCTGGATACCAGGGCCTTACCTGATGAGCCGGGTGTAGAGATGAACCGTCAGGAGGAGAAGGAACATCGTAAGATCAAAAAAAGGGCGGAGCTGGTGTCCGGGGGCAAGGCAACACTGTCGAACGCCCACATCCTTATCTGGGATAAAGCCATTGAAAAAGAAGAAGCGATGAAGCAGTTGCTTAACGCATGTAGTCGTGAAAAGGGGCTGCACAGGGAGTCGGCATGGGATGCCCTTGTTGAGCGCGAACAACAGGGAGGGACGTTTGTGGGCGAGGATGCAGCAATTCCACACGCGCGGATCACAGGGATTAAATGGCCTGTGGTCGCCATTGGCGTCTGCAATTCCGGCATCCACGATCGCGAGTATGAGCGTAGCGTCAAAATTATGTTTCTCCTCCTTTCCCCCACAGATCCGGCCGAAAGCCATGTGGAGATGCTTGGCGTAATCGGCAAAATTGCAAGGGACGATCAATGGCGCAGAGAAGTCCTTTCCGCAAGAAAATACTCGGATGTCATGGGATTGATCCGACAGAGGGAAAAACAACTAAAGTCAAGCGACTGATAAATCAATAGCAACTTTCATATCGGCCATATCTTCCAGCCGGATACGGCCTTCAAGGCTGACATATGAGTGCTAAGGAAATGTACTCTCCAGGATGGATGTCTTCCCCACTTGACGCGGCCCTATCAGCACAAGCACAGGAAAGGCCTTGGAGATCTTAGTCAATTCTGACGATATTTCCCTTTCAATCCAAATAGTTGACAATTTTAAGGCGAAAAATTAAATTTGTCAATTGGCGAATGCAAATCTTCCATATCATCCTGAAAAATTAACGTGACAGATAAGCTATAATACGCTAAATTGAGTTGAATTCTGATCAACCTGAATAGAGGTTAAAACATGAAAACACTGTCTTTATCGGAAGCAAAAATAAAGCTCAGCGCATTGGTGGACGCCATAGCCGTCACCGATGAGGAAGTAGTCATCACAAAAAACGGCAGGCCCGCTGCCGTGATGGTCAGTCCGGATGAGTTTGAAGGCTGGAGAGAGACACTGGCTGTTCGCTCCGACACAGAACTTATGGATGAGATCAAAAAGGGGCTTGAGGCCTTAAAGAAAAAAAACGTCTCCCTGTACACCCTCGATGAGTTGTTTGAATAACCGGTACAAACATGACTTACAAGCTCAGGGTTCCGGATCACATTGTCGCCTTTGTTCGCAATCTTCATCCCCTTCTGAAAAAACGTATAAAGTCTGCATTAAAAAAGATAACAGATGATCCTTATTGCGGAAAGGCCTTGAAAAATGAATTGTCGGGCCTTCGTAGTTGTCGCATAAAACGTTTCAGAATCATTTACAGAATATCATCTAAAACACAGATCAGTATCGTTGCCATAGGTCCAAGAAAAAGTATTTATGAAGAAACTTTTCGGATTATCAGCAGACAATAGAATCAGGAACAGTAGGCTTGAACAGTACAAAATGAGACCAACCTTTTTATTAACCCCTGTGACTGCTGATATTCCTTAAAGTCAATTGACGAATAAAATGGCTTGATAGTTGTGGATGCCGGAAGTATTATGCAATTTCGGGTTGTTATAGAATTTATCAAGAAGGCATTCATCTGGGTGGCTGCGAATTTGTTGGGGCTGGTCCGGTAAGGTTGCTACTAACTTCTCCAAATAATCATGATCAAATAATACTCCCGTCAAACATGGGAGCAGTATTGGAAAGAAAGAATAGGCATTAAAGGACATCTCAATATTTGGATTACCTCCTTAGAAAAAGGTATGGAACATAACATGAACAACTTGCTTCAGAGAGTCACGGTCAGTCTGACAGCCTTCCTTGAGAAGCGACTGCCCTCCCTTTTTGAGGACTGGTGGAAGCAGGCCGTCGTGAATAACCTGTCGTTCCAGCAGCGTCAGAGGATCGAGCAACGCGGCATAGCCTCCCTCGGGGCGCTGGACCTCGCCGCGATGCTTCGAGTCCTCGACCAAAACTGGTACCAGCTATCGAACAAACTGGGCCTGACGGCGGAGTCGCGCCATTTCGTCAAGGAGATGCAGACGATTCGCAACCGCTGGGCACATGCGACCACTGAAGGCTTTCCACACGACGATGTATACCGCGACCTGGACACACTCCAGCGTTTTGCCGCCGTCATCGAGGCCGATGATACATTGATTCAAGAGGTACGATCCTTAAAGACGGCACTTCTCGCTAAAGAAATGGAATCGTCCGCCAAAGTTGATGCCGTCGCTCCTAAACCCTCTCTCACAACCAATGGGAATTGTGCCGAATTTGGACTGGGGCAGATTGTTTACGTTAGGTCTGATCCAAGCATCCGAGGCGCTGTGATTTCGGTCTTGCCGGGTAAACCGGAGAACCGTTTCAAGGTCTTTGTGGGCGGCGAAATCCAGACCTACTACGCTTCTCAGTTACTGGCTGAAGATATTCCTGATAACGAGACGGAGTTCCTCCCTTGTGAGCATTTTCACGTTTACCTGACTGCGCTGCAGATCAGATATCCCGGTTTATCGACGCTTTATTCGCTCAACGCCGCACGTGTAGATTTCATTCCATACCAGTTTAGGCCCGTACTGAGGTTCATCAGATCGGATCGCCCGCGATTATTGATCGCCGACGGAGTTGGCGTGGGTAAGACCATCGAGGCGGGGCTCATTCTCCGCGAATTGCAGGCAAGACGCGATATCCGATCCATCCTCATAGTATGCCCGCGACCTTTGGTGACTGAGCGCAAATGGATGAATGAGATGAAGCGCTTCGAGGAGCGTTTTACGCATCTCGATGGTGGTACCCTACGCTACTGCATAAACGAGATGGATCTGGAAGGCGTCTGGCCGGAACAGCACCAGAGGGTAATAATTCCCTATTCTTTGTTCGACGAGGTCCTCCTTTACGGTTCTGGACCGGACGGCAGGCGAAAACGCAAAAAGGGGCTACTCGACCTCGACCCGCCCCCACGTTTCGATCTCGTCATTATTGACGAGGCGCATCATATCCGCAATCAGGAAACATTCAGTCACAAGGCTGTTAGATTCTTCTGTGACCACGCCGAGGCGGTTATCTTCTTGACTGCGACACCGATCCAGCTTGGGAACAACGATCTTTTTGTTCTCCTCAATACGCTTCGCCCCGATCTGATCATTGATCAAGAGAGTTTCGCGCATATGGCTGAGCCAAATCCCTTTATTAATCAAGCAATATCGTTGGCTCGGGCACAAGAACCGGAATGGCCTGCTCAGACGAAGGAGGCCCTTGACCAGGCGGCGGCCACCGCCTGGGGCCAGGCCATTCTCCGCCATAATCCGAACTTCATTCGAATACGTTCCATGCTGTCGGACGGCAATGTCACAAACGAAGAGCGTGTGCAGAACATTACGGACATGGAAGCCATGCACACTTTCGCCGGGATTATCAACAGGACGCGTCGTAGGGATATCGGAGATTTTACGATACGGAAGCCTGAAACAGTGGTCGTCCCGTTCACACCCGCCCAGCAGCATCTGCATGACGAGCTTCTCAAAGTGCAGGCTGAAATATTCAGCCGGCTTCATGGGGACATCAGCGTCAAATTTTTGATGACCACAATCAGACGACAGGCTGCAAGTTGCCTTTACGGGCTTGCGCCCTTTCTCGAAGATATCCTGAACCGCCATCTCGATGAACTGTCCTGGGAGGAGGCGGATAACACCGCACCATTCCCTCAAAGCGAAGAGGTCCTATCAATACAATCTCAAATCCAATCAATCCTTGAGAGTGCTAGGTCTCTCGATCCCTATGATCCGAAACTTGAGGCACTGCGCAATACCATCCGTGACAAGCAAAGGCTGCCCAACAACAAAGTGATGTTGTTTAGCAGCTTCCGGCACACGCTGAACTACCTTTACAGGCATCTCAGCGCCGATGGCTTTCGCGTAGGAATGATTCATGGCGGAACACCGGATGAAGATCGCATCACGCTCCGCAACCGTTTCGAGAAAACGCGAGAAGACATGGATAGCCTGGATGTGTTGCTGTTTTCGGAAATCGGTTGTGAAGGTCTGGATTACCAGTTCTGCGATTGCATCGTGAACTATGACTTGCCTTGGAATCCAATGCGTGTTGAACAAAGAATAGGCCGCATTGACAGAAATGGACAGAAAAGCGAGAGCATCGCAATAATCAACCTGATCACGCCGGGCACCGTTGATGCTGATATCTATGAACGCTGCCTTGTTCGCACAGGCGTGTTCAATAGCGCCTTGGGTGGCAGCGAGGAAATTCTAGGGGAGATCACCAGGGAGATTCGCGATATCGCGGAAAACTATTCCTTGAGTGAAGAGGAGCGGCGGGCGAAGCTGCAGCAGTTGTCGGATAACAAGATTCGACTGATACAGGAACAAGAAGAACTTGAACAGCGGCAGATGGAGCTTTTCGGCATCCGGCTGCCTGAAGACCGGATGAGGAAGGAAATCGAGGACGCATCGAGCTTCTGGTTGTCCCCGGTCTCAATAAGGAGACTCGTTACTCTTTACTTACAGCGGACGTTCGGAAAAGAACGGGAGTTCATTCTTGGTGAAAAGCCCTTGAAAACGCTCCGTTTATCGCAGGATGCCCGGAGCACGGTATTGCAGGATTTTCAGCAGCTTCCCAGGCAGAACACCACTGTCTATCGGGAATGGGAGAACTGGCTCAAAGGAGGAGATACTCATCTGCCCGTAACCTTCGAATCGGACTGCGCGGCGCAGCATCCTAACGCAGCATTCATTATGCCCCTCCACCCTTTGGTCAGACAGGCGGCAATGTCATTCGATGTAAGAAAACGAGTGGTCGCCACACTTAAGGCTCAAACCAACGAAGTCCTTGCCGGAAGATATGAATTCGCTATCTACCAATGGCAGTTTCATGGTATCAAAGAAGACTTGGTCCTGCGGCCAATTGCATCTTCCGAAGCGATCACAACACATCTTGGCCGTCTACTTGAAAAAGCAGTCGACCTCGCGATGGATGATTCTAAGGAAGGAGATTTACAGCTTTGGAACGAATTAGACGCTCAGCATTACAATCTCTGGTCAGATGCACGGGCGAAGCATCGGCAAAGAACCCAGGAATTGGCTGAGTTTCGTAGAGAGAGCCTTTCAACAAGTCACAGGGCGCGAATAGCGCTTCTTGAGGAACAGCTTAGGCAGGCCAGCAACGAAAAGATTCAGAAAATGCGCCAGTCTCAAATCGCGGCGGCTGAGGCGGACTATGCCAGGCGCATTCAGGCGTTGGACATCGCCATGGAAAAGGCGGAAATAACCGCCAAGCCGGTGGCATACGGAGTAGTGTATGTCGTACGGGAGATATCCGATGCCCAGTAATTACCAACAAATATGCATGGACAACATACGCAGGCGAGGAGAGGAATTTGATGACATTGGGCGTCTGATCTCCGAACAACTTTATAGCGACAGGTCTCATTTTGTCTACGAGTTATTACAGAACGCTGAAGACGCATTGGCAAGACGTTTCAGAATAAATCCCAACGATATCGTCCCTCGCAAGGTTCAGTTCAAGCTTTTCCGTGACAGATTAGAGTTTAGGCATTTTGGAGTCCCTTTCAACGAAGAAGATGTCAAAGGCATATCCGATGTATTGAAGGGAACAAAAAAGGAAGATATCGTTCAAATTGGCAAGTTTGGCATTGGATTCAAATCGGTATATGCATTTACGGCTTCCCCTGAAATTCACTCAGGCAAGGAACATTTCATAATTAAAAGATACATTCGGCCAGAGGCTAAGTGGCACACTTTTCCAATCGACGAAAATGAAACTGTTTTTAATTTTCCATTTGATCATGAGGAATTGAGAGCAAAGGAAGCGTTTGAGCTTATTTTGGGCAAGTTGCGAGGACTTGGGCCAAGGGTGTTGTTGTTTTTGAGGTGGATTGACGAAATTGAATGGTCCGTCGAGCCAGATGGAGAGAAGGGGCAATATCTCAAAAAGGCTGTAGAAATAAGGAATCGTAACAACGCCCGACGGATTACGGTCAAAGGACAAAGCAACGGTATGGATGAGAATGAGAACTGGCTTGTTTTTCAGAGGTACGTTAAGGCCCCAAACCAATCTGACGGTTATATGGACAATATGCCTGTTGAAATCGGCTTTCTGCTTGAGTCCATTGCAAAAGAGAAAACAGAAAGAATCATGAGAATTAAGGATTCTAAACTGGTGGTTTTCTTTCCAACTGTAATTCCGACTGGATTCGGGTTTTTGGTTCAGGGGCCTTACAACACTACTTCAGCGCGGGATAATATCCGGGGAAAGGACGACTGGAACGTAACGCTGGTACGCGAGACCGCAAGTCTTATCGCTGATGTATTATCACAACTCAAGGAGCTTGACCTTTTAGATGTCTCGCTGCTTGAAGCGTTACCAATAAGGATGGACGACTTTCCCCCAGGCAGTATGTTTCTGCCGATTGTCACCTCGGTTCGTGAGTCTCTCGCAGCCAAGGAACTGCTCCCCGCAGATAACGGGACCTTCGTGTCTGCGCGGAATGCAAAGTTGGCCAGTGCGGAATGGTTAAGGAAGCAGTTACGTGAAGAGCAACTTAAACTTTTATACAAAACAGAGCTTAAATGGATTAGCGGGGAGATAACCGAAAGAGGTCGGCATGACCTTTGGAAATATATCAGAGAAGAATTAGAGATAGAAGAGATAACTCCAGATAGTTTTGCGCGTAAGGTCGATTCTACCTTTTTCATGAACCAAACTGACCAATGGATTGTCGACTTCTACAGACAACTCTTAAACCAAAAAGCACTCTGGAAGAAGGGGACAAGCTCCTATTGGGATAGTGATGGTCCGATAAGAAAAAAGCCCTTTATACGTCTGCAGGATGGCTCCCATGTAACACCGTTCGACGATGATGACAAACCGAACGCTTATATTCCGGGGGAAACAGAACTTGATGTGATATTACCGACTGTAAAAGCCGAGATAATCAAGGATGATGAAGCCCGGCGATTCTTATCTGATTTGAAAATTCCAGAATTCGATATCGTAGCCGAAGTCATTGAGCATGTAATCCCCAAATACACATTAACCCCGCCCCCTAAACTCGATGAGCATCAGCGTGACATTGAAAAAATATTGAAAGCTTTCAAAACAGACTCTCAGGAAAAGAGAGCAAGGTTAAAAAAAACTCTCCAGGAGTCGCCATTTATTCTTGCAAGATCGTCCACTTTCGATAATGCTATCTATCGAAAACCCTGTGAGCTATATTTTCATGACGACACATTGGAAATATATTTCTCGGGGAATTCTAAAGTTGGCTTTGTCAGCTTAATCTATCAGGAATCAGTCTTGGATGTGTTTAAGGATCTTGGTGTCAGCGAGGACGTTCGGATTGATAGAAAACCACCTGATTATCGAGGCTTCGTCAAAATAATGGATTGGCATAGTTCTCATGAACGAGGGTTATGTAGCTTTGATCCCAATATTCAAGTCGAAGGGTTAAACCATGCTTTTGCATCGCCGACAATAGAGAAGAGCGTTTTTATTTGGAACTGCATTGCAATCCCTAACGCCGTGTGCATACGTGGGACGGTTGAACGATCATCCAGGCAAACCTATGAAAATAGTAGCAAAGAAGAGCGAATATCAGAATCATTTGGCCGTCTACTAAGGGAAAGCGAGTGGTTACCCGGAACCGATGGACAATTACATTATCCCAGCGAACTCAGCCTCAATGCTCTCCCTGAACAGTTTGAATCTGATGAAAAATTGGCCGCAATGCTCGATATGAAAAAGGATGTTGTTGCCAAACTTGCCGAAGAGGCAGGTATTCAAACTGAGGATATTGATTTTCTTAGGAAGTACCCAGAGGAATTTAACCAATGGAAGGCTTCAATTGTGGCAAAGAAGGGGGGAAATATATTTCCAAACGATCCTGTAAAGGACTCTGAACGCCGACGTGAGAAGCTTGAGAAGGAACTTGCCGATCTTCCAGAGAAAGTAATCGAGGATTTAATAAGAAAGGTAAGGATATCCAGGAGATCGGTTGACCCGCATGTATATCTTCGCCAAAAGTATACAAATAATAATCGCATGGTATGTCAGATTTGTAAAATGGAGATGCCGTTCAGAAAGCGCAATGGTGAATACTACTTCGAGGCGGTTGAGGCATTTTCTAATGACTATTTCCCTAGAGAGCATGAGGCTCAATATCTGGCTTTATGCCCGGTATGCGCTGCGAGGTATAAGGAGTTCGTGAAATTAGACGAGAGCGCGATGGAGGATCTCCATCAAGCATTGAAGTCCTCTGATGAGCCAGAGCTTTCTCTGACACTGGGTGAGTTAGAAACGAGCATATGGTTTGTGGCGAGCCATTTCCTTGACATCAAAAAGATCCTTGATACGGGTATCGAGAAGTTAAACGAGATACAACCAAAGGGGGCCAAGCAAATGCTGAGCGGGGCAAGGCCCACGATTGAAATTATAGATAAGGATAATAGTTCCAGCAAAGCACCGCAATCCAGGGATATGGTCCAATGTCCGATCTGCGAAGTACCAGTCAAATCAACAAACCTGGAGAAGCATAAACGAAAAGTTCATGGCAACAGTGCTTCCCTAAGAGCTAAGGCCACACGCCGGAAGAAAAAAACTATGACTCCTACAACCTCCAAAATAGGAAGGTGTCGTTCTTGCGGGAGTCCTGCAGTCCCGGGTTCCGACTACTGCTATAGCTGCCAATGACCTGTGCCATTTGGGTTTAATTCACGGCCATAAGCAGGAGTTGATGGAGAAAACACTGACGACAACTGATTACGATCTAATAACATTTCTAAAGAGGGCCGTCATCGCCGCGATTAGGTCAGCCAGGAGGAGCCCAACTAATGCAAGCTATTTTGGCCAGAGTCGGTTACATGAAGTTCTACCAAGGTCCAAGGCCTGGAGACGAAAAGCCGATATGTGGCGGCTCATATAATGTTGAGAAGATAGGTCACGAGGCATACAACTTTCTTAACATTAATGGATTATTATACGGCTACTTTCAGCCTCACATGAAAGAGCCATTTGAAATAAATCTTGGGCGCATCAAGCAAGGATGCACAGTGGACAAAATCGACAATGTGCTGGTGATTTGGTTCGCCACAAACCCCGTAGATAAAGGCCAGGTTGTTGTTGGGTGGTATAACAATGCGACAGTTTTCCGATCTGTCCAAAGCCCGAGGTCCATGCCTTTCAGAGAGAACTATAACTATAATGTCAAGGCACGTACGGAAGATTGCGTTTTACTTCCAATAAGCAAAAGAAAGTTTCCCGTTGGGCACGATATTCCTGGAACAAAAAGGGGTAATCCAGGACAGGCAAATGCCTTTTACATACTTGATCTGCAAGGCCATGAAAAGGACTTTGGTAATCCGCACAACTCCTGGCTCCATAATCTGATTCAATATGTGCGGAACTATAACGGCCAAAAAATTACATCCCTAGAGGACGTAATTCAGGAAGAGGTCGTTACTGCGGGATATTCCTCATCTAGCCAAGGATTTCAGAGCGATGTGGAGGTTCGTCTTATGATTGAATCATATGCAATGGAAGTTTGTAAGAAACATTATTCAGATGACGGTTATGAGGTTGTAGATGTATCCGCAACCCAGCCATACGATTTGCTCCTCACGAAAAATGATGTATCTCTCTTTGCTGAAGTGAAGGGAACTCAAACTGAGGGAAAGACTATAATCGTGACAAAGCATGAAGTAGAGTTTAACAGGACACATGGCGATAGCATGGTGCTGTTTCTTGTCCACTCGATAGTCATAAACAGTAAAAAGGTAAAGAAAGGAAGTGGGATTGTCTCTATTATAGAACCTTGGTTCGCAAGCGACGACAGACTTACCCCCATTTCTTATACATACAGAGTGAGTTAGGAGTCATCCCGGGATGCATGAACCAGGAAAACACGATGAAGGATCTCGTTGAGAACAATTACGACGCCGTTGCGGGATGAGAGTTAAAATCATGGGTTATTCTTTCTGAGTATCATCCTTAAAGTGAACATACTCAAAATAACGCAATAATTTTTAAGCCCAATTGTCGAGGGGCGTATGAAACAAACCGGAAACAAATTCATTATAGTTATTGTGGTCATTATGCTGGTGGCTGTCCTGTTTGGTGCATTCGCTGTATTTCGATGGATGATTAAAGGCATCGTCGGGTTCGATGAAAAGATGGCCGTGGCGATTATCGCAGCATGCACAACCCTGTTCGTCTCCGTCGTTACCGTTGTTTACACCCAACAGAAGACAAAATCACGTGAAATTGCAAACTCTCACCGTCCACAGAAGGTGGAAATATACAAACGATTTATGGATAAGGCAGTTGTGGGGCTTCTCAAGGCTACCAGGGAGAAAAGAATCGAACGCCCTGAATACCAAAAAGAATTAGAGGAGCTATTTTTCTCTTTTACCGGAGACGTCATTGTCTGGGGTTCACCGTCAGTTATTCGATCATACTCAGCATTTCGTTCTACGGGAGCTGATCCCAATATTTTGCTGCGGGTTGACGACCTACTTCAGGCCATGCGCAAAGATCTTGGTAATAGCAATTGGGGCCTGACTCGAGGTGAATTAATCAAGCTTTTCATCACGGACCAAGAAAAAATGGACGAAATGCTTTTCCCCAAAAAATGTTCTTGATATCCCCAATCGGTAGAAGGCCCATAAAAATCATTACGCTACAGCAATCCTGACCACTTCCTGTTCTATCCTCGTCCCTATTTCCCTCTCTGCGACCTTAAGGTCATAGCTTGTTTGCAGATTCAACCAAAACTGTGGGGTTGTCCCCAGGCAACGGGCAAGCCTTAGAGCTGTGTCAGGAGTGATTGAGCGCCGCTCGCGCACAATATCATTGATTCTCGGAGCCGGAACCTTAAGATCCATCGCAAGCGCATGGGCGGTGATCCCCATGGGTTTCAAAAACTCCTCGCGCAGTACTTCACCGGGATGAATGGGGCGCATTTTGTTTGTCGGATTCATAAATCTTATCTCCTTAATGATAATCTATAATCTCAACATCGAAAACATTTCCATCCTCAAAACGGAAGCAGACGCGCCATTGATCATTGATACGGATGCTCCACTGGCCTTTGCGATGCCCTCTAAGCGCCTCCAGTCTATTGCCGGGCGGGACTCGCAAATCCTCAATTGCATGGGCATTATCCAGCATCTGCAATTTTCGTTCTGCGATTGTGGCAAATGACCTGAATTTTTTTGGGCATTTGCCTTCGAATAAAGCTTGAGTATTTTTACAATGAAATGTCTTAATCATAAAAGCAGAATATAACTACTCACGTTAAATGTCAAGCGTTTAACTTGCAATAGAATTATTTTTTTCTTAAAAAACTCCTTTACATCCCCAAATTGATCTTAGCCCATCATGGAAACATAATGGGCGTCAGCCATGTAGATTCTTGCCAAACCCAACAATTCCTTATTTTGGCATATGCAACTTGTTTGGTTACACAAAACAAATTGGGCGCAATTCTATTGGGTTTGCTGCGCTTAATCCAACCTTCTATATATCTACATATCTATTAAATAATTTGCCCCCTATTTCCCTTGACTGATAAATGGGAGTAGTACCTGCTAGGAAGAGAGTACCTTGCAGCAGACAACTTTCCCGTCTCCGGGGCCGTAAAAATCCTCCAGGACCGATTCAAACCTATAGCCGCACTGCTGGTAAAAGGCCCTTGTTGTGTTGTAGTTCTCAGATTGCGAGGTGTCTACGTATATGCGGGTTCCGCCTTCCTTCCGGATAAGGCGTTCGGTCTCTTTCAATATCATTTTGCCTGCGCCCCTCCTTTGATATGCAGGGTCCACTGCAATCCAGTAGAGATCAAAACTGGATGCAGTGCACGGGATCGGCCCGTAACAGGAATATCCGATAATGCTGTCGTCTTTTTCCATAAAGACAAAATAATACTCGCTTGCGTACCCTTTTGCGAGCCTTTCTTCTACAAGCTCGATTGCTACATCCACCTCATAGGGGTGAAAAAATCCTGTTGCAACTACAATCCTCCTGATCTCATCTATATCCTTCATGCAGGGTTCGTA
Organism: Desulfobacteraceae bacterium UBA5623; assembly: GCA_002424495.1. GTDB lineage: Bacteria > Desulfobacterota > DSM-4660 > Desulfatiglandales > Desulfatiglandaceae > UBA5623. The sequence goes on from DIKH01000179.1 coordinate 28,493, forward strand.
ACGGAATGTGGCATCAGGTATGGAAAAGGGTTGGCTATCAGAGTTAACTCTCGTCTTTGTTTCCATCTTACTTGTGACATTTTTTAGAATACATTCCACTGAATGGTCAAAACTCATGCCTGAGCGGAGGACCGCAGCGGCAAATCCTGCATCAGGTGAGAGGCATGGATTTGCGTTGACTTCCAAAATAAATGGCCGGCCCTCTTTATCTACGCGAAAATCCACTCGGGCATAACCTTTAAGACCAAAGATCCGCCAGCATCGGATGGCGAGCTTTTCAAGTTCTCTCAACAGGGGGGTGTCTTCCGAAGGAAAATCAAATCGTCTTGCCGTATGGGAATACTCAAATGATTTCTCGTCCCATTTTGCCTTGTAGCAGACTATGTGCGCTTTGTTTTCCTGATATCCTTCAAACATGATTTCGGCTACCGGCAATACCTGAGGACCATCAGGCCCAGTCAGGATGGATAGATTGAACTCTCTCCCGTCAATATACTCTTCGGCAAAACAGGCCCCTGCCAGCTCCGGGGCACGAAGACGCATGCGCTCCATCAGGTCTTCAGGCTTTTCCGCAATAATGAGTCCGTCGCCGGTCAAGCCAATGGAAGCGTGCTCCCACACGGATTTAATGATCCACGGTCCATTTGGCCAGGGGTTGGAGGCTCCATACCTTGAACAAAGCTCAGGGGGATATGGGCCTATCCATAAAGGGGTCGGTAGTCCTGCAGCCCTCATCCTTTCTTTTGCCATGACTTTGTGGGAAGTAAGATGAATTGAGGCGGAAGTAGATCCGGTATAGTCAAGCCCCATCGCATCAAAGAGTGAAGGTACAAGAAAAATCAATTGTCCGTGGCCATCAATGGATTCAACAAGGTTAAATATGCAGTCAGGCCTCATCTGCCTTATGGTAAGCTTAAGGTCTGACAGATCAAGATTGCAGGGAATGGGAAGCGGTTGATGGCCAAGCCTTAAAAGCGCCCCACTAACTGCCTCAACTTGGACAAGGACATCACGTTCATCAGGGAGGCTTGACTCTGTCACCTCATTATGGGTGATTGCTATGCGCATTTTTTTTTCCGGCATTGCCGCCCTTACTGATCCGTTTGGAGGCGGATGCAAGGATTCGATGGATCAGATGTACAAAGGGTATGCCCAGGTGCATGCACAAGATAGGCAGATCAGAGTGTTGAGGGTGCAAGCCTGCAAGAGGATTTACCTCAAGAAAATAGGGCCTGCCGTCTTCATCACAGCGAAGGTCCACCCGGCCTGCATCCCGGCAGCCCAATGCCCTCCAAGTAGAAAGCGCGATGCCCTCAGCCTCTTTGACAGATGGATCGTCTGACGGCGCAAGACGGTACTCTACGACGCCTTCGCAGTTTTCCTTATTGCTGTAAGAATATACACCCTTTTCCGCGGCTTCAAGGAGTATGACCTCAAGGGTCCCCAGGATCTGTGCTTCAGGGCCGGTGCCAGTGATCCCGACAGTAAATTCCCTGCCGCAAAGATACTTTTCCACAAGCACGGGCTGGTCATAAGATTCAATCAGCCCTGCGCAGCCCACTTTGAGCCTTTTCCGGTCCCATATCACAGATTGCCCGGTTATCCCTTTTCCCGTGCCCTCGGCAATTGGTTTGATAAAATAGGGAGGATCAAAAGAAATGTTTTTAATATCCTCAGGAAGATCTACAACCGAAAAATCAGGCGTCGGGAATCCGCATTGCCTGATAACCTGTTTTGTCCGGCCCTTATGCAGGGTGAGGCTCATGACCAGCGGATCGGAAAAGGTGTAGGGCAGATCGTATAGGTCAAGGATGGCCGGAACCTGTGCCTCTCTGCCAATGCCTTTGAGTCCCTCTGCGATATTAAAGACAATATCCCAGCGGTCCCCCAGGACCAGACGTTGAGTCAATTTTCTGGCATGACCTATGCGGTCGGTCTGGTGCCCTAGGGCATAAAGGGCGCGTTCTATGGCGATAATCGTGTCATCCCGATCAAACTCAGCTGTCTCCTCTTCGTTGTAACCCATGGCAAGATACTCAGAGCGCAGGTCATAAGTAAGTCCGATGATCATCATCTGTCTCCCAAATATTTAGGAATTGAGGAACTTAAAAATTGAAAGCAAAGCTTCAAACTGATTCCTCAATTTCTCAATTCACTATTCGCCGTCAAACAGCTACAAAGGACACAATTGATCATATCCGGGGTTTGTGCCTTCGGAGGGGATGAAGACGCTTGGGTTTTTGACCGGGTCAGGGTAGCGGTAAAAGCGGTCTTCATAGTTTTTGAGGATAAGGTCATCTCCGTCTCTACCTGCAAGATAGTCCGGGAGCAGGGGGACCTTGCCGCCTCCGCCCGGTGCGTCTATCACATAGGTGGGCACTGCGTAGCCGCTGGTGTGGCCGCGAAGTCCTTTTATTATCTTAAGACCCTCTTCCACCGGGGTTCTAAAATGGGCTGAGCCAACGATTGGATCGCATTGATAAAGATAGTATGGTCTCACCCGCAGCTGGAGGAGGCCATGGACCAGAAGCCTAATAACATCTACATCGTCGTTTATGCCTTTTAATAGCACTGTCTGACTGCCAAGCGGTATGCCCACGTCGGACAGGCGCTCACAGGCCTGAGCAGTCTCAGGGGTCAATTCATCAGGGTGGGTGAAATGTATGCTCATCCACAGAGGGTGATAACGTTTTAGCATACGGGTCAAGGAAGGGGTGATGCGCTGCGGCAGGACCACAGGGGCCTTTGTTCCGATACGGAGCATTTCCACGTGAGGTATTCGTCTTAACCTTGAAAGAAGCCACTCCAGCCTTTCATCGGAAAGGGTCAGGGGGTCTCCACCGGAAAGCAGTACGTCTCTTATGGAAGGATTTTTTTCAATGTAATCTATTGCACCATCCAAATGCGAGATGTTGAAGACATTTGAACCGCTATGGCCGACGACACGCGAGCGTGTGCAATAGCGACAGTAAGTGGAACAAAAACTTGTAACAAGAAAAAGCACTCGGTCCGGGTATCGGTGGACCAGACCCGGCACAGGGCTGTCGTCTTCTTCACCAAGAGGGTCTTCTGCCTCACCGGCAGTATGCAGTCTTTCAGCAGTGACAGGTATAACAGTGCGTCGCAGGGGTTGCAGGGGTTCCGTTCTATTTAAAAGGCTCAGATAATATGGTGTAACGGCTATTGGCAAATTATCATCCTGATCGGTTATGGCCAGAGTCTCATCTTCCGACAGATCAATGATTCGGATGAGATCTTTGAGGCTTGTAATGCGGTTGCTCAGCTGCCAGTGCCAGTCGTTCCATTGGTTACGGGTGATTTCAGGAAAGAATTGTTTTATAAAGGATGTGGTATGATGACTTAAACGAAATTTGGGCTGGCTGTGAATCCCTCGAATGTTAATGGTCTTAGCATGTTGTCTATATCGGAGTTCGTTGTGGCCTTGCTTACGATCCCCGGATGTTATTATTCCTGACCCAGGTTCGCGACACGTACTCGGGGGCTCAAAATCCTCAACACTGGACGTAGCTTTTTTCATATTATGGCCTTCCCCTCCTTTGGAGATGAAGTCAGTTAATATACCGCACTTCTCTATCCAATTTTTCCCTTAGCACCGGCTGTGCCAAACGTGTAGCATATTGATATTATGATATATTTTTTAATAGCAAAAAAGCGGCTAGAACGATTAGTTCCGGTGCCGGTCAGTAATTGCCAAAGGTCTCACCTTACCATATAGCCAAAAATTATATAACACATTGAAAATACAATAAAAAATAATAATGAGAATTTTGAGTTCCTATATTATGCTGATCGGAATTTTTTATTCCTGCTTTGTTAAAGATTATCGGCCTATTGGGTAGGAAGTGAAGGTATTTTACTGCCCAGGAGGCTGGAGTCAGCATCCAGTAGTCAGAACAAGAAGATGCCTCCTCCCGGAAGTGGTGGTGACCGGCCAAGGGCCTTTATTTAAAGGGCTTCTCAAGGTTCTAAAAAAAGTGCCGATATAGAGTCTAGCCCGATCTTGAGTTGAAAGGGCGAAGTGATTTTGTGCGGCGCTTGCCTTCATCAGCTTTTAATTGACAATAACCCCCATATATGTAATTATTTGCCACACTATGGAACATGTTCTTCTAGGTAATCATCCTTCGATTCAGAAGATTCGCGAATTAATCGCAATGGTCTCTGACACGGCATTTAATGTTTTGTTGTTAGGTGAGACCGGTACCGGCAAGGAGGTTATCGCCCGGCTTCTCCACCAGGCATCCTCCAGGCGCAACAAAAAATTTATAAAGGTAAACTGTGCGGCCCTTCCACTTACGCTGCTGGAGAGTGAGCTCTTCGGTTATGAAAAAGGGGCCTTCACAGGCGCATTAAATTCCAAGCCCGGAAAATTCGAGCTTGCCTCTGACGGTGTAATACTCTTGGATGAGATTGGCGACATGCCGTTGGTGCTTCAGGCCAAGCTGCTTCATGTCCTTCAGAGCGGGGAATTTAACCGACTTGGTGGAACACAGGATGTTAAGGTCAATGCTTGGGTCATATCATCAACCAATCATGATCTTGAAAAAGACATGGAACAGGGTCTTTTCAGGGAGGACCTGTATTACCGTTTAAACATAATCAAGGTTGAATTGCCCACACTTTGGGAAAGGAAAGAAGACATCCCCTTGTTAGCAGCGCATTTTTTACAAAAGCATCAACGAGAACTCAGTCTAAATACCAATTTCACACTCAGCGCTGACGTCTTTGATCTATTTCAGGCCTATCATTGGCCAGGAAATGTCAGGGAGCTGGCCAATACGGTTTTGAGATTGATAGTGGGTGATGACCCGGTAAAAGTGAAGGCGGAACTTGTAAATAATATGATTATGGACGGCTTGACTCCTCCCAAAGGGTTTGTTCCGAGACAGCCTGATTATGCCAATGGGACCGGAGAGAAGAGCGATGAGGGGATTAAGATCCCAAGACCCCTGAAATCCCTTAAGACAGAGGCCGCAAATTATATAGAGAGAAAGGCCATCGTGCATGCCTTAGACCTGACAGGCTGGAACAAGAGAAAGACAGCCAAACTCCTTAAGATAAGCTACAAGACCCTGTTCTATAAAATGGACAACCTTGAAATAGCACAAGAGGCTTAAGGGACTCGAAAATATCAATGTACAATTTTACGAGACCCTAATTCTACTAATATAAGGTGAGGAGGATCAACATGCATAGGGTAAAAATAGTTTGCACCTTTATTTTTGTAATGCTTTTGTTTACCATAATCCCTTCAAATAAAGCATATTCCGCGGAGAAAGATTCCCCCAGTTATCAGATAGGCCCTGATGATATCCTGAATATATTTGTATGGAGAGAGGCTGAACTGACAAGGGATGTCACCGTTATGGCCGATGGAAAGATAAGCTTTCCCTTAATCGGAGACATCATGGTTCAGGGAAAGACAGTCGCCGAACTCAAAGACATTATCACCACAAAACTAAAGAATTTTATTGACGCCCCTGAGGTCACCATTATCGTAAACGAAAGCCGCAGCCGTCGCATCTATACCCTGGGTAACGTCAGAACCCCAGGGCCATATCCTCTAGCTCCCAACATGACTGTCCTGCAAGCCCTTTCTGCAGCTGGAGGGTTTGCTGAATGGGCGGACACAAAAAACATCCTGATCATCCGCAGAGAAGGTGGTAAAGAGTCACAGCTTAATTTCAACTATAAAGATGTTGTAGCAGGCAAAAAGATAGAACAGAATATTATACTTAAGCCAAACGATACGATTGTTGTTCCTTAAAAATTATTCTTTGGAAGATAAATAGAAAAAAGGTGACGTGACAATGAAAAAAAGGACCTATTCAGTAAGGCTTGGCCTGTTTGCAGGGTGTCATTTTCTTTTATTGATTTTTACCCATGCCCACCCCTCCTTCGGTCAAGTCCACATGGAATTGACCCCTTCTGTTTCCGTCTCAGAGAGATACGACGACAACCTATTTCTGGACAGTGCAAATGAAGAATCAGACTATATTACTACAATTTCTCCTGGGATCAACTTTAGTCTCCTTTCGCAGAATACGCAGCTTGGGCTTATTTATTCTCCAGGTTTTGTATGGTATGCTGACAATTCCCAGTACGATACGACAACTCATTCTGGGAGTCTCACCTTTGGTCAGGCGCTTTCAGAGCACCTTAGATTTGACATAACAGACACTGTAGTAAAATCAGATGAGCCATTGGAATCCACGGAAGGCATTGAGGGTGCAAGACACACCAGAGATACATATTTGAGAAATACCGGCGATGCAAACCTGAGATATGTATTTGGACCTGAAAATTCATTGAGACTTGGCTATTCCCAGTCATATTTAAAGAACGAGGCCGAAGATGTTGATGATGGGAGAACCCAACATCCAAACGCCACCGTCCTGCATCATTTTGATATAAAGAATGCTGTGGAATTCAATTACGGATACACCAGGGCTGACTTTTGGCTGGATGATTCGTTCCCAGGTTATCTGGCGGAAAGCGACTATACAGGTCATGAACCGGGGCTGCGTTATATATACACCTTTTCCCCACATACAACAGGCAGCCTGGGTTATGTCCTGACCACCCGCAGGTTCAAGGACGATACATATGAGGAGGACTACAATGTCCATCATGGCTTGGTAGGGTTGGATCATGCCTTTTCGCCTGAGCTGTCCGTTGCAGCATCAGCCGGTTACTTTGTGAGAAAGAATGATTATTCTGATGACGATACCGGGTATTCCTATGATGCGTCTTTGATCAAAACCTTCAGGCGTGGAAGAATCAGTATCGGGGGAAGCGGGGGATGGGACGAGGCCTATCTTGAAGCGGAAAGCAGGGGTTTCACAAAATACTATAGTGCTGTTACCTCAATGGAATATCAGATACTGGAGCCGTTGACCGGTTATGCCACAGGCTCCTACAGACATGACAAGGATGAAGACGATCGGAAATGGACGAGTACCCGTGGAAGCTGCGGGCTGAGATGGGATTTCCTGAGGTGGTATTCTATGTCGCTGGACTACACTTACGCTGAAAGAGATGATGATGTTGATATGGACGACTATCGTGTCAACAGGGTGTCTCTGATCCTTACCACCAGCAAACTCATTCGATGGTAGAGGAGCAATTTTGAATTTTGGATTTTGGATTAATAAAATAAAATAGTCTTAAAATATTAACATGTTCCGGTCTGAATTTAAAAAAATAATGGTTGGGGTTTTCGTCCAGGCGCTATCTAATTTTTTACTTTAAGGAAGCTATGAACCCCAATGACATAACCCAATACCTGGATATGGCAAAGAAGAGGAAATGGTGGATCATCCTCCCTTTCCTTATTGTCTGCCTAGCGGGTCTTACCTATTTGATGATCACGCCCTACGATTATGAGGCCCAGACCCTGATAGTGGTGCAGTCGCAGAAGGTGCCCGAGAATTTTGTGAGAACCATCTTATCAAGCGATGTTGAAGACAGAGTCAGGACAATCACCCAGGAGGTGACCAGCCGGACGAACCTGGAAAAGATTGTTGAACAGTTCAACCTGTCTGATGATTCTGATGGATTGAACATTGACAGTGTCGTCATGTCATTGCGTAAAAGAATCAAGGTGACTGTAAGCGGCGCCAGAAGGGCGGGGCCAGCAGAGGCCTTTACAATCTCCTTTAGCGGCAGAGACCCCAGGACAGTTATGGAAGTGACCAATACCCTGGCCTCCAATTTTATAACGGAAAATCTCAAGATGAGAGAATCCCAGGTCATGGGGACATCCGTTTTTTTATCCGATGAACTTGAGACAATGGAAAACCGCCTGAAAGAAAAGGAAGAAGAATTAAGGGGCTACCGTGAAAAAAACATGGGGGGACTCCCGGGGCAGCTTGATACAAATTTGAGGATACTTGAAAGGTTACAAACACAGTTGGACCAGCTCAATAACAATCTAAATAATGCCGAAGGAAGAAAAATTACCCTTCAAACACAGATTGCGGACCAACAGAGGACCGGGGCGGTCACAACTGTCCCTTCAGCTTCCGGCTCCCAGGGGCCAAGGGATCTTGTATCCCTTAAAAATGAACTTGCCTCCCTTGAATCCAGATACACTCAGAATCACCCGGATGTGGTTCATCTCAGGAACATGATAGCCAGGATGGAGGCTGATAAACCTGCTGTCACCACGGATTCGACTGAAGTCAATACCATGCTTTCATTGGCCGATCAGACGCTCAGACGCCAATTGCAGGATGTCTTGCTGGAAATCAAGTCGCGCAAGGTAGAAATAGCTAAAATCCAATCCGAGATAAAGTGGTATCAGGCAAAGGTGGAGGAGACTCCTAAGAGGGAGCAGGAATTGCTAAGTTTGAATCGTGATTATGAAAATCTAAAAAAACTATATGATTCCCTCTTGGCAAGAAAGCTGGAGGCCGAGATAGCCGTGAGCATGGAGAAAAAGCAGAAAGGGGAGCAATTCCGGATTATTGATCCTGCAAAACTGCCAACCATTCCTGTGAAACCCGATGTCGGCAAAATAATCCTCATGACTTTGGCCCTCGGCCTGGGCCTGGGAGGGGGACTGGCTTTTCTGATGGAGGCAATGGATACGTCCTTCAAAACACTCGAAGAGATAAAAGAGGTCCGACTGCCTGTCCTTGTCACCATTCCCTTAATACGTAGTGAAAATGAATTAAAAAACATTAAACGTAAAGAAATCCTTGCCTATACAGCCGTCGGCCTGGGTTTTGTCTTGTCTGCCGCAGGTATAGTCCTTGCCACAAAAGGAATAGATACGACGGTGGAATTTTTTGGAAACCTTCTCTAGGGCTCTCCTTCTTGAATATAGTTGGGCTATCTGTTCAAGTGTATTCATGGCTGATAAGATAAAATGTACACTGATTTTTTTAACCTTAAAGAAAAACCCTTTGAACTGAACCCTTCTTCCCGCTTTCTCTACTTGGGGGAGGTTCACAAGGAGGCCCTTGCCCTGTTGGCCTATGGAGTCTCCGAGCGTAAGGGCTTTACGCTTCTGACCGGCGAAGTCGGCACCGGCAAGA
>DIKH01000179.1:37570-39173 GCA_002424495.1 Desulfobacteraceae bacterium UBA5623
ATGAAAATTGTCAGTATGTCTACCTTTCAAATCCAGTACTTTCAATAAGGGATTTTTTTTCTTATCTTGACGCATCAGTGTTCAAGAAAAAAATCCAATTCAAGACAAAGACCCAATTCCTGCTTGAGTTCGATGAGTTTCTTAAAAATTGTTTGCAGCACCAAAAAAATTTCATTCTGATTATTGACGAGGCGCATAAGCTTTCCTTTGAACTCCTGGAAGAGATCCGGCTTCTGTCCAACATGGAGACAGCCGATGAAAAATTGATTAATATCTTTCTTGCAGGCCAACCGGAGCTGAATGAAAAACTAAGCAGCCCTGAGTGCAGGGCGCTTCTTCAGCGAATCAATACCAGGTATCATATAAACCCCCTGGACCTCAGAAGCACCGAGGAGTACATCTCAACGCGCCTTAAAATGGCAGGCTGCGCACAAGACGAGCAGAAGATCTTTTCCAAGGGCGTTATTAAGGCCCTCCATCATTACTCAGAGGGATATCCAAGGATGATTAACATCCTTGCAGACAATGTGCTGCTCAATTGCTATTCCAGGGGCACAAAAAAGATCATTCCCTCAATGGTAAAGGAATGCTATGATGATCTGCGATTGGACAGATCATTTGAAAAAAAACCCACATCAGGATCTGAAGCAGGTGCGTTAGAAAAGGCCCATCAAGCAAGCGGCATCTGGAAATGGGCCACGGTAGTCCTGTCTTGCATTGCAATTTTATCCTTCGCCTTTTATTGCTATAAGGAAGATGTCTTTGGGCGATTGGCTGCCATTGCTCCATTTAGCACTAAAACAGAATCGGATAAAATTTTGGAACAATCTCCCTCTCCCTTGGTAAAGAGAAATATTGAACAAAAACAGCAAGAAAATGCCAATAGCAATCCAGCCGGAGAACAAGAAATATCTGTCCCTCCATCTGGAATCGAGGATTCCGGAGTAAAAAAAACTGTGCCTGTTCAGAGTGTTGAGCAAACATCTCCTTCGCCCTCTCCTGTTCCCACTGGTGCAGAGGGTGAAGTGCCGGAAGTATCCCCATATGTCATCGGCCAGTCTCCGAAGGACAACAATACGGTTGCAGAGATGCCCATAACGGTAAAGGAAGGAGACACCATTATAGGACTTGCCATAGATATCTATGGCCGGTCAGGCGAAGACATATTCAGGCAAATACAGGAGCGTAACCCTGAAATTAATCACTTAGACCGTATAGCTATTGGACAAAAAATTGTTTTTCCCGTGTTGCCTGAAACCAGTCAGGGCTTTACTTTTACAGTTCAAGTCGCCTCCTATGAACCATCTGAAGCAGCTCGCAATCTGTTCAAGAAATTACTCAAGCAAGGGCATGAAGCATACCTCATACCGGTAAGAAACTCGAAAACAGGCAAGTTTTTCAGAATCACCCTGGGTAATTTCAAGACTCATGAGGAGGCAGAGGGCTATGCAAAGAGGGTCATTGAGGATAAAATCTCAGATTACGCCAAGGTCATCCAATTGGAAATGAAGTAGTCTGAACTTGGCGTTCTTGTCATACAATTGACAATTGTTCCCTGCTTGAATTATCCTGAAAAAATGAATTAACCTAAAAACGGCAGTTG
>DIKH01000151.1 GCA_002424495.1 Desulfobacteraceae bacterium UBA5623
CCGAAGCCGAACGCGAGCGAATGGAAGCCGCTGGAGCGTATGAGCGTGTTTGCGGGGAAGAGTCCGACATCGATGCTCGTCCTGATGGAAAATATGTGTTTAATTAAACAGGCATGTTCCGGTCAGATGACATTCAGGATGATCTTTTCTAAGGCGTCACAATTGAACCAGTCTTCGCCGAGCCTCAGCGATACATTAGTCCCCCTCGGATGCCAGACGCGGGGATCATAATCCGTGAATATGGTGATGGTGAAAAGGCCGGAGACGCCTGCGAGGTGCGCCATGCCGGAGTCGTTGGAAACAAAGATGCCGCCTGTTTCAAAGAAGCTCTTGACATCACTGAGATCGTCAATGGATATCGTCTCCGGTATATCTACCCGTAAACCGGCAGGGCTCATCATGCGCGCCTGAACGCCCTTTGATCGTAGAGACTCATAGAGGGTCACAAAATTTTCCGGTTCCCACTTCTCCTTTTCAAAACCTTTTTCCGGGTACAGGATAACCCGTGGTGATTTTTGCCATAGTATCTCTTTTTTGACAGCCTCTATGTTGAATTGCGCGAGCTGTGCAAGCTGATACTCCTCAACATGAACGTCTTCATTTTCGTCGTTTGTTGCGCTGACCCCTGACCGCTGACCCCTGACCTCTTTCTCAGGGTACATGTCGATGAAGATCATCGGGTCGAGGGAGATCTCCTGCCAGCGTCTCCTCAGTTCACCCTTCCTGTCTTTGCCGATAAAGATGACCCGCTTCCATTTTATATTCGTTGCCTCTTTGGAAAAAAGATAGAGCCAGTGCCGGGATTCGACACCATGTATCCTGAGAAAATATCCCGGAAACAGATGAAAGAACCGTTTTGTGCCGACAGCGACAATAGTATTCCCGAAATGATTGCGCAGCGATAAGAATACAGACTCAGAGAGACAGACGTCACCGAGCCCGCCGAGATGTATGAGGAGTATTTCGTTATCTGCCAATTGAACGCTCCGGGTGTTTCCGTAACATTGTAACGAAAAAAGAATATTGAATGCAAGGCAGTCACTGTGTTACATTCGCATAAATAACTATCAGGGGTTCAGGCCGCATGTCACCGTCCGCAAAGAAAAAGATTATAAAACCGGGAAGGCTCCATGAAGGGGGAAAGATATGCATTGTTTCGCCGGCATCACCCTCTCTGACAACAACATATTACGAGAAGGGCAGGTCAGTCCTTGGTGAAATGGGCTATCATGTCGTGCCGGGCAGGCATGTCCATGACAGGCATCTCCTCTTCGCGGGCGACGCGCAGGCGCGGGCAGCAGATATCAACAGCGCCTTTCGGGATGAATCGATCAAGGCCATCATCTGTACCCGGGGCGGCTGCGGTACTGCCCAGATCCTCCCTTATATTGATTTTCCGACCATCGCAAAACACCCGAAGATATTTGTCGGTTATAGCGACATTACGGCATTGCAGTTGGCCATATTCCAGAGAACGGGGTTGGTAACATTCTACGGACCCATGGTGTCAACAGACTTCGGGAAACAATTGACAGGCTATACCGGGAGAAGCTTCCTCAATGTGCTCACAAACACCGGCAACGGGATTGAGCTCAAGAACCCGGTGAAGAAAGAGATGACCACCATAGTCCCCGGAAAGGCTGAGGGTCGACTGACAGGCGGCTGCCTTTCCATCGTTGTCGCTTCTCTGGGAACCCCGTATGAGATCGACACAAACAATGCGATCCTTTTCTTTGAGGACATCGATGAAAAACCGCACAGGATCGACAGATATTTAACACAGCTTACCCTCGCGGGAAAATTCCGGCAGGCGCGGGGCATTATATTCGGCACATTCCAACGGTGCAGCTACACCACTCGTGACAATTACTATAAATATGGGGCAACCCTTCTTGATATTATACGCGAACGAATCATCCCCCTTGGGATCCCCTGTATCTTCGGCCTCCAGTTCGGCCATGTACGCAACAAGCTCACCATGCCGATCGGCGTCACCGCCGCGCTCGATGCAACCAACAAACGGGTTACCGTAGAGGCAGCGGTAACGTAAATGCCCGTATGAACGGCAGCGGCTATAATCGGAACAGTAGAATCAGCAAGAAGATTATGATCAGTACTTGATAAGGAGCCTGGATATGTATGAACATGAATATCAGAAGAAGCTCGTTGCACCGGAGAAGGCCATAGCAGCCATCAGAGACGGCGATATGCTGGTTCATGGTCTCGCACTGGCAGAGCCTCCGGCCCTGCTCAGGGCGATTGCAGACAGGTTAAGGGCAGGGGACCTGAAGCGAATCAAGGTATTTTCCTCCCTTCCACTTAAACATGCCTGCGACACAATACTTGCAGTGGATCTGATGGATTGTGTGGATGCCTATTCCCAGTTTGTCAGTTCCGGTGAGCGTGGGCTCGTCAGTACAGGACTTGCCAGCTTCGTGCCCAACCACCTCCATCAGATGCCGAGACTCCTCACTGAATTCATCGGAGTTGATGTGTGTGTGACCATGGTTTCGCCTGTGGATCAGAGTGGATATTTCTCCTTCGGTACGGCAAACGACTTTACCTCTACCGCAGCCCGTGCAGCCAGGGTGCTTATCGTCGAGGTGAACCGTTTTATGCCCAGGGTCTTCGGCGATTCCTCCATCCATATTTCCGAGGTGGATGCAATCGTCGAGAATCATGAACCGATTTTTACGCCGCTGAACCCTGAGTCCAGGCCGGAGGATGAGATTATCGGGAAGGCTATTGCAGAGATGGTCCCGGACGGTGCCTGCCTGCAGCTCGGTATCGGGGCCCTCCCGAACGCAGTGGCAGCGTATCTGGAAGGGCATAAAGATCTGGGCATCCATACGGAGGTCTTCGGACCTGCAATGGTCAACCTTATAAAAAAGGGCGTTATAACGGGATCGAAGAAAACACTCCATCCACGGAAACATGTGTTTACGGTTGCCATTGGCGATCAGGAGATGCTTGACTTTATGGACAACAACCCTGCCATGAAGAGTTACCCCTGCTCCTATACAAACCACCCGTCAGTCATTGCGCAGAACGCCCGGATGGTCTCCATTAATGCCGTGCTGGAGGTTGACCTTACGGGTCAATGCAATGCAGAATTCCTCTACGGGCATCAATTCAGCGGGACAGGAGGTCAGTTGGATTTTGTACGGGGCGCCTTCGATGCGAAGGAAGGCAAGTCGATCCTTGCCTTTTACTCCACTGCTGACCACGGAAAGACTTCGAGGATTGTGGACTGCCTTGAACAGGGAGCCACGATAACAACCCCCCGGACGGACACACATTATCTTATTACAGAATACGGCACTGCAAATCTGAAGGGAAAATCGACAAAGGAAAGGGCGTTGGCAATTATAGAGTTGGCACACCCTGAGTTCCGGGAGGAACTGCTCCGGAAGGCAGAAGAGATGTATCTCATCTAAAGAAGCGAAAAGGTGAACTCCAAGAGTGCCATATGCGCTCTCTGGTTTTCATTAATTATGATCTGATCATGGTTAATAACATTTTAAAATTACTGACGGCCTTTAGGGCATGCGGTTCATGAGCGGGCATTATAATTATCTCCCCTTGTTTCAGGTAAAATGGTTTTCCTGAGATACTGATCTCCACCTCTCCGTCAAGAACCTGGACCAGGGCATCAAAAGGAGCTGTATGTTCGCTTAACCCCTGACCCATGTCAAATGCGAATAAAGTAACCGTCCCCGTATTTTTCTCAATGATAGTTTTACTGACAACCGCCTCCTTTTGATAATTCACCATATCAACCAGGGGATGTGTTGTTACTTCATTATCCATTTGTTCTCTCCTTTCAATTGCTTATTTTGTTCCCTGTCAATATCCGGCCCCTTTGTTTCTTTTATGCGATTGGCTGAAACTTGTTGGCGGTCTTAGATGATGTGCCCGATCTGAACATTCCCCCATTTGTTCTTGAGATATTCTGCCACAAGACGACGATGACAATGGGTAGGTTTATCTTCGCTGCACAGCAGACAGGCGTCTTCAAGGGATTTACGAGTAACCTTGTGCTCGACCTGCCGTGCGGTCAGTAGCTTTATGAACTGACGCTCAAACAGGTCCCAGTCACCATTCTGTTTCTTGTATTCATCCATTATTTCCTGCGTGGGTGCAAGCTCAGGGAGGTGTACATAGTCGATATTGCAGATCGCCCTCAAAAAATAGCGGAGGTCATCACGCTTGGTAAAGCCTGCCAACTGCGAAACATTATTCAGCCGCACATCCACCAGTTTTCTGACGCCTGCGAGCTGCAGTCTGGTGAAGAAGGACTCAGCCGACTTCTTCGTGAAACCAATCGTGAAGATCTTCATCGTGGACCTCCTTTCCCTGCGATGCCTCACCGTTCAGGTTATTAATCTTCCTCCAAAGGTCATAAAAATGCAATGAAATTTTTTGCCACAACTTACGGGTACGTCGCTATCAGCCAATAAAGAACAAAAAAGATTAAAAGACTTGACCTC
Source organism: Desulfobacteraceae bacterium UBA5623 (assembly GCA_002424495.1). Lineage (GTDB taxonomy): Bacteria > Desulfobacterota > DSM-4660 > Desulfatiglandales > Desulfatiglandaceae > UBA5623. The sequence continues at coordinate 4,491 of DIKH01000151.1, forward strand.
ACAGCACATGTTACCTTGAAATATCTGTTGACATCACAGAATTTTCAAGGTAATAGTTTACCATGATCGACAGGGATTATGAGATAAACAAGCTCCTTTCCCTTCTAAAGCACTATCGCGTTGTCGGGATCATCGGGGCACGCCAGGTCGGGAAAACAACGCTGGCACGCGCTCTTCTGAACCGCGTACAAGGTTCCTCATTTTACTATGATCTTGAAAATCCGGAAGATCTGGCACGCCTTGCAGACCCGATGCTTACCCTCAAGAGTTTAAAGGGGCTTGTTGTTATCGATGAGATACAAAGGCTTCCGGAACTTTTCCCCATCCTCAGGGTACTTGCAGACCGCCTGAAGGCATCGGCGCGCTTCTTGGTTCTCGGAAGCGCCTCCCCTGAACTCCTCCGTCAAGGATCTGAATCTCTTGCAGGCAGAATTGCATATCATGAACTTGGGGGGTTCTCACTGGATGAGGTCGGGATAAAAAACCGCCAGCGGTTGTGGTTGCGGGGGGGATTCCCCCGGTCGTACCTCGCCCCTTCTGATACGTTAAGCGAGGAATGGCGCCGGGGATTCATAGGGACCTTTCTCGAAAGAGACCTCCCGCAGTTGGGAGTCGCTATCCGCTCAACCACCCTGCACCGGTTCTGGAGCATGCTCGCTCATTATCATGGCCAGATATGGAATGCCTCTGAATTCGGGCGGTCTTTTGGAGTTGCCGATACGACTGTCCGCAATTATCTTGACCTGCTGTCATCCGCGCTGGTTGTGAGGCAACTGCAACCATGGCATGAAAATATCTCAAAGCGCCAGGTTAAATCACCCAAGGTATATATCGCGGACAGCGGCCTGCTGCACGCGTTGCTTGGCATCAAAACCCGCAACGACCTGGAAAGACATCCCAAAATTGGGGCATCGTGGGAGGGGTTTGTCATCGAGCAGATTGTCCGCCGGACAGGATTCAGAAAAGAGGATTGTTTTTTCTGGGCGACCCATGCAGGCGCGGAACTTGACCTTCTCGTAGTCAGGGGAAGGAACAGGCTTGGTTTTGAGGTCAAGCTGACCGGCTCCCCTCGCGTAACCCCCTCGATGCGGAGCGCTCTTTCAGATCTGAAACTCCAGCGCTTGTATGTAATTCACGCAGGTGAAGAGACCTTCCAGCTTGAGAAAAAGATCCAAGCCGTTGCCTTACCCCGATTATTAGAGGATCTTCCTGCTTAATGTCTGTCTGATCCCTTATGCCTAAGCGCCTCAACTCGACCAGACACTCCATGTGGTGCACTGTCAGGCTTTACGTGTTGCACTTTGAAGTGGAATTCACCAGCCCCCCCCACAGCCGCTCACGACCGAATCCCATAGTTTTTCTTTATCTTTTTAATGATCAAAATGGAAGTGCACCCTGCATTGTTCACCGTTAACAGACGATTTAATACTATCTGTATTCTTTGACATCAGGAAACTGGAGAGCGCTGGAAGAGGGTTTTCATCCTGAAGGAGTTCAGCCACCGACGGCTGCTTTTCTGAAAATTTCACAGGCAACCCTTTGTACGAGATGTATACATCGAGATTGAACTCATCAAAGGTCACACGTACCTTCAGGTTTTCCTTTGAAATCCCTGACTGTGCGACGGATTCCAGGAATTCATTTATTACCGATGCCACTCGGTACACGACATCCTTCAGGGCGCCCCACTGGGAACCGTGATGTTCCATGAAGGTAAATATCTTATCCGATGAATCCATGCCGGGCCTCAGCTCTATTTCAACGGATTTTGAGATACCGATGCGGAGAAAAAGGTTCAAGATGATCGCACATACGGTAGCCAGGGACAGAGACGAACTGAAAAAAGGCTGGATCCATGGATGGGCATGTTTAAATAACCCAGGCACAAGATCAACGCTCAGACCGAAGACAACCGAAATGCCTATTACAAAGGTCTTTCTCGCGTCTATCATCCGCGATGTTATAATCTGGATGCCTGCAAGGATCATAAAGCTTGCGGCGAATATCAAGCTTGCACCCATCACCGGGGTCGGCATGATGACAAAAATCGAGGCGAGCCTGGAAAAAAAGGCGCTGAATATCAATATGCCTCCAATCGAATAGGCTATTTTGTGGCTTGTTGCGCCCGTGGCAATGGATAGGCCTACGTTGCCTGAAGAGACGGATTGTCCCAGCGCACCGGTAAATCCGGAGATCAGGTTGCCGACAGAGCTTGCCAGGATCCCCTGCTGATCGTTTTCATGTCAGGTCTTTTCCATTCAGTGTCGTTGATCTTCTGACAGATGGTGAGGTCGCCCATTGTCTTAAGGGCTGAGGAGAGCGTGGCAACGAGAAAGGGTATGAGCAGCGCAACATTAAAAGAAAGCCCGTACTCACCGAAGGACGGTGTTTTAAATAAAGGCGTATTTAACAATTGCCCGACATGTTTTGCGGTAAGGATGCCCGTCAAAGACGCAGCAGCATATCCTATGGCCATGCCGATAAGAACGGAGTATAACCGCAATTTTCCCTTGCCCCATACATTAAAGCCCATCATTGCAATGAGGGTGATAAACCCTACCGTCACGGCAACGGGGTCCGCCGTTATGTTTGTCCTGTCAATGCCCTGAAACCGAGTGACTGCGATCGGTATGATCTCAATCCCCACCATCATTACTATCGTGCCGGTGACCTCTGCCGGAAAAAGGGCACGCAATCTGGGGACTATCCGGGAAAACAAGGCTTCGAATGCGCCTCCTATGGCCGTCATGCCGGAGATCAATGACAGCCCCCCGGCCTTTCCGGCCAGCAGGCTGGCGGAAAGAAAGGCGGGTCCGTTCAGCAGCGGACATAAATAGCCGGACCCTATGTACCTGTTATTGAGACCTTGCAGTATTGTTGCGATCCCGGTTGCGACCATGGCCGTGCTTATCAATTTTTGAGCCTGATCGGGTGTCCCGCCTATTGCATCAACCATAACAACCGGGAAAATAAAGGCAATGGAGAGGATGAGGATATGCTGGAATCCAAGTAGAAGGAGAGAACCAGGCCCGGGGCTTTCATCTACGGCATATATCAGATTTGCCGGTTTTTTTGCCATAATATGTTAGTGAAGACAGATGGGTATGTCCGTAAGGTTATAAGTATCTTCCTCCCCGCGGCTGATTAAAAACGCTTTGCCGGATACCCCGACAGGCCGGTGCTGCCCTCAATAATTCAATAACCATCTCCCAATCAAAAGATTTCTTATCAGATTGGCACGCCCCTTTTTTCAATCTTCCTCCAAAGGTCATAAAAATGCAATTAAATTTTCTGCCGGTGGTCACATGTGAAAGCCGTCAGGCGGAAGGGGGAAGAGAAAATCTGTTCAGCGTTCTATGTTCAACGTTCAACGTTAAGACGAACAAGACGAAACAGACTAAATAGACCGGATGAACGTAAGGTGTAAGGGGAAAAGCACAACACCTCACGACTTATGCGGGTACGTCGCTATCAGCCGACAAGGAACAAAAAGGCCACAATGAAACATAATTGAAATATTGAACGACGCTCCTTTTATTTCTTTATATCTGGAAAACTTATAATAAAAGCTCTGACC
>DIKH01000423.1:0-2680 GCA_002424495.1 Desulfobacteraceae bacterium UBA5623
TCGCACCCGGACTTTGAAAAGTTACGAATTAGTCAATGCGTTTCACCCAGCCATGTGGGTCTTTCTTTTTTCTGTATTGAATTGCCGTGATCTCATCGTAGAGCCTTTGAGAGATCTCCCCCATTTTTCCGCCTGCTACTATGTGGTCTTTACCCATATAGGTTATCTGTCCCACAGGCGAAATCACCGCTGCCGTGCCTGTTCCAAAGGCCTCTTTTAACCTGCCGTTCCGGGCGGCGCTGATGACCTCATCAATGGAAAGAGCACGTTCTTCGCATTTGATCCCCCAGTCCTTGACCAGTTGAATCGCTGAATCCCTTGTAATGCCGGCAAGGACACTGCCGCCAAGAGGGGAGGTAATCACCGTGTCGTCAATTACGAAGAACATATTCATGGTGCCGACCTCTTCCACATACTTATGTTCTGCTGCGTCAAGCCACAGTACCTGTGTAAACCCCTTTGCCTTTGCCTCTTCCGCCGCAAAAAGGCTTGCTGCATAATTGCCCGCTGTCTTGGCCTCTCCTGTCCCGCCCCTAGGGGCACGGACATAGAAATCCTCCACATAGATCTTTACGGGGTTGAGCCCTTCTTTGTAATAGGCGCCAACCGGACCGATAATGATGAAAAACAGGTACTCATTTGACGGTCTTACACCCAGATGGGGTTCTGTGGCGATCATGGTCGGTCTGATGTAAAGGGATGTCCCGGGACTTTTTGGTACCCATTCCCTGTCCAGAAGTATCAGTTTAATCAGCCCCTCGATGGCAAGGTCTATATTCACCTCCGCCATGCACATCCTCCTGGCGGAGCGGTTAAACCTTTCAAAATTGTCCCTGGCCCTGAACAGGGAAATCCCCCCGTCCTCTCCACAATAGGCCTTAAGCCCCTCAAATATCTCCTGGCCATAATGGATGCCCATAGCCGCCGGGTCAATGGAGATCTTTGCGTATGGCTCGATCCGGGGGTTGAACCAACCTTTTGCTGATTTGTATTCCATCAAAAACATGTGGTCTGTGAAGATATCCCCGAACCCCAGATTTGATTCATCAGCAGGTTTTGATTTAAGCTGACCTGGATTGGCCTGCAGTATATTGATTTCCATGACATTCTCCTTATCAAAGCGCCTTTTTGAGCGTTTTGAAACTGTCTTGTTTTATTAGGCTGATCCTCATAGCACAACTTTTCTTCAAAAACAATAAGGTGAATACCAGGAGGGCAAAAAAAAGGCGCCTGCCGTCTGTCTGATTTGTGACCCCGGTAATTTTGTCTTTTACAAAACCTGATTTTGCAGTAGACTGGCAGGGATTTTTAACAGCTTTTTATGGAGTATTTATGTTTGTCTTGACCCGCAAGAGGGTTATTATCTTTGTGTCCTGTCTAGCGCTTCTTATTTCGGCCTTATTTGCGGCCGGATTTGAATATTATCTTGTAAGGCCTGCAAAGAGAGGCGCCCCTGACCATATTTTTTTTGTCCTTCAGGGTTCGACCCTTAGTGGTGTGGCAGACAAACTTGAGGCAAAGGGCATTATTCCAAGTAAAAGGGCTCTTCTGCTCTGGGCGAATATACGGGGGTATGACCGGAAAATTAAGACAGGTGATTACAAGCTAAGTTCTTCGATGTCACCACTTAACATCCTGAACATTCTGAGCAAAGGCCTTGTATTGACTTATTCCGTTACGATCCCTGAGGGGTTTACAAGACAACAGATTGCAGAGCTGTTGCAGCAAAAAAGGCTGGCGGACAAAAACGATTTCCTGACTCTTACCGGGGATACGGATATAGCCAAGGGTTATGGCATATCAAGCCCTGATCTTGAGGGTTACCTCTATCCTGACACATATCAATTCAGCCGTGGTCTTCCTGCAAAGGCCATCATTGACGTAATGGTCAGGCATTTTTTAGATGTTGTATCTCCTCTGAGGAAACGGATGGATGAATTAGGCCTTTCATTAGATCGTGTTGTGATCTTGGCTTCCATTGTTGAAAAAGAGACCGGTTGTGAGGCGGAACGGCCACTGATCGCCAGTGTTTTTCTGAATCGTATAAAGAACGACATGCGTCTTGATAGTGATCCAACCGTGATATACGGTATAAAAAATTTTAATGGAAATCTGACTAAAAATGACCTAATCACACCAACCCCATACAATACCTATGTTGTTAAGGGGATTCCACCCGGGGCCATAGCAAATCCAGGAGTAGGGGCAATAAATGCCGTGCTCTATCCTGCTCAAACCAATTATCTGTATTTTGTCTCAAAAAACGATGGCACTCACTATTTCTCCGAAACAACGGCCGAGCATAATCAGGCCGTAAAATTGTATCAGATAGAGGGTCAAGGAAGAAAAGATAAGAAAGAAAAGAATGACGCAGGATAGACTCATTTCCATATTGATAAAACACGGTGGGTTGTATGCATCACGAACATGTTTTGAACACCAAAATCGGCAGGCTATTTATGGCCGGGATTCCCGGCACAAGACTTGATGATGACACTGATGCCCTTATCCGTCACTATTGTATTGGTGGCGTGATCTTATTCAGCAGAAACATCGAAGACCCGGTTCAACTGGCTGCACTCTGCAATGACCTTCAGGACAGGGCGATAAGGTATCACAACATTCCACTGTTTTTGGCGGTTGATCAGGAGGGCGGTCGTGTGGCAAGACTCAAGGGGCC
>DIKH01000423.1:2719-3261 GCA_002424495.1 Desulfobacteraceae bacterium UBA5623
GCAGTGGAGTTCGCCCGTGTCACCGCAGAGGAAATGAGGCTTGTTGGCCTCAATATGGACCTTGCGCCTGTTGTGGATGTCAGGAGGGGTGAGCCTGAAAGCCACCTTGTTGGTCGTACGTTCAGTGACGATCCGGAAAAAGTCTCCCTTCTTGGCAGAACCGTTGTCAAGGTGCTTCAGAAAAACGGCGTGATGGCGACGGCCAAGCATTTCCCCGGTCTTGGAAAGACCTCCCTTGACCCGCACCACCACCTTCCAACCATTGATGTAGACCTAGAGGAAATAGAAACCGTCAATCTTCCACCATTTCGGGCGGCCATAGATGAAGGTGTTTCCTCCATTATGACTTCACATGCAATATACCCCGCCCTGGATCCGGATAATCCTGCCACTCTCTCATACAAGATCCTGACGGACCTGCTCAGGGGAACTCTGGGTTTTAAGGGCTTGGTGATTTCTGATGATCTGGAAATGGGAGCGATCAAAAAAAAATGGGGTGTTCCTGATGGGGCAGTGGCGTCATTTATGGCTGGAAATGATAT
>DIKH01000096.1:0-8218 GCA_002424495.1 Desulfobacteraceae bacterium UBA5623
ATGCTGCCGTTGCATGAAATGACTTAAAGATATGCGCAATTCACAACAGACACCCACCCCTGCCCGCTCGCACCCGGAGTTTTGAGAAGTTACATTTTTCTTGTACATATGGCTGACTTTGTTTTAAAACACTCCAAATGATGTGGCACTCAATTATAAATATGAGGCGATCCGCTTCCGGTGAAATATCGGCAAATGTGAAAACAGGTCCGGATTCACCTTGGTTTTCAGGGCATTTTCCGGGAGATCCGATCCTTCCCGGGATCGCTCAATTGGCAATAGTCTTTGAGGCGATTGAAAAATCGGTCAACCGGAAACTGACTGTATCCGGAGTAAGCAGGGTAAAATTTAAACAGATTATCAGACCCGACGACCATCTGAAACTTGTTGTTACGCATATGGAAAAAGACGTCGGATCTTATTCTTTCCGATTAATGGCAGGAGAAGAACTGGCCTGCAAGGGAATTATGACGGTAGATACTATCAAGCAATAAGAAGGCGTACAATATTCCTGACCGAATAAGTTAACGTATTAATAATATGTTCTTTTTTAATTCAACATTCACAATTAAAACTTCAAGATTGTGTCTGAACGGTCTTTTCGTTCAGGCACCATATAGGAGAGGGTAAGGATGCCAGACGAAATAATCCTCCGTATTGCGCATATGATGATTGATGAGCTCAAACTTGAGGATGTGACAGCGGAGACTTTCGATCCTGATATTGATCTGATTGATGAGGTGGGAATAGACAGCATGGACCTTGCAACCATTGCCCTCATTATTCGCGATGAATACGGCATAAGGATAGATGAGGATGATTATCCCAAACTGACCACCATTCGCTTACTCGCCGGATATATTGAGGAAAAGCTTAAAACGGCACAGGAAAACAACTGAGGCGGGATTGGAGCAGGCCAGTGGGTGCAAGTGGTCAAAGTTGCGTCAAAAAACAAGAGAAGTTTTCTGAGATTATCGCAGATCCGACGGTGCGGGAAAGGTGGGAAAAGGTCCGGAAATATTTCTTCCTGCGGGAGTCCACCTATGACATGACCAACCGGTGCAATATCCGCTGTGAAGGCTGTTATTACTATGAAGGAGACAAGCAGTTTGCCCCGGAAAACAAGAGCCCGGATGCATGGCGAAACCTGATGGATGAGGAGAAAAAAAGGGGCATCACCTATGTTGTCCTTGCAGGGGCCGAGCCTTCACTGGCGCCGGAGCTTTGTGAAATTTGCTTTCAAAAGATTCCCTTGGGCGCCATAGCAACCAACGGGCTGAAGTTTATCCCTGAAGCCATCAACTACAAGATACATATCTCGGTCTGGGGAAACGACGAAACCAGTTTTAAAACCCGAAGAGCCAAAGACATGCTCTTGAGGCAGATCGAAAATTACAGGGATGACCCAAGGGCTGTCTATGTCTATACCTTTACCAGCGAAAACATCCGCCAGGCGCGAGAGATTGCTCAAATCCTTGCCGAAAACCAATGCAGACTTACCTTTAATGTGTTCTCCGCTCCAGTCGGTTATAACGGCAGCCTGCGGCATACTGAGGCTTCGCTTAAAGAGACCGGAAATATCATGACAGAGCTGATGTCAACGTATCCCGAGGCAGTACTTTATTCACATTATAATATTGTCGCCCATACACATAAACTGGGCCTGCACGAACTTTATTCATGTTCCTATCCACGCATGAACCCTTCTGTTGATATCGGACTCGGCCGTTCTTTCAGGCAATACATGACCGATCTTACATGGGACAGAGCTGTTTCCTGCTGCATCCCTGACACTGACTGCGCCGATTGCAGGCATTATGCTGCTGGCAGCGCTGTTGTTACGGCCAGACTATTCCGGCACGCAACTGACCCTTACACCTTTAAATCGTGGCTCGATTATGTTGATACATACCTTTCCGTATGGGTCATGGGCTATGAAAAAGGCAAAAACCTCTGCGACGGTCCGGTCCCCCCGCCCGGGATAAGCGATAATGAGCAGGGTTAGACAATGAAGACCGTCAGCTCATTGTTAAATGATGACTGGAATGAAAGGTACAGGCGGATATCAAGGCTCAATATCCGCAGTTCGATCTATGATGTGACGGACCACTGCAACCTGAGGTGCAAGGGGTGTTTCTTTTTTTCCTCAAACGAACACAAGGCAGCAAAAGAAGAGACTGATATCAAAAAGTGGAAGGCCTTTATTGAAAGGGAGATAGAACGGGGGGTCAATCTTGCGATACTGATCGGCGGAGAGCCGACCCTGTGCATGGACAGGGTGGAGGCCTTTTATAGAAGGCTTCCTACATTTTGTGCGACAAACGGACTGATCAAGGTGCCCAGAGAGCGACTCCCCCACATGATGGTCGGAATTTCCATTTGGGGTGATGAAAAGACTGAAAAGACCCTCAGGGGAAAAGATACATTCGCCTTATCGAGCAAAAACTATGAAGGAGACCCGCACGCCTATTACCTTTATACCATCACCCCCAAGCAGATCGGAAAAACCGAACCTGTAATAAAAAAGATCAGAGACGTAGGGCTGAAGGTCCACATGCAGCTTCTGTCCAATGATGAAAAAGTGGACGGGTTTTCCTGGAGGCCGGAGGAATTGAAGGACATCCGCATGGAAATGGATGACATGCTTGATAAGTACCAGGACACGGTCATCTCATCAAGATATTACCATGAGATAATAACCACGGGAAAGATGCTGGGACGTTCCTTCGGGTGGGCCGAGTGCCCTTCCGTGACAGAGCCATTGGACAACAGGGAACCTCGTCCCAGGCGGTTGATCAACTTTATCCGGTGGGCGTCGGATCTCAAGATCATGCATCGTTGCTGCACATCAGAGACCAGGGACTGCACCACCTGCAAGGACGGCGCTGCCCACATGAGCTGGGTCATGGTCAATAAGCGCATGCATATGAATTCCGCCCGGGACCTTCAGAACTGGATAGAGGTCTGTGAAATGTTTGCAAAGCTCTATCAATTCATTCCGTGGTAGGAAATAGGAGGAAGTGTGAGGTGTGAAGTTTGAAATGGGATGAAGAATATTTCTATTCAAATATGGATTTTGACTTCTTACTTCACTCTTCACACTTCAAACTTCTTACTTCTTTTTAAGGACACATGGGTTCAAGAACATCCGTCATTATAGGTTACGATGCCATATCTCCATTGGGCATTACCATGGAGACCCAGTGGGATCGTGCAACACGGGGGGAAAGCGGGATTGGAATGCTTACACGTTTTTCTGTTGGTCCGGATTTCCCTGTAGCTATTGCCGGACAGGTCGAAGACATTGACCACCTGCCTTATCCCTTCCTGAAGCCGCGAGAAAGGGCAAGCTGGAGTTCTCCTGTTTTTAGACACGCCATGGTTACGGTTAAACGCGCTTTGGAAATAAGCGGCCTTGAAATAGGCCCTGATATCGCACCCAGGGTGGCTGTGACATACAGCTCGGCCGTTGGTGGGCTGGATGCGATCCTTGATGCTGACCGGCGGATGATAAGAGACGGCAGACTGCCCCATCCGTTTGCCAATCCCAATTCATGCATCAATATGGTGGGGGGAAAGATCTCGATGATGACCGGCGCCACAGGCCCTATCACCTCCACTATCACGGCCTGTGCAACCGGGCTTACCTCCATGATCATAGGCTCCATGCTCCTGGAGCAGAACAGGGCGGATGTCGTCATCTGCGGGGCAGTGGATTTCGCCCTGGTTGAGCCTATTGTTGCGGGTTTTGACACCATGAACGGATCATATCATCCCAAGGAAGGCGTGGAGGAAGGAACTCCCAAAGAGGCAAGCAGGCCTTTTTCCATACACAGAAGGGGTTTTGTCCTCTCTGAAGGCGCAGGATGTGTAATTATTGCAGCAAGGGAAATCGCCGAAAAAAAAGGCCTCGAATACAACACTGAGATTGCCGGATGGGCCATGACCTCTGACGCGCACCATTTCGTGTCTCCCAATCTTGAGGCAGTAAAAAGGTGCATTGCGGAAAGCATCGCCCACGCCGGAATCAGACCTGCCGACATTGATGCGGTCAATGCACACGCTGCATCCACAAAGGTGGGAGATAAGGTTGAATTTGATGCGCTGAATGCGGTCTTTAACGGGCGAATACCTCCCGTCACTGCAAACAAGTCCCTGATCGGCCATGCAATGGGTGCCTCAAGCGCCATTGAATCAATATTTGCAATCAAGGGGATGGAGGAAGATAAACTGCCCCCGACTATCAATTACCGGCCGGACCCTGATATGGAACTTGACTGCGTTTCAGAAGGGGAAAGGATGCTTGATCAGGAATATGTATTAAAAAATGCGTTTGGTTTTGGCGGGTGTAATGCATGTGTAGTTTTCCGCAGGGTCTAGTATTATGAAGGCACCGAAAAACAGACGGGTATTTGTTGTTGATTACGGCGCTGCAACCCCGCTTGGAAACACCTTTGAAAAGACATGGAAACGCGCAGTCAGGGCTGAGGCAGGCCTTCGCAAGATTACCAGGTGCGAGGTAAAAACCAGAAGCAATGTCGTGGGGGAAATTCCGGACTGGGAGCCAGCCGGTCTTGACTTTGTCAACAAAAAGGAGGCATACATCTGGGATGCGGATTATGTCTTTTTGACAATGGCAGTCTGCAAGGAGGCCCTTACCCGTTCGGGGCTAGTGATAGATAAGGACACAGGCCCCAGGACGGCCTGTCTTATAGGTTCAGCGCTCAACGGCACTGATTCCTTTCGCATTGCCATGGATAATTACCTGCACAAGGGGCCGACCAAGGTCAGCCCATATCTTCTGCCGAACCTCTGCTCCAATCTTCCGGCAGGCAAGGCCGGTATGCTGCTGGGATTTACCGGACCGATATTTTCTCCACAGGGGGCATGCGCCTCAGGCAACTACGCCATTGGGACCGGAGCGAGGATGATACGGGACGGAGATTGCGATTTTGTTCTTGCAGGAGGTGTCGAGACATGCCTGGTGCCTGAGATTATCCAGGGTTTTGCCAATATGCTTGCCACCATAAAGATCGAGCCCAAGGATCGCGCCTACAAAGACCCGACCCAGGCATCCCGGCCATTTAGTGTTGACAGAAAAGGTATCGTTCTTTCCGAGGGAGGAGGCGCGCTGGTCCTTGCCGCAGAAGAGATGCTGCAAGTCTATGGCCTCACGCCCAAGGCCGAGGTAATGGGCGTCGGATGGACGTCGGATGCCTATCATTTCACACTGCCCAATCCTGACACCGTGATCCGGACCATGCGTGAGGCCATTGACGATGCGGACCTAGGGCCTGAGGATATTGACTATGTCAATGCCCACGGGACCTCGACAATCAAAGGCGACAGGACCGAGATAGAGTGCCTGAGACAAGTCTTCGGCCCCAGGCTTGAAAAGATCCCTGTATCATCAAACAAGTCCCAGATAGGGCACACCCTCGGGGCATCCTCCGCAATCGAGGCGGCCTTGAGTATCGAGGCCATGAAAAACGGGGTGATCCTCCCCACGGTCAATCATATACAGGACCCGGAATTTTCCGATGTTGACGTCGTTCCCAATGAAGCCCGCAAACAGGGATACGAAATCTTCCTTTCCAATTCCTTCGGATTTGGGGGAACCAACTGCTGTATTGTGTTCAGAGGTGTTTAACTTTGAGGCCGAAACCCTTTATCCCGGAGATATTAAACGGAAACGGTCCGTATGTCAGGGACAAGACCAGCAAAGAGGTCTGGCATCGCTGCCAATACCGGACACCATATGCGGATACAGACCGTTCGAGATTAGTCTATCACGCAAATTATCTGCGCTACTATGACTTTGGCAGGACATCTCTTATGCGTGATGCCGCCTACCCTTATCTTGAGATAGAGGAAAGCGGCTATCTCTATCCGATCATCGAGGTAGGCGTCAAATACTACAGCCCCCTCCATTATGACGATCTGATGTGGATATATACACGCCCCAGTCAGCTCGAACGGGTGAGACTCACGTTTGACTACATAGTCCTGGACGAAGAAAACCGGAAAATAATATGCAAGGGTTTTACCAGACACTGTGCAATAAATGCTGCGGGATTACCTGTAGCAATTGATAAAAAAACCACTCATCTATGGAAGGTCTTCCCCAAATAAGGGATAATACCCTGGTGTCTGTAAACATTGCCGTCCGTCCGTATCTGACGGACCATTGTTTTCTGGGCCATGCGGTACTTCCTGCTGTTGAGGCCATGCAGATGCTTGCAGCCTCTGTTAAGACAGTTAAACCTGATGCGGATGTTACATGTCTATCTGAAGCAAGGTTTGACAAATTTCTTTATATGGAACAGGAAGGAGAATGCTTTGCCGATATCTCCATATACGAAAACGGGGATATCACGGCAAGGTTGATTACTAAGACAACGTCTAAAAAAAACCGTATCACCCGGACCAGGGACCATGCCTTCATCCTCTTTCCAGCCAGTATTGGGCATATCCCGCAGATACCCATTGATATCGCATGTGCCTTGGAAGGGGTTTCATTTGATATCCCGGAAGAGAAGATATACAGCGAGCTTGTCCGGTTTGGGCCTGCCTATCACAATATTAAGGGAATTCTCCATGTCTCCCAGGATGGTGCGGTTGCAGAAATACGCCCCCCTGTTTACGATGACAATGATGACAGGATGGATCTGCTGGGCTCCCCATTTCCCCTGGATGCAGCCTTTCACGCAGCGTGTGTCTGGGGACAACGCTTCAGACGTCTTGTAGCATTTCCCGTGGGACTGAAAAAACGTGTAGTAATAAAGAAGACCAATCCGGGAGAGACCTGTTTCTGCCGGGTAGTCCCGGTCAATACCGAATCGGATCTCCTCGTCTTTGACACATGGATTTATGACTCGGAAGGGGTTCTGTTTGAGGCGGTTTCCGGCATTCAAATGAGAGATGTCAGCGCAGGCGCGATGAAGCCCCCACAGTGGATCATAGACGACGGAATAACGGATAAACACGATCAAAGGATCAGCGATCAATATTGTCTTTCCATCATCGAAAGAAACACCCTTATGCCGTTTGCGGAAAAGGCGCTTTCAACTGACGAGCTAACACGCCTTGAAAAAATGGGAAGAGAGCGAAAAAAAAGTTATCTAGCGGCGCGGCTAGCGTGCAAACGGCTTTCAAGAAGACTTTCCGGAAATGATATGGATACACCTGCGGACAGCATCTCCACCATCTCCCAGGACCTTGTCAGGCCGTACTGCCCCATGACAGACAATAGCCGGATGTTTTCATGTGCGGCATCCCATGACAGCCGTTTTGCGGTTGCCATCGCATCCGGAAAGAGGGTAGGCATTGATGTGGAAAAGATTTCAGAAAGGGTGCTCAAATCCAGGGACTTATACATGACAGAAGATGAAAAGGCGGTTGCTGAGGCATCCTTCCTGGGTGAAATTCAAGCGGCCTTGAGGATCTGGTCCATAAAAGAGGCGGCCGCAAAGGCCTTGAACTCCACCCTGGCAGATTCATGGAACAGGGTCCGTGTGAAGGACATAGGAAGGGATGAAAGCCGGGTAGAAATTGATCACAAAGGGGGGTATCCGGTGGCCCACCATACTATTGATGATCACTTAATCACAGTTTTAGAGATGCCATAGAGATTCATGCGGCCGGTAATTTTGTTCATAGCAGCCTATATTGTAGGATCCGTCAATTTTTCGATCCTTCTTTTCAGACTTCTGGGAAAGGGCGACCCAAGGAATAGTTTCAGCGGTAATGCCGGTGTTGTAAACGTATACAGGCAGGCAGGTTTTTTTTCTGCCGTGCTGGTCCTGGTGCTGGATATTTCAAGGTCAATGGGAGTAGCTATAATATCTCAGCGTTTGTTGCCGGAGTATTTTGTACCATGGTGCGGACTTGCCCTGATACTGGGGAACAGTTTCCCATGCCTTCACAATTTTAAGGGCGGAAAAGGGATAGCCAATTATCTGGGCTTTACAGCTATCGTGTCACCCGTTTCAGCCGTTATTTCCATGATTGCATGGGGAGTTGTATATCAGCTTGTTAAAATCCCTTTTATTGCGTCATTTGTGATGTTGTTGATTCTGGCCTCAGGTACGGTCATAAAAGCAGGCCTTGATTGGCTTCATGTAACTGGAGTGATAATTACAGTGCTGTTGATTATTTACAACCACAGGAAAAATATTGAACAATTCCTGCATTTGGCCCCGGAGTCTAAAGGGGGAAA
>DIKH01000096.1:8309-13171 GCA_002424495.1 Desulfobacteraceae bacterium UBA5623
AATATAAATACAAGATGTGAAATCCCGTATGTCACCGGGCCGCCGATTACAAATAGAAGGGGTTTGTTCAAATATAAGGATATTGCACCCAAGGCGCCCACAGCGGGCCAGCCGATTATATAACTGAAACCTATGACAGCCAGACCTGAAATCACCCTGAGATCCGGTCTTTGCTTAAAGGCGTCAAGGTTGGCCTTCTCCTCCATTGCCTTGCGGACAAAATCCGTTTCTGCTATTTTTTTTAGTAGATCCATACATTCAAACAGCATTAGAAGGGATGATGAAAACAGATTGATTTTACAATAGATCTAATAAATCAATCAAGAGTTTTGGGTGGGGAAAACGGCGATGGGCCGAAATATAGACTTTAAGGAAAAAATTTGGACTGCGTTATTAGTTGGAATTCCTTGTGTGGCTTCCTTGTAGTACGCTTACGAAAGTACTGTTTGAACCGCAAAGGCGCGAAGATCGCAAAGAAGGTGTTTGTTGGACCACAGACCCTCAGGAATGGAAGTGACTCTGCAATTGGCTTTTCTGCCGCAAGGCATGTGGCTATTGTTTTCCTTTGTCCCAAAGGAAAACAATAAAAATTTAACCTTGGCGTCCTTCGCGCCTTTGCGGTTCAAAAAAATATGCTTTCACCGGCGCATTACTTATCCGCACAGGTCAAAATCTTTTACTTAAAATCTATAACATTTTCTCATGGAAGGAATACATCCGGATGGTCGTAATGAAGTCAAAGACATCCAACGCAGGAAAAGGTGGGGCATATATTGCCTGCGCCTTTGGTCTTATAATGCTTTTTTTTTCAGGGACTGCGTTTGACGTTGTTCCTAATTCCATTATCAAGGTCCTCGCCATGGTCGGTGCAGGCACTGTCCTTATCCTCTTCATCTTCTTTTTAAATTGGAGGCTGACCCTTGCATCCCTTATACCAGTGTTATTCTCGTTGATCAGCACCCTTGGCACATTGAAGCTTGCAGGCCTGCATCTGGACATTGCCATCCTTACGCTGCCAATAGCGCCTGCTATGAGCATTGGTTATTCAATGTTTTTTGTCCGGTCCTATCAGAGATATGGTGACCCGTCTCACCCATCTTTCAGACTTATCCGGACGGCGGTTTTTGTGTCTTCCGCTTCAGCAATAATCGGATTCGGGGCTTTATGTCCATCAGGACATCCTGTATTGCAGGCTGTGGGATTGACTGGGATTTGCGGAATAACCTATGCACTCATTGCAACCTTTGTCATCCTTCCTCCGCTCCTTGCGTATCTGTTCCGAAAGCGGGAAGATGAAAGATATCCTGAAAATCCCCGTGCCCGAGTCCTCAGACGATATAAAAACATGGAGCCTTATCCGAGGTTTTTTGCGCGATTCAAAATCAGGTTTGATCCCATGTTTTCAGAATTGAACGGCTTATTAGAGACATGGTCGGGAATCAGAACGATCCTTGACATCGGAACCGGTTACGGGGTGCCTGCTGCATGGTGCCTTGAGCGGTTCAGCAAGGCCAAGGTTTACGGCATTGAGCCTGACTGCAAAAGGGTAAGGGTAGCATCCAGGGCAATCGGTGAGAGAGGCAGGATAGTTGCAGGCCAAGCACCGGACATCCCAAAGGCCCCGGAGCTGGCCGATGCGGCCCTGATGCTGGATATGATGCATTATCTGAGTGATGATCAATTGGAGCAGACATTAAAAGGCATAAAAAACAGCCTTCGCATAAACGGAAGGCTGGTCATAAGGGCCTTGGTTCCGACTGAAAAGCCGCCTTCCTTTTTATGGCGGTGTGAAGATATCAGACTCAGGATTTTTAAAATATCTGCGTATTACAGATCCGCCAGAGAGATAAGGGAAAAGATAACCAGGGCGGGCTTTGAGATCGAAACCGCCTTGCAATCCGATTTCAATAATGAGCTTTATTGGTTTATCGCAAAGGCGGTGTAGCTGGCCTTTTCGATAATAATGGCCATTTTCAACCACTGGCTGTTAGATAAACCTTATTTCGAAAGGGTTCTAAGAGAATGTGCTCCTTCTGCCATACTGAAATTTCAAAAAATTCGCTTCTTGTCCATGATATCATCCAATATTTTTTGCGGTTTGACGCACATCCCCCAGCCCTCCATTTGACGTTTCTTGTCACCACTTTTTTTATCTCGCTTAACACCATAAGCACAATATGCAGATATTGTTTTCGTCTTGACACACAATACTAATCACCCTATACTCCAATCTATAAGAAGCAAGTACTATCTTCTCCGAAAACCCTTATACAATTTCCTAACCGGCACATAACATATAGTTTTTAATCTTCTTTACTGAGAAAATGGATTGAAGAAAAATGGAGCCTTTCGAGGTAGTTCCTTACGAAATTGAACAACTGACGAATGTCCTAATCAAAAAAACCAAAGCTGATGAAAATACTGTTAACAAAAAATTGCACACTGTTTATTTTAAAGATTATTTTAAAGCTCTTAATGCAAAAACATTATTGATTGAACATAGTTATATAGATCATGATTTTCTTGAAGATTATTCAGGGTATTATGTAAGATGTTTTACAAGATACCCAAGGAAATGTACGCGATTGCATTTCTTTGATATTCATTTTCAGGAGAATGATTTTATTTCTCTTTTACAAGGAAATAACTCGATCTTGGCGGAAGAAAAATTAAGGAAGGCTTATTTGGGTTTTATTGTAATTAAACCTCTTCCGCGTACCATTTTTGGACGAACTTGTCTTAAGACCTATGATTCTGATCATGACAGGCGAAATTTTCCAAATATTCGGAGTTATGAAGTAAATCTTTTCGGAATCGAATTATGTGTAAATTCATTGGCTTTTCAAGAGCAAGACGATGTCGTGTCAGCTTGCGCTACAAGTGCACTATGGACGATATTTCACGGAAGTGGGGTATTCTTTCAGCACAAAATCCCATCTCCGGTTGAAATAACAAAAATAGCTTGTGAAAAAGACCCACTAGGAACACGTTATTTCCCAAATAGTGGATTAACTGATTCCCAAATGGCAAATGCTATAAGAAGTGTAGGGTTAGAGCCTTATATTGTAAATGCTTCAGAAGAAAGAATTCTTAAATCAACGTTATACGCTTATTTAAAAATTGTGCCACTTGCAATGGCAATTGACCTTGTCGATATTTCGAATGTTTCAAATCCACATGATCGTGGCGATTGCATGGGACGACATGCTGTCGCTGTGACTGGTTTTAGTCTTGGGCTAGACAAACCAGTCCCTTTCAAAGAGACTGGATTTTGTTTAAGAGCATCACGCATAGATAAAATATATGTGCATGATGATCAAGTAGGACCTTTTGCGAGGATGGTTTCAGATAACCTTACTGTTTCTTATGATAAAAACGGAGAAAAGAATGACTCTTTATCCTTTTCTACTTCTTGGAGGGGGAAAGACGGGAGAATCGGGAGCGTTAGGGGAGTGCCAATTTTTATTCTTTTGCCATTATATCATAAGATTCGCATTACTTTTATACAAGTTTTAGATATTATCATTCATTTTGATGGCTTTTTAGAAGCACTGAAAAAAGCCAACTTTTTTAAATTAATCGATGAAAGAATAGAATGGGATATTTACCTTACGACAAATAATAAGTTAAAAACAGAAATTTTTAATGGTATTTTGCCATTATCAAGTGAGTTAAGGCGGGAGGTATTATTAGATAATAAGCCAAGATTTCTTTGGCGTGCTACTGCTTTTTGCAAAGAAAAACACAAATTGGATATACTCTTTGATGCTACTGATATTGAGCAGGGATTGTTTATAAATGGTGTTATTGGATATGACAAACAACTATTTGATTTTTTACATAAATCTAGCAAAGAACCATCTTTGGAAAAGATTTTACAGGATAGGCTTGAATGGGTAATTCTTTCATGGTTTTCGAAGTTAACGCATTGATAATAATAAATAAGGTGTTATTTTTTAAAGTTTTGAGATATAGAGAGCCATCCAAATGAAGGTGTTATCGTTCGAGTTAAATCAATATTAATTTGCGTTAATAGCGCAGGCTGATCTTTTTGGCAAAGTTCTTGCTCTTTATTAATAAGTAATATAAAAGGATCATCTGTTCTTAATAAAGGAGGGGCATATTTATGGAGAGTGTAATTGAATCTTCAAATAGTGTCTTTGAATGGTTAAAATCGGAGGAAGCAATAAAGGCGATAACGGAAGCCCAGGAAATGTCTGACGAATTGGTAAATAATCTCCGAGAAGAAATTTTTGTTGATATTAACAACTTAAATGAACCGTGTAATTTGTAAATAAATTTATATTAAGGCTTCACTCATTAAATTTTAGGCAGGATCATTTTTGGTCCTGCCTTTTTTTATTTGGCCAATAGGAGCGAGGCACTGGGGTCGCATCTCAAACATTAACTATTTTGAATGGGACTCTGAGAAGCTAACGAATGATAAAAGAGACAAAAGGCACTTCTCTGGCCAAAGTTAAAAAGTTAACAGTATCTGTAGAAAGCTAAAAAATCTCCCCTTTGAATGATACTGGTATGAACGACGAATATGGAAGGCCAAAAAAACTTATGACTTGCAGGACAATCATTGATTTTGGACGGTCCGAAAATCCGAAACTTGTCAATTCCAGAAGAATGTTTTATAGGATTAGGGGGTTGGCCAGGATAAGGGCTCTGGCAAGCATACATAAAAAAGGAGACATCCTTGAGACAACAGGATTCCAGGGGGATGTTATTCTTTTGTGAGGTGAAAAGGACGCTGTTAGATTTTAGGTCTTAATTTATTAAATCACATAGTCAGACGGGGAAGTTAGATAGATGATGGGGACACTAAAAACCTGTCAATGGTCGTTTAAAAGTGT
>DIKH01000223.1:0-1432 GCA_002424495.1 Desulfobacteraceae bacterium UBA5623
ACCCCGCCCACAGGGCGGGGCATCTGAAACAAGAAAAAACATATAGCCTCCGCTTCGCTGCGGGCTGCCATTCATCCCCGTTCACAGAACGGGGTATTCTGGCTTCTTTCATAAAAAAATTCGGCATCACTTCCCGAAAAACATTTTACCAAACAAAGAAATCGCCTGAAAAAGTTCAGAGAGTCATGGCTTTTCGGTGATAAGCCGCTTCAAGCTCTTTCACTCTGTTCAGCTTGTAGAAAGCTTCTTCAAAATCCGGCACTGATTTATCAGACGTCTTTTTCAAAACCATGGACAGCTCACGCCATGCCAGGCCGATATCATGCATCTGTTGCGGCAATCCGTTTGATGAAATTTCAGGCACATATTCCGCTGCCTCATTGAGGAAATCGGCATACATTAATCGAAAAGCGCCACCACCGGTCCCTCTTTTTTCGGTGGTCTGGTAGGTAAAACGAGCTGCCCATCGCCAATCTTTAAGATCCTTCCATTTGCGGATTTCTTCCTCCCATTTTTCAAAAGCGCCGAGCCCGCCTGCGACACCGTCCATTTCGCTTAATTCATCATAGCCTTCAATTATCACCTGGCTGTTTTCCCTTATCGCCTGAAGAATTATATCAGGCATGCATTCAGGCACAGGCAGTCTTTGCGGTGCAAACAAGTTCCCCTGAATGTTCAGTAGGCCGTCCTTAGAAAAGCGGGCTTCGCGCATTTTTTCAAACGGTACCATTAAAACGGCATCACGTTCAGTATCCGTCACAAAAAACACTTTTTCAACCTTGTCATATCCCCAGACGGTAATCACGTGGCCCGGATAATGCGTGTTAGAGTCGTAATAGGGGAGATGAAATATATCTGTTTGGAGAATTGCAGGCACTCCGAAGTCTAGTCTTTCGCATAGGACTTGCTCGCTCTCTTCAGGGGTTTTGAATTGCTCCCATGCAAAGGGATGCCCGATCCGGTCAAAAAACCTGGCTTCAATATCGAGACTTCGAACATGCACCATACGGCTTGGCGATATCCCAGGAAAACTGATATACCAGATTCCAAGGCCGGCGCCCAGGCCGAAGCACATGGGTTCACTCAATTCGATACCGTGATAATTGACCAGATTACATAAGCCAGTACTGGCACAGTGCCTCCCCGGGTGGTGCGAAACTGGAATTTGCGTCATGTCTGGTTCTCTACTTTTATGTTTATTTTCGGGTCACAATTCAATCTCTCGGGAAATTTTCAACCTGTATCGATTCATTGCCGAAAAAGCTTTTACGGCTCTTTCCGATGATCGAAAGACCGGGATACGCCCCGCTTCGAGCTGTTCAATCAACCCCACTTCATCCGAGCCTGAGGAAGTGCACCATAAGGCGAAAGGTTTGCCGGATTTTTTCATACTCAACAGCCATTGGATATAAAGCGCTTTCATGGCACCAGA
>DIKH01000223.1:1439-1600 GCA_002424495.1 Desulfobacteraceae bacterium UBA5623
GTTTCATTAAATGTCCATGGGAGCATCTGCATTATGGTACAATCCACACCTTCATCTTCCGGAATGGCCAGAAGGGAATTAAAAAAGACGGCTAAATCTGAAAGATGAAATTCCATGCAAACACCGGCATCAAATGGGTTGAGGGGAATTTCCCATTGGGG
>DIKH01000223.1:1740-2891 GCA_002424495.1 Desulfobacteraceae bacterium UBA5623
AGATCAAAGAAATCTTCAAGATTCTGGGCACGGATTGCCCCGGCCTGCCTGATCGCACCATCAAAAACAGCATCATTTTCATTGGCAATTGTTCCGGTATGTGAGGCGGCAGCCTTCGACCCTGCTGGCGTGCGCCCGACCTTCAGGATAATAACAGGCTTTTCTTTTGAGACGGACTTGATAAGATTTAAGAATTTTCGCGCGTTGCCATGAAGACTCTCTATATGCATGGCAATGATTCCGGTGTCTGGGTCCTGTGCAAAATATTCGAGAGCGTCCAGTTCGTTAATATCCATTTTATTACCCATATCGAGCATCTTGCTAATGCCAAGATGGGAAAACATCCAGTTAATCATCGGCTCGTAGAATCCTGACTGGAAGGCAAAAGAAAGGTTTCCCCGATTCAATTTCTTGACGGGATTAAAGCTGATGACAAAGTTGTTGGCCGTATTGACAGGACTGAGCGTGTTGGGTCCGAGAGTTCGAATACGGTTTTCCCTGATCAAGGCTTTCATCTCATTTTGAAGATTTTTGCCTATTTCGCCACCTTCTGAAAAGCCTCCGGTGATGACAACCAGATTCTTAACGCCTGCTTTACCACAGTCCCTTACAATATCAGGAGTCTTTTGAGCTGAAACAGCACTGACAACAAGGTCGATACAGTCCGGGATTTCCTGCAGACATGCAAACGTTTTGATTCCAAGTATCTCCTCAGTCCCTGGGTTAACCGGGTATATCCTGCCCTTGTAGCCCAGGTTGACAAGGTTCTGGAGCACCCGAAAGTTCATTTTCAACGGGTTATTTGTCGCTCCGACAATCGCTACGGATCCGGGATTAAAGAATTTTTCGAGAAAATGATTGGAGCGCATCATAATATTCCTGCCTTTTCTGTTGAGAGGTTGTTCTTTACATCAATCTGACAAATAATTTTCCTGCCGGAAGCGGCTAATATTTATGCCTGCAATACAATCAGGGCATCTACTGCAACAGGTTTGCACCCTGATATAATCAGCGGATTAATATCGATCTCCCTGATCTTTTCATTTTCCATGCCGATTTTTCCTATGGTGATCAGGATATCTGCCAGCATCTCCAAGTCAACAGCTTCCATCCCACGGATGGCGCTCAGTATCTTATGCCCTTTGATTTCC
>DIKH01000399.1:0-790 GCA_002424495.1 Desulfobacteraceae bacterium UBA5623
TCAGCCTATCAGCTCAATCAGGCTTGCTTGACATTTTTGCTCGATTTATCTGAATTTATATTTTATGCTGCAATTATATGAAATATATTTTTTAAATCAATGTGCAGCCTGTTAACTCTTAGGTTTTACTACTGTTGTTGAGTTAATAGCCGTGCCTTATGTGCGATCTTGATCGGGAGGATTTTGTATGAAGCTTTCAACGAGGAGCCGATATGGGACCAGAATGATGCTTGACCTGGCAGAACATTACAATGAAGGCCCTATTCAAATAGGAGATATTGCAAGAAGACAGGATATCTCGGCCAAGTATCTTGAACAGCTCATTATTCCGCTTAAGAAGGCAGATTTTATCAGCAGTGTCCGGGGTCCGAAGGGCGGGCATATGCTGGCAAGACAGCCGAAAGAAATTACTATCGGGCAGATCGTTCATGTGCTCGAGGGTGGGATTGAACTGTCTTTATGTGTAGTAGATGCAAAATTATGTGAAAGATCCAAGGAGTGCCTTATACGGGATACCTGGAGCGAAGCGACAAAGGCAATGCATGATAAGCTCAATGCAACATCACTGGCCAAGGTCATAAGGGTTCAAAAGCGTTGCTAGGAGGCTGTTCGGGAATGGCTATTTTTCCCAATCTCTGCGTCACAAAATATCTTTTATGTATTCCTTCGGTTAAAATTTTCGCCTTCTTTGATCTTAATATTTCATTCTCGAACAGCCTCCTGGGAGGCGGTCTGCACATTAATGATATAAGGAGATAAGATGAGCAATAAAATTGATAAGAGAAAACTT
>DIKH01000399.1:823-7286 GCA_002424495.1 Desulfobacteraceae bacterium UBA5623
GTCTGCAAAAGAGTTGGAAAAGAATGAGTTCAAAATTAGTGAACTGGTTAAAAGACAGAACTTGATCAGGTTTGATGAAAACCAGAACGATCTTTTCAGAG
Source organism: Desulfobacteraceae bacterium UBA5623 (assembly GCA_002424495.1). Classification (GTDB taxonomy): domain Bacteria; phylum Desulfobacterota; class DSM-4660; order Desulfatiglandales; family Desulfatiglandaceae; genus UBA5623. The sequence continues at coordinate 925 of DIKH01000399.1, forward strand.
AACAATTGGAGTCCGTGCTGAGGCTCCTTGCAGAACATTTTGAAAATTTTGGTTTTGATAACAACCTGTATTTTGACCTGGTCTATAACCTGATGGTTCTGGACTATGACAAATTTATAAGCCTGGACAAGGAACAGGCAGATATTGCCTCCATGCTAAAAAAGATTGGTATTGATGATTATATCAAAGAGAAGACAAAGGCGCTGTTGACCCACACATGTGGGGGAGGATGTGGCTGAGATTTTTTGACGAAAGGAGATGATCTATGCTTGTCCTTGGGTTACAAGGGAGTCCGCGCCGGAAGGGAAATACCAGTACGCTGCTTTCAACCTTTCTTGATGAGGCGCAAAGTCTCGGCGCTGACACTGATGTTATTGATGTGCCGAGACGCAGAATAACTCCTTGTCAGGAATGTGGAAACTGCGAGGAAAAGGGCTTTTGCCCTATTGACGACGAGATGCAGGAAGTTTATCCGTTACTTCGTGAGGCGGATATTATCGTGATGGGGACGCCTGTCTTTTTCTACGGGCCAACCGCACAGCTAAAATGCCTTATAGACAGGTCCCAGGTCCTGTGGTCGAGGAGATATGTCTTAAAACTGGAAGATCCGGGCCGCAGATGGCGCCGCGGCCTTTTACTTTCTGTTGGCGCGACAAAGGGAAAAGACCTCTTTGTCGGCATAAATCTTACTGCAAAATATTTTTTTGATGCGGTTGGTGCAAAATTTGATGGTGGCCTGACCTATATCAAGGTCGAGGGGCCGGATGATATAAAAATGCATCCCACAGCCCTTGAAGATGCAAGACAAAAGGCAAGATTGCTTGTCCCTTCACTTTTGAAAAGAAAAAAAATACTCTTTGTCTGTGCTAAAAACGCCTGCCGCAGCCAGATGGCCGCCGCCTTCGCCCAGTATTATGGAGGAGATAAAATAGAGGCCAATAGCGCCGGAAGCGCGCCCGCAAAAGAGCTTAACCCTGTTATGGAAGAAGTGATGAGGGAAAGGGGTATTGACATGGCCTGGCGCAGGCCAAAATCCCTTATTGAGGCCGAAAAAAGTATGACCCCGGAGCTGATCGTCACCATGGGTTGTCAGGGTGCATGCCCCATGTTCCCCGGCGCGGAAAATTTGGCCTGGGACCTGCCTGATCCAGCGGGCAAATCCATTGAATTCATGCGCAGGATAAGAGACGATATTGAAAGGAGGGTCAGTGACCTTGTAGCGGCTGTTTGACTATAGACTTTAATAAAAAGATCTTGGGCTGCGTTATCAGTCGGAATTCCTTGTGAGGCGTACTGGGAGTAAGCCTCCGCGGATTCCTCACTCTGGCCTTGCCAAAATCATTTTCTTAAAGTCTATATAACATTTCACATAGTGCCGACAATTTCATTTTATCGTAACAGATTGCCTTTTATCAAAGAGGTGTTGCAATGGATGTAAAGGCTGTTTTCCACATTGACTGGGACCAGGAAGAAAACCTGGTCATGGCTATTACCAATATCACTAACCTTCTTAAAATCGTTCAGGCGGGAGAGGCCTCAATTTGTGTCCTGGCCAACGGCCCTGCGGTCAAGCTGTTTCAACACGAGAGGGCATCCGGCTATGTGTCGGATATTCAAGGCCTCTCTGACAGGGGAGTCCTCTTCCGTCTCTGTAACAATGCCCTGAACCATTTTGGCATTGCCGGAGAGAAACTTATCGGGCCTTGTGAGATCGTGCCCGCGGGCATTATGGAGCTTATCAGATTGCAGGCAGAGGGCTATGCATATATAAAGCCTTAAACCGGGGAAGCCGGACACGATGAGGCAGGTGGAATTATGGAAGGAAAGAGGACCCAAGACAGCAGCATTACAATGTCACACGTGATGCTCCCCCAGGATACCAATCCGGCAGGAAACGTCCATGGCGGAGTTGTTATGAAACACATAGATAATGCAGCCGTAACCGTCGCCATCCGCCATACGCGCTGTAACTCAGTTACAGCATCCATTGACAGAATGGATTTTTATAATCCGGTATATCTGGGAAATATCCTTGTTCTTAAGGCCAGGCTCAATTTTGTGGGCAGGACATCAATGGAAATTGGCGTTCGAGCTGAAGCGGAAGACCCTTACTCCGGTACCGTCAGTCATACTGCATCCGCATATCTTACTGTTGTAGCCCTGGATGAAAAAGGGCGGCCGAAAGAGGTTCCCCCTCTCATCCTTGAGACACAAGATGAAATAAGACGTCACAACGCCGCCATGGCTCGAAGAAAGGTAAGACTTGAAGAAAGGACTAAGGAAGAGGAGAAAAGGCGCATCTTTGAAGGGTTTAAATCAGAGTAACAAGGTTCAACAGGGGATTGGGGCGGTGTTTTCAGGTCATGAAGAATCTCTGAAAGACGAGCTGGATTCCCTTTACAGGCAATACAACAGCAGGCGATATCTCCAGTATGATCCAATAAAATATGTATATGGGTTTGAAGATCCCGCTGAAATGGAATTAGTAGGTCTTTTTTGCTCTGCGCTTTCTTTTGGCAGGGTGACTCAGATCTTTAAGGCAATAGAGGCATTACTCAATATTGTCGAGACAAAACCCTTCGACTATGTCTTGTCCCTTAAAAAAAGGCCTGATAATAATCTGCTTTCCTTTAAATACAGATTCGTCACAGGCCTGGATGTCTTTAATCTGTTCTTGTCGGCAAAGAAGATAATTGAGGCCTATGGGTCAATAGGCAATTTTGTCATGATGAATTATAGTCAAGGGGATTTGCCGGGTTTAATGGAGGAAGTCATCAAGGCTTTCAAGGGGGTAAACTATCTTATACCTTCCTCGTTAAAGACATCACCCTGTAAGAGGCTTTTTATGTTTTTCAGGTGGATGGTGAGAAAAGACAATATTGACCTTGGTCTTTGGAAATTTATCAGCCCTAAAGAACTTGTTATCCCCCTTGACACCCACATCTTCCACGTGTCAAAGGAATTAGGGCTTACATCCAAGAAGACCGCCTCGATGAATGCAGCAGTTGAAATCACAACCGGTCTTAAAAGGTTTTGTAATGAAGACCCGGTAAAATACGATTGGGCGCTTTCCCACATCGGAATAATAAGGAACAACTTTCTCACAATATAAAACCTGGTTGGTTACTGCCCGGCCGCGACTCTTAGGTAAAAAAAACCTGTTGACAATGCGCAGGTGCTTGGGCTATGGAAAAAATCAAAATCCAGGCACGAAGCCTGAACAGCAATTAAAAAGTCAGGTGAGGCAGTTTAGATAAAATGCCTCATTTAATAATCAGGCCATGAAGGCTCAGAAAGGGTTAGAAGACCCGGAGCAATCATGGCTTTTTTTATTTGCAGACTTTAAAGCATTCAGGGAGGAAATAAGATGAAAAGACATGTAATGATATTTGCGGCAGCGATTTTTTTGCTCCTTTCCGGAACCGCATCAGCCCATTTCGGCATGGTGATTCCCTCTGACTCCATGGTCATGCATGGCGACGGGAAGAACATCTTGGTAACAATCTCTTTTTCCCATCCAATGGAGATGATGGGAATGGATATGGTCAAACCAAAGTCTTTCGGCGTGATGACCGGCGGTAAAAAACAGGATCTCATCCCCGATCTCAGAGAGACCAAGGTGATGGGCCATAAGGCATGGGAGCTGGCTTACGGCATAAAAAGACCCGGGCTGTATATCTTCTGTATGGAACCTGAGCCATACTGGGAACAGGCGGAGGATTGCTTCATAATCCATTATACCAAGACAATCGTTACTGCCTATGGAAACGACGAGGGCTGGGATCAAGAAGCAGGGCTCAAGACAGAGATCGTTCCCCTTGCCAGGCCCTTTGGCCTTTATGCGGGCAATGTCTTTCAGGGGATTGTCAAGGTTGATGGAAAACCTGTCCCATACGCAGAGGTTGAAATAGAATATTACAATGAGGACAGGCGTTCAGCGGCCCCGACAGAGTATATGGTCACCCAGGTTACAAAGGCAGATTCAAACGGGGTCTTTACCTATGCCGCACCCAGGTCAGGCTGGTGGGGATTTGCCGCCCTTAGTACGGCTGACTTTAAGCTTGAACACAATGGCCAGGGCAAAGACGTGGAGATAGGCGCTGTGCTGTGGGTGAAGTTCCATGACTGGAATCAGAAGTAGGTGCAAATCGAGTCGCAAAGGAAAAAAACATGTTCCGAGGAATTATCATTGCGGGAATCATGTCCGTGGTTATGGTCTTCCTGCCCAGCGCGGGAAGGTGCCTGGATGTTTCCAATAGCGAGATCATGGAAGAGCTAAAGGCGCTAAAGGCCAGGATTGACGTTCTTGAGGAGAAGCTAAAAGAAAAGGATCACGAAATAGAAAGGCTCAAAGACGAACAGGTCGTCCATACAGCGCCTGAAAGCGAGCTGGATGAAAAGGAATTGAAGGATGGCATACTTGATAAGATATCGGATCTTGTGTCAATCGGTGGCCTTATTGAGGTGGGCGCGGCCTACCAGGGGATAAAGAACAGGGACGGGACAGATGAAGATGACAGCGATATTGACCTTACAACCGTGGAGATCGGTGTTGAGGTGAAAGTCAATGAATGGGTGAATGCACAGACGGTTTTCTTGTACGAAGACCCATTTGGAAATAATCCGGAGGATGAAAGTGATGTCACCCTGGACGTCGGGACCGTTACCATAGGAAACTGCGATGAATTTCCATTTAGCCTTACTGCCGGCAAGATGTATGTCCCGTTCGGGGCGATCCTGACCCATCTGCCGGATGATCCCCTGGTCGAGCAGCCCATGACGCTCCTCTTTGGAGAGACATCTGAAAAGGCGGTTTTATTGGGTTATCAACAAAACGGGTTTAATGTCTCCGGTTATGTATTTAACGGTGATATGGATGAATATGGCTCGGATAATACTATCGGTGACTTTGGTTTTGATATCACATATACTGCGCCGGAGGGAAATATCCTGGAGCTGTTGACCGGGGTTTCATATATGTCCGACATTGCAGAATCAGATGGCCTGAGCGACTATATCACCAGCGACGATCACCCGATTGGGCCGTTAGAATATATAGATGACCCTGTGGATGGGTTTGCCGCCTATCTGCACCTTGGCATTAATGAAATATTTTTTGATGCAGAGTATATGACGGCCCTAAGCGAATTCGACCCCACAGAGATAGCCCTTGGGGGCGATAATGGGGCCAGGCCTTCGGTGTTGAATATTGAGACCGGTTATAACTGGAATTGGGGAAAGAATCTGGAGATCGTCCTGAAATATGAAGGCTCCCACGAGACCGGGGCACTTGGCTATCCCCACAGGAGATACGGAATCGGTTTTAATCAGGAGATCATGGATTCTCTGACAGGCTCTGTTGCATATTTCAGAGACAGGTTTCATTCGGATGATGCCCAAGGCAGAGACGACAGGGATATCTTATGCAGCCAGATCTCCGTGGAATTCTAAAACATTATCACTTAGAGGTAAAGCCCCGGCCCTTACCTCTAAGGCTTACTGAGGTCTGACATGCATATTTCCGAAGGTGTGCTCTCTGTCCCGGTGCTTATAGCAGGCGCTGCCCTGGCCGCTGCCGGCACTGCGGTGGGATTCAGAAAACTCGACTATGAAAGGATCCCCCAGGTTGCTGTGCTTTCGGCGGCATTTTTCATCGCCTCCCTGGTCCATGTGCCCATAGGCCCCTCAAGCGTTCATCTGATCTTAAACGGTCTTATGGGCCTGCTGTTGGGATGGGTGGCCTTTCCCGCCATACTGGTCGGGCTGGCCCTCCAGGCAATACTATTTCAATACGGGGGGCTCACCGCACTGGGCATCAACGTGGTGGTGATGTCTTCGCCTGCTGTTGTCTGTTTTTACATTTTCAGGCCGGGGATCAGGAGCAGAAGGACCGGTCTGAGTATGATCTGCGCCTTTCTCTGCGGATGCTCAAGCGTACTGATGAGCAGTCTTATGGTGGCTCTCGCCCTTATCTTTACAGGAGAGTCATTCTTGACCGCCTCAAAGGTGATTGTCCTGGCGAATATTCCGGTGATGATCATAGAAGGGATCATTGTTGCGGCATGTGTTAATTTCCTGAAAAAGGTCAAACCGGAAATACTGGAGGTCATATATGATAAATAAATGCATTGGAAGGGGCGCATCCCTGCCCGGTCGTTTTTTAGTGTGCCTTATCATGGCAATCTGCATAACACTGTTGTGGAGATCCGCGGCCCTGGCCCACAAGGTCTATATCTACGCCTGGTATGACGGAGATATGGTGAATACGGAGAGTTATTTCGGATCAAAGAAAAAGGTCAAAGACGGATTGATCCTGGTCTATGACCCTTCAGGTAACAAACTCCTTGAAGGCCGCACCAATG
>DIKH01000152.1:0-8542 GCA_002424495.1 Desulfobacteraceae bacterium UBA5623
CCATCCCTGAAAGGGACATTAATGAAAAATTTATACTTTAATAAACTAAGGCCTGTATTTATAAAATCAATAAAAAATAAAACTAATGATTGTTAAATAGTAAAAGAGACAGACGCCAGAGGAGGGTTAAGGGCTGCTGTTTTCAACTCATTGGCTGTTCCCGTCGCCGCTGATTGTTGTATCTTCTTGATCCTTCAACTCTTTGCCAAGCCTTCGTTCAATTTCCACCATACGCGCATCTCTTTCGGAAATGTCTAACAAGATATCTTTGATTCCTAATCTTTCAGCAATGTCATCAAGCCGCTGCTCCGAGATATTTTCGTAAACGCTGTTGCCCAATTTTGCCAATAGCCTGGTGAGCAGGGTTTCAAGTTGGGCCTTCTCACGCCTGAGTCGCGTAATTTCAATTCCTTCACCTGCCCGCTCAGTGATATTGTGAACCGCAGATAATGCCGCATCAAATCCTGTTTCCATTCCTCTTTGTATCCTATCCCACAGCTTCACTTCTTTTACGTCCTCTTTTTTGCTCCCTGAAATCAGTCCCCTGCCTTTATCTGAAAGTTCTTTAACTTCCCTGACAAGCGCTTCAAGGGACTCTTGAAGTTCCTCTCCGGTCCCCTTAAGTTTATCTTTGGCATTGTGCGTGAACTCGGCTATTTCCCGTTTGAGCCTATCAATTGCTTCTTCCACTTTTTTACTTGTCTCATCAATCTTAATTTTTGCTTTATTAGATAAGTCCATGATTTTTGCCAGCCTCCTGCCTTATAAAATTGATTTCAAATTCTTTTCTGAATACCTGATTCTCCGCATTTGAAGTGATGTTAGTGTCCTTACAAAAATAGCTATGACCAGCAGGATGTCAATGAACCCCCCATGGTGTATGGGATGCGGTTTTACATTTCGCTCCACTGTTAGACAATGCATAAGCGATGCAAAGGCAAGGTTAACCCCACCTTCCCGGGATTGTGGTCCCGCAAAATCGGCAGAGACCTTTTTCAATGTTATACTGGGCGATAATGTATCCCTTCCTCTCGATCAGGATCTTTCGGCATTGATGGCAATAGGTATGGGTCCCAGGGTTAGCCGGGACATTACCAAGGTATACATATCGAATCCCTTCTTTCATGGCCAAGTCTCTTAGGTTTTCAAGCGTTTCAACCGGCGTGGCGGGAAGCCTTGAAAGCTTATACAGCGGAAAAAATCTTAGAAAGTGCAGGGGGTAATCCGGCCCCAGCTCTTTTAGTACCCATCCGCACATCCTCTTGATCATCTCGGGGTTGTCCACATAGGTGGGAACCACAAGGGTGGTGATTTCAAACCAGACCCCCTCCCCGTGCATGTTCTTAAACGTTTCTAGGACCGGCCCCAATGTCCCGCCGTTTAGCCTGCGATATATGCCGTCGTCAAAGGATTTAAGGTTTACATTAGCCCCATCAAGGTATTTGCAAAGTTTCAGGAAAGGCCCTGGATTGATGTAACCATTTGAGACTAGGACATTTTTTATCCCCGCCTCCTTGGCTAACCTTGCAGTATCATACATGTATTCATAAAAGGAAATCGGTTCAGAGTAGGTGTAGGCAATTGATTGGATGCTCTTGTCCTTTGCCGCTTTGACCACGTCCCAGGGGAAAAGTTCATCATGCTGAACTTCTTCCGGCCTTTTCTGGGATATCTCCCAGTTCTGGCAATTGAGGCACCTTAGGTTACAGCCGGCGGCGGCAATGGAAAAGATCAAAGAGCGGGGGTAGAAGTGGTTGAGCGGTTTTTTTTCAATGGGATCCACATGGACTGAACAGGGGTTTCCGTATGCAAGGGAGAAAAGCCTCCCCTTGATGTTCACCTTTGACCTGCACACGCCCCGGTCTCCTGGCTCAAGGATGCATTGGTTGGGGCATACCTGACATTCAACCGTGTCTCCTGCCTTTTGATAGTGAAATCCTTCAATTGACCATTTCCAAGGCTCATCCGGCGCATCGTTTTCAAAGACATGGCCCTTTATGCCCATGTTATCCTGATCTTCGACTCCTGGAAATCCGTATGCTGGGCCGGCACACAAAAGGGCGGATGCGCAAAGGCCCATGGTCTTGATGAATTCTTTTCGTGTAAGCATCGTAGGCATAGTTAGCACCTGTTTTTCCCGGAAAAAAAGGCCATTATCGTGCTCGAAATCTTTATGGCGATCAAAAATATCACCGCGGCCTTTATGCCGAAAAGTGGTATGATTATGGTCCCTGTCGCAAGGGTACCGACTGCGGCCCCGACCAGATCCGCCGCCAGGCAGCCGGCAGCAGGGCTTTTGGCTTCACCTATCATGCCTGCCACAACCGGAAACTGGAATCCACATACAAGAGAAAAGAAAAAGCTGTACATCAGGTAATAAACAGGGTGAAGCCCTGTCCTGAAAAAGACGGCCCACAGGTAAAACATGATCAAGAGCAACAGGACAGAAATTTCTGATACCATCAACCTGGTTTTGTTATTGTGGGTTGCAAGATTCCCTATCATGGCGCCCGGTAAAAGCCCCAGCAAAAAGGCGGTTACAATGGCGCCGATCTTTAGATAAATGTAACCATAGACCACCTGAAAGGCAAATATTACGAGCATCTCGATTCCCATTATTGCCAGGCCTGTGGAAAACAGTACGTACTCCTCTTTTCGGATGAACATCAGATAAGTGAGGGTCAGGCCTAAGACCGCCAGAAAAAAATAATTGGGCGATGTGCCATATTCCATAAACCAGTGCCTCAGCACAATGCCAATGAGTTTTGGGTCAAAATCAGTATTGACCGGCACTCTCACGTCCTGGCAGTCTCTTATCATCTTGATGCGCTCTTCCGTCACATTTCCGTAAAAATAGCCCTCCACATAGGATGTGCGGATGGATTTCTTCGCCAATTTTGAGGGAATATCCGCCTCAAGTTCCCTGTCGCTGCACAGAAAATAGGCCTCTTCACCTGGCAGGACAAGGATGTTTTCAAAGTGGAGACTGACCGTGCTGTAAATAGTGGAGAATTTTTTGCGCCATATGTTGCTAAGGTAATCAGGATCATATCCAATGCTGAATAGGACAATGCCGCCTTTTTTTAAAACATTCTTTGCGAGGAGGAAGAATTCTGCTGTGAAAAACCGGTTTGTCTGAAAGGTGTCCGGCTCAGGCAGATCGAGTATTATGGCATCGTATCTTCTTTTGGTTTCTTTAAGATAGCTCCTGCCATCGGAATTTATCACACAAAGACCCGGGGCCTCCTTTATTATGCCGATATCTCCTGCCACCTTTGTCAATCTGGGGTCGAGTTCCACATAGTCAACATGGCGGGGGCTATATTTGCCTACCTCTGTCATGGTATCTCCCAGGCACCCTGATACCAGGAGCACATCCTCGACCATGTCCAACTGGCACAGGGCATAATGGATCTTTTCCTCGCTCTTGATGATGTTTGATCCGGAATATAATGGTGTGCCAGATTCCCACAGTGTGTGCTGCGCTCCCTCTTTTGTGACAACAATCCGTCCAAAGGGTGACTCCATGTACTGTTCAATCTTGCCATACTGACCGGCCAAAGTGTTTATTTCAAAGCGGCTGTTTGTAGAATAGAAATAGAAAAGTAAGACCAACAGGAAAGCAACCGGAAACAGTAAGTATTTTCTGGATCTAAAAATGAGAGCTATGGCCGCAAGTATCAGGGGTGCGGAGGTGAGGGCAATGGTTGCAAAAGGCTTTATAAGGTAGACCAGGACAAAGCTGAACAAGGCCCCTGATAGAATATCTCCTATGGTATCGGTGAGATATAGATCTCCACTGCCAAAGGCATGGCCTTGGGAGACCATGACCTTTTGGGCATAGGGCAGGATAAAACCCGTAAGCAGACAATAGGGCGCAATGGTAAAGAGGATATAAAAAAATATCTGGTAAAATCCTGGAGAAATCCCGTGGGTAAAAAACGCCTCTTTAAACCCCCTGATTGCAATCAACTGAACGAGGGGGAGGACAGCAATGACCAGGATGAGCAGTGAATAAATCCACGGGGACGGATCTTTTGACCATCTGGCTGCAAGACTTCCAATCCCTGTCAGCAACAGCCAGCAAAAGAGCGCGAGAGAGATGGTTATCTCATTTCCATGGAACTGGGTCAGAAATTCTCTGATGGTGACAAGCTGGGTGGCAACCGATGTGACACCAGTACTGATAATCGAAAAAATTATCAACCGCCTTTGATTCATCGGCAAGGCCCCTCGGATATCCTCCTGAACGCCATTTTTTAAGACAGCTAAAATGTTGCGGAACTATGTTTATGGATGTCCTTCTTCCTCAAATGCCTGGACCTGATAGGTCAGGACCTCAAGGTCGCCTGCCTTCCATGCATCGGCCCCAAGTCCTGCTTTGAGGCAGAGATGGGCCAGAAATTCCTCCTTTTTTGGCAACTGCTCCCATACCTGGGGTAAAAAGGTGGATTGATAAAAGCCTTTTTTTATTATCACGCCGTCAATGCTTGGTCTCAGTTTCTTCAACAAGTCATCTGCCCCGGAGTATGAAAGAGGCCTGGGGTCAGTCAAGATGCTGATCTCTATTTTTATCCTGTCCCACTCATCTTTTGTCATGGGCGAAAACCGTGGATCACGAAATGCGGCATTGATGGCGTTTTCCCTGATCCCCTCAATCAATGATTCCTGGGGAATTATGTGTCCTATGCACCCCCGGAGATTTTTGCCTTTAGTAAGGGTGACAAATGTCCCGCGCCGTTCAAGAAACTTGTCTGGCATGCCAACGTCGGACTGCGCACTGTCTTTCCTGTTAAATATTCTCTGCTCGATGGTATTTCTTGCAATGGATAAGAGATATTTTCCCTCATCCTCGGTCAATTTGTCTTTTTCTGTCATGGTTGTTCCCCCCAAGTAAAGGTTCCAATTATGTTCATATCCCTGCCCATACCCAGGTGCTACCCCTGTGGTCATCCCCAAAAAGGGTAAGGTCAAAAGGCAGTAAAGCAATAGAAAGGCGTGTTTTGCCGATTTCATTCTTTCCCCCATAAGGATGGATTCTCCAAGAATAAATTCTTCATTCACCAATTGGTGTTGTGATTGGAATTGTTTGTCTTCTAACAGTGCATTTATACATTTTGAGTAATATTTTCCAACGCTTTTTTAAAGACAGCTCCACCTGTTTATAAAGGGGAGGGGTTGTAAGTCTTATAAAATAATGGTAAAAAATAAAGTTAAGTTTGACATCAATATAGGCTCAGCGCAGGAGGCAGGGCTTAAGATCGGTTCCAATCTCCTGAAGCTGGCAACGATCGTGTGCAACTAATTAAAAAAATGTATTAGGACCCTCAAGAAAAATGCAATAAGGGCACTCGCAAAATTAATTTCCCATCTTTAGGCCATCCCAGGCCGGTCCCCACATAAAAATCGTTGATTTGGCTGTTCGACTTTGTGAATTTTCTTGCAAAGTAAAATAAGATGTGTTAGCAAACCCCCATTCCTGATGGCAGGGGTAAGGCATAATAAATATAACCTGTCTGCCGAATAAGTATTGACAAAGATTTTTTTATTTTGTAAAAGGCCGTGATTTCAAACTAATTGGTTAACTTTTTTACAAAGGTGTAAGAACAATGCTTTCAGTAGACTACACATTATTCATTCAAATAGCCAATTTTTTGGTGCTTATGTTTGTTTTGAACATTATCCTCTACAGGCCCATCAGAGGCATTCTCGCCAAGAGACACGAGGAGGAGGCCTCCTTGAAAAGATCCATAGATGATTTTCAGAGTCGCGCCGGCCAGAATGAAAGGGGCATTGAAGAGGGGAAGATCAGGACCCAGAAGGAAGGTGCCGTAGAAAAAGAGGGAATTAAGGGCCAAGGGCTTGAAAAAGAAAAGGGGATACTCCAGGAGGCATCGTCTTTGGCTGAACAAAAGCTTGGAAACGCCAGAAGAGAATTGGAAGCAAAGGTTGCGGACGTTCGGAGGTCACTTGAGGCCGATGTCGCCCTTTTTTCAACTGAGCTTGCCGAAAAAATATTGGGGAGAGACATTCGATGAACATCATAAGTGGTGGAAACCTTCGACGTGGATTGTCTGTTCTTGGGACGTTAGCGGTTCTTCTGTTTGTTTGCGGTATGGCCTTTGCCTCAGGCGGCGGGGAGTCTTCCGGCGGCCATGGAGGAGGCCATAGCAGCGGTCAGATGCTGGATCTACTGTATCGTGTTATCAATTTTTCATTGCTGATAATTATCCTCTTCATTGTTGTTAGAAAAACCTCTATAAAGGATTTTTTTTCCAATCGCAGGGAAGAAATCAAGAAAAACTTCGAGGAGCTTAACGAGAAAAAGTTGCTTGCCGAGAGACACTATCAAGATCTGGAAAAGAAGATAAGGGATTTTGAATCAAGCAGGAATGAAATTATCGCCCAGTACAAGGCAGAAGGTATCGCAGAAAGAGACAGAATAATCGCCGAGGCCGAGCAAAGGTCCAAGCAGATCCTGAATCAGGCAGAGTTGACCATTCAGCGTGAGATCCAGGCCGCAGGGGAAAGGTTGAAGAGAGAAGTCCTCGACAGCTCTGCAAGGCAGGCACAGGAGATCCTGGCAAGGGAAATGAAAGACAGTGACCAGGATCATCTGGTGGATGAATTTATAAAAAGCATTGAAAAGGTGGAGAAACTACATTGATTGATTCTAAAATTTCTAGGAGATATGCCAAGGCCTTGCTAAGCCTGGGGCAGGAAGACGGAAACTATCTGGAATACGGGCAGAATCTCAAGGAATTTGCAGAGTTCTGCTCTGCAAATGAGGAGCTTTTTCAGGTTATCTCCAACCAGATATTTATTACAGAAGATCGAAAGAAGATCCTGGAAAAGATCCTGGAAAAGACTCCTTTTTCAGATATGGTGAAAAACTATCTAAGGCTCCTTCTTGATAAAAACAGAATAGGATCTGTCAAAGAAATTACAGATCACTACCAAAGGCTTACTGACGATATTTCAAATATAGTCCGGGCTGAGCTCATCACTGCAAGGCCCTTGAAGGATGATGCATTGAAAAAAATTGTTCAGGCCCTCAACAGGCTTACTTCTAAAGATGTCAAGGTTGAGATAAAGGAAGATGCCTCCATCATGGGGGGCCTTATTGTAAAAACCGGTGATCTGGTAATTGATGGCAGTGTCAAGACCCAGCTGGAAGGGTTAAGAGAATCATTAAAAAGGGGTGAATATAACTAATGGAAATCAAAGCAGAAGAGATAAGTCAGATAATCCGCGGCCAGATTAAGGATTATGAAAAAAAGGTGGAGGTGAGCGAGACTGGCACGGTTCTATCCGTTGGTGACGGCATCGCTCGTGTCTATGGACTCGAAAAGGCCATGGCAATGGAGATGGTCGAGTTTCCAGGCGGTATCTTCGGCCTCTGTCTGAACCTTGAAGAAGACAATGTTGGTGTCGCCATCATGGGAAGCGACCAGCACATCAAAGAAGGCGCCATTGTTAAGAGGACCGGTAAGATCGCCCAGGTTCCTGTGGGTGAGGCAGTCCTTGGCCGCGTTATTGATGCAGTCGGAAACCCCATTGACGGCAAGGGACCGATCAATGCCAATGAGTTCCGCCGTATTGAGATGGTAGCGCCAGGTGTTATTGCAAGACAGTCGGTCAAGGAGCCCATGTTCACCGGGGTCAAGGCTATTGATGCAATGACGCCTATCGGACGCGGTCAGCGTGAGCTGATCATTGGCGACCGCCAGATCGGAAAGACCGCAATATGCGTTGATTCAATCATCAATCAAAAAGACACGGACATTTATTGTATCTATGTTGCCACGGGCCAGAAGAAGTCTACCGTCGCCCAGGTGGTTGATGTCCTTGAGCGTCATGGCGCAATGAAGTATACCACTGTTGTTGCCGCCTGCGCCAGTGACCCCGCCACCCAGCAGTTTATTTCTCCTTATACCGGTTGCGCAATCGGTGAATATTACCGCGACCAGGGCAAGCACGCGCTGATAATCTATGACGATCTTTCAAAACAGGCCACTGCCTACAGGCAGGTCTCTCTGCTCCTGCGTCGTCCACCAGGTCGTGAGGCGTTCCCTGGGGATATTTTTTATAACCACTCAAGGCTCCTTGAAAGAGCTGCTAAACTCAATGAGGCCCTTGGGGCGGGAACACTTACTGCCCTTCCAATCATCGAAACCCAGGCAGGCGACGTTTCGGCCTACATCCCTACCAATGTTATTTCCATTACTGACGGTCAGGTCTATCTGGAGCCATCCCTTTTCTTTTCAGGCGTCCGGCCGGCCATTAACGTCGGTCTGTCCGTCTCCCGCGTCGGTGGCGCGGCCCAGACAAAGGCCATGAAGAAGGTGGCTGGAACACTTCGTCTGGACATGGCCCAGTTCAGGGAACTGGAGGCCTTTGCCGCCTTTGGCAGCGACCTCGACAAGGGCACGCAGCGACAGCTCAACAGGGGGCGCAGGCTTGTTGAAATCCTGAAACAGCCCCAGTATCAGCCCATGTCAGCAGAAAAAGAGGTTGCGATACTTTTTGCAGGCGCAAACGG
>DIKH01000152.1:8579-9693 GCA_002424495.1 Desulfobacteraceae bacterium UBA5623
TTTATGGAAAGCAAACATGCAGGAGTGCTCAAAGCGATAAAGGACGAAAAAGACATCAGCCCTGATACCGACAAAAAGATGAAGGCCGCTCTGGATGAGTTCAAGGGGATATTCCGCCCGGCAGCTTAATATACAACCATTTGATAATGAGACAGGGATAAATGGCAACCTTAAAGGATATTTTAAGACAGATAGGCGCTGTCAAAAAAACAAAACAGATTACCAGGGCCATGAACATGGTGGCAGCCTCCAAACTACGCGGGGCCCAGAGTAAGATGGAGAGTTTTGAGCCCTATGCGTCCAAGTTTGTTGAGGTCCTGGGAAACCTGGCCAGTGGAATTGAAAAAGATATTCACCCCTTGCTTATCAAGAAGGAGAACGTTTCCAGGATTGAATTGCTCCATTTTTCAGGGGACAGGGGGCTTTGCGGCAGTTTCAATACCAACCTGATTGCAAGGGCCGAAAAGTGGATAAAAGAGCGGCAGGCCAATGGCCTTCAGTGCAGCATGACCACCGTGGGAAAAAAGGGCCGGGACTATTTTAAGAAAAGAGACATCAACATGGTAGAAAGCCATGTGAATCTCTATGGTAATGTTGATATCTCTTTCATCAACACGATGACAAGCTCCTTCATCGCCCGTTACATGGCTGATGAGGTGGACGAAGTCTACATGATGTATTCCCGCTTCATCTCAATGGCCAGGCAGGAACCTACTCTGGTAAAACTCATACCCATTGAACCGCCGACGGCCGGCGATGGGGAGGGTAAATCCGCTGCTGCTGATTACCTTTATGAGCCTGGTCCAGCGGAACTCTTGATCGAGTTGCTGCCTAAAAATATTAGCGTCCAGATTCTGAATGCGTTTTTACAGAATGAGACCAGTGAACATGCCGCCCGCATGGCTGCGATGGACAATGCTTCAAAGAACTGTTCTGAGCTTATAGAGAGTCTTACTCTTGCGTATAACAAGGCTAGACAGGCGGCCATTACGGCTGAACTGATGGATATCGTGGGTGGTGCTGAGGCCTTGAAAAAGGCATAATGGTTTTTAATACGAAGGAGGTCTTAATTAGCCATGAATGAGGGCAAAGTTATTCAGGTCATCGGACCGGT
>DIKH01000152.1:9738-15756 GCA_002424495.1 Desulfobacteraceae bacterium UBA5623
CCGGGTATTGATGATACAGAGGACAATCTTGTTGTGGAAGTCGCCCAGCACCTGGGCGATAATGTGGTCAGATGCATTGCAATGGACGTTACCGACGGTCTGGTGCGTGGCATGAAGGTAAAAAATACCGAACAGCCGATCTTAATGCCGGTAGGCGCCCCCGGCCTTGGCCGGGTTTTAAATGTTGTGGGTAGGCCTGTTGATGGGTTGGGGCCTGTCAATGCGACAAAATTCTACCCCATTCATCGTCCTGCCCCTCTTTTTGAAGACCAGGACACCTCGGTGACGGTACTTGAAACAGGTGTCAAGGTTATTGACCTCCTGGTGCCGTTTCCACGCGGTGGAAAAATGGGGATGTTCGGCGGCGCTGGTGTCGGAAAGACCGTCGTTATGATGGAGATGATTCACAACATCGCCATGCAGCACGGTGGAATAAGCGTTTTTGCAGGCGTGGGCGAAAGGACCCGTGAAGGGAATGACCTGTATCACGAAATGAAGGACTCCGGGGTTCTGCCAAAGGCCGCCCTGATATATGGCCAGATGACTGAGCCGCCTGGTGCGCGTGCAAGGGTGGCGCTTTCGGCCCTGACAGCGGCTGAATATTTCAGGGATGAAGAAGGCCAGGACGTGCTGCTCTTTGTTGACAATATATTCCGGTTTACCCAGGCAGGCTCAGAGGTGTCGGCCCTTCTAGGCCGTATACCCTCCGCTGTTGGATATCAGCCTACCCTGGGCACGGACTTGGGCGCCCTCCAGGAAAGGATCACCTCGACAAAGAAGGGTTCCATCACATCGGTCCAGTGCGTGTACGTGCCTGCGGATGACCTGACCGACCCTGCTCCTGCAACGACATTTGCGCACTTGGACGGTACAGTGGTTCTTTCAAGGCCGATTGCAGAGCTTGGGATCTATCCTGCTGTTGACCCGTTGGATTCCACCTCCAGGATCCTGGACCCCAATGTCCTTGGAGCGGAGCATTACAGTGTTGCAAGACAGGTCCAGCAGATCCTTCAAAAATACAAGGACCTCCAGGATATCATTGCAATTCTTGGCATGGATGAACTCTCTGACGAAGACAAGCTGATCGTTGCCCGGGCCCGCAGGATGCAGCGTTTCCTGTCGCAGCCTTTCCATGTGGCCGAGACCTTTACAGGCATGTCCGGAAAATATGTACCGGTAAAAGAGACGGTCAAAGGGTTCAAGGATATCATAGATGGCAAACATGACGATCTCCCGGAGGGGGCCTTCTACATGGTAGGTTCCATCGAAGAGGCCAAGGAAAAGGCGGAGAAGATGGCCGCCAGCAATTAGAGGAAGACGATTAATGGAAAAACTGCATTTGGAAGTTGTTACACCTGCAAATATAATGGTCAGCCAGGATGTGGATATAGTGGTTGCACCTGGGTCTATCGGCGAATTCGGCGTTTTGAAAAGCCATGCACGTTTTCTGTCCGGCATTGTTCCGGGGGAGCTTCGATATACTGCTGACAACAAGACGGAATACCTGTCTGTAACCAGCGGGTTTGCCGAGATCTCCGATGACAGGGTTTCAATCCTTGTGGATGCCGCCGAAAAGGCGGAGGAGATTGATATTGACAGGGCAAAACGTGCAATGGAAAGGGCCTCTGAACGTCTGGCCAAGGATCGCGGTGCCGCAGACATTGATTTTTTAAGGGCTGAAGTAGCCCTTAAGAGGGCGATGATGCGAATAAAAGTGGCGCAAAAAGTAAAATAGTCAGTTATTCCCAAGTCTGCTAAAGGCAAGTACCTTAGGTACTTGCCTTTTTTATTGACCTTTACATATCAAACGGATAATATGCGCTCTTATCAATTTCGATTCCATAATCATGCCAGGTGTATTACTTTTGAGTAAGTGGCAACAGTTAGAATTATTTTTTTTTGAGGGTGATAAGAAAATGAATGAAACAGTTGAATTTGATCAATTTCAGTTGCTTGAAGACAAGATTGATGCCCTTATCGTGTTGATAGCGGAATTGAGAAAAGAAAACGGGGTATTGACCGAGAAAATACAAGTACAGGATAAAGAGATTTCAGAGCTGACCCAACAGGTTGAAGGTCTGAAGGCCACCAGGGACAAGGCCAAGGAAAGGGTCATTTCGCTCTTGGAAAAGATTAAAGAGGTGGATGTCTAAGATTCCTTGAGGGTTTAGATTTGGAACAGCCTGTCAGAGTTCGAATTCTGGATCACGAATATCTCATAAGAAGTGATGAAGGCGAGGATCATATACAGAGGGTAGCGGAATTTGTAGATAATAGGTTCAGGGAGATCAGGGATAACGTAAAAGGCCTTTCTGAAACCAAGACTGCGATCCTGGCCGCGTTTCATATAGCAAGCGAATATTTTCAGGCAGTTAAAGACCGTGAAGATGTCAAAACACAGATCCAGAACCGGGCGAGGACTCTTAATCAGCTGATTGATTCGATCTCCTGATTGAAATGCGCCAAAATGGCGGGGGGGCAATTCAAGACTCTTTCTTAATGATTTGATTATGCAACGTTTTCTCTTTGCAGGCCATTAAGCAATGGCCGCACTGTTGAAGGAGAAAATGACGAAAAGTTCTGTTGATTGATCTTGTTCGGGGAGGTTCAGCGGTACGGAATCCTGTGCCGCGTGTGGTTTCAGACCCTGTTAGTCTGAAGCTGATGTTGATCAAGGCAGCAGAATTATATACAAAGGGGATAATTAATTAAGAGGTCTACACCAACATCAGTGGTGACGACATATATCCATGGATGTAATAAATTTCAGTGTTAGACCAGAGTTGGTTGGATGATAACTAATAAGCTTGGTTAGAACTGCTGCCTGGGGGGAGAGCTTCTTCCCTTACTGGTTTCTGCCGATATTCGCCCTGTCTTAATCCTTATCCCTAAAATTCCATCAGACCCACAAACGTTGCTGATTTTTCTTCAGAGGATTTGTGTTTGTATAAACTAAGGAGCATTCTATTATTATGAGTACAATCCAATTGATCGGAATCATCCTGGCATGCCTGATTTCGGGCGTGGTGGTTGGTTTTTTTATGCGCAAGAAGGTGGTGGAAAGCAGGGTTGATGCCATAGAAAAATATTCGAAAAAAATTCTTGAAGAGGCACAGAAAGAGGCCAGCACGACCAAAAAAGAGGCCGCACTTCAGGCCAAGGATACCATCTATCAAATGAAGCTGGAGTTTGAGAAAGAGACCAAAGAAAAGAGAGAACAGCTTCAGGCCCAGGAAAAACGTCTGTTTAACAAAGAGGAAAACATTGACAAGAAGCTTGATCATTTGGAAAAGAGAGAGGCTAGGATTTCTGAAAAGGAGCGAGCCATTGACCGGGCTGAGAGGGAACTCAAAAAGAAGGAGAACGCCACTGAGCAGTTGATTATGGAACAAAGACAACAACTGGAAAAGCTGGCCTGTATATCCAGCGCTGAGGCAAAGCAGATGCTTATTAATTCCATGGAATCAGAGGCAAAGCATGAGGCGGCCAAGATGATGCGCAGGATTGAAAGCGAGGCCAAGGCCGAGAGTGACCGCAAATCACAGGAAATCCTTGCCCTGGCCGTAAAGAGATATGCAGGTGATTATGTCGCGGAAAAGACCGTCTCTGTTGTCAGTCTTCCCAATGATGAAATGAAGGGCCGGATTATTGGGAGGGAAGGACGGAATATTAGGGCGATTGAGGCTGCCACAGGGATTGATCTGATTGTGGATGATACCCCTGAGGCGGTGATCCTCTCCGGGTTTAATCCGGTGAGAAGGGCTGTGGCCAAGATTTCTATCGAAAGGCTGATTGAAGACGGCCGGATTCA
This sequence comes from Desulfobacteraceae bacterium UBA5623, assembly GCA_002424495.1. Lineage (GTDB taxonomy): Bacteria > Desulfobacterota > DSM-4660 > Desulfatiglandales > Desulfatiglandaceae > UBA5623. Next base: position 13,550 of record DIKH01000152.1, read on the forward strand.
TCCGGCAAGGATAGAGGAGATTGTCGCAAAGGTTACCAAGGAGGTCGAGGCCGATATCAAGGATGCAGGTGAAAAGGCCGCCTTTGACGTAGGGGTCCACGGGATCAACCATGAGCTGATAAAACTGATCGGCCGTTTGAAATACCGTTCAAGCTATGCGCAGAATGTGCTCCAACACTCAATAGAGGTAAGCTTCCTCTGCGGTGTGATGGCGGCGGAGTTGGGATTAAACGTCAAACAGGCAAAGAGGGCGGGTCTTCTCCATGACATCGGCAAGGCGGTGGACCATGAGGTCGAGGGCCCCCATGCAGCCATCGGCGCTGATCTGGCCAAAAAATACGGCGAGGCCAACAAAGTGATTCATGCCATTGCCGCTCATCACGAGGAAGTCCAGCCTGAGTCTATACTGGATGTCCTGGTCCAGGCGGCGGACACCTTGTCCGGGGCCAGACCCGGGGCGCGCCAGGAGATGCTCGAGTCTTACGTTAAGAGGCTCGATGATCTCGAGAAGATCGCCCAGTCCTTTGAGGGGGTCAGCAAATCATATGCCATCCAGGCAGGTCGCGAGATCCGCATCATGGTCGAGGGAAAGATCGTTGACGACGACCGCGCCTTTATCATCTGCAAGGATATCGCAAAGAAGATAGAAAACGAGTTGAGCTATCCCGGCCAGATCAAGGTAACCGTGATCCGAGAGGTAAGGGCCGTTGAATACGCAAAGTAGTTATTCCATTTCGCATTAGCGCTATCTGTGTTGACTGTGTCGCCTCCTCTCCCAGCGAATGTTCGTTAACGCTATCAGGCCATGACCGTTTGCAGGAACTTGATTTTTCCATCCATAACTGCCAGAATCATTATTGTTCTTATTATGCCTCAGCAAGTCGCTTGAGCGAGTAGATGCCTCTTAGTCCTTTCACCGTTTTTGGTTTCTTCTCATGTTTTGACTGAAACAATTCTTTAAATTGCAGATAGGTAGTAAACACAAAACGTTTACTACCTATGATTCCTGAATCTGAAAAATATCTGGTACGACGCCGGAAACGATCCGTCCGGGTTATTTCAAAATCTTTTTTTCGTTCCTTTTCAAATTTGTATCATGAACATCAATGCCTGCGATAACTATTCTTTCACGAACAATATGTTCTATAAAAGGCAATTCACGGGTAGCTTTTTCATAAGTCATCATGCCTGAATATGAGATTTTTGCTGAATGTTCATGCTTCATCTGGGCGTTGTATCTCCCCAGTTCACATAAGTAGGCTCCGAATGAAGAAGTAGGACAAAGTAAAATACCACAATTGTAATGCCTGAATCTCGATGCAATTAAGAACTTAATGTAGTCCTGATAATAAGTTCGGGCGTTTCCAAATTCTACCTCTAACCAGATTCCAGATTTACGGAAATCGCATTTCAGTCTTATTTCATCGTGGACACTTTCTTCTGCAAGCCAATCCTTTTCCAGCAGTCCTTTGTAGATTGATAAATTGTATTCTCTTTGAGTATGGTCTGGGACAAAATCAATGTTAGAAATAACTTCAACAATTTCTCTGAATTCTATCGAACTGCTCAGTTCACATTCATTAAATAGGTGACAAACAGGGTTGTAGACCGCCAACTTCGGTTTGTTATCATCAAAACCCGCTATTGGGTGAATTTCAAATATCCCACGGCTAGCTTCAACAATTTCAATAACACATTCAGCCTTGTATTTTGATTTGTCTGTCAAAGCTGAAAGATAATCTCTTAAACGCTGGTGTACTTTCCTCTCGTATCGGAATTGCAAGTGCCCATTTTTGTTGTTAATACGCCGCAAATCAACGACTACTTCTTCATTTCTAAAACGCATAATAGTAGATACACGCTGTCCTTTACCGATTTTTAGCATCCACTTCCCTTGACAGTCCAAAGGGACTGAGATGCCTTGACTAAGGGTGGATTTGCCTATTCGGTGCAGGAAACGCATCTCTTTTCACTTACTGGATAAATCTTGTTTTTACTTGCCCAATAAGACGGTTGCGCAAACATAGAAAAGGAGACAATAGAAGTATGCCAAGCGCGCATTTGTATTTTGTTATACATAACGTCATAAATAGTTGCGTATAATTATCGGATGTGGTATCGTGGGTCCATGAAAAAGCTCACGATAGCCGACGCCAGCCTGATGGTTCTTGGCCTCCAAGACGAGATTCGCCGGTCTCGGGATTCTC
>DIKH01000025.1 GCA_002424495.1 Desulfobacteraceae bacterium UBA5623
TTGTGGGTGTTTCCGATTTCAAAGTCATTGGGGTCATGGGCAGGCGTGATCTTAAGCGCCCCAGTGCCGAATTCGGTATCCACATAATCCTCGAAAATAACCGGTATCGGCCTGTTCATTATCGGCAGGATAACTGATGCGCCGGATATGTCTCCGTAACGTTCATCCCTGGGGTTTACTGCAACCGCCGTGTCTCCCAGGAGGGTCTCAGGCCGGGTGGTTGCAACAGTCAGGTGCCCTTTACGGTCCGCAAACGGGTAGCGGATGTAATAGAGGAAGCTGTTCATTTCTTCGTGCTCCACCTCTATATCCGCAAGAGCCGTATGACACCTGGGGCACCAGTTTATGATGTAGTCGCCGCGGTAGATAAGCCCTTCCTCATAAAGTCGGACAAAGACCTCTTTCACCGCCCTTGACAGGCCTTCGTCCATGGTGAAGCGCTCCCTGCTCCAGTCGCATGAGCATCCGAGCCTTTTTAGCTGATTGATGATAATCCCGCCGTATTTTTCCCTCCATTCCCATACCAGTTCCTCAAATCTTTCACGTCCGACTGCATGGCGATCAGTTCCATCGGATGCCAGGCTTTTTTCAACTACGTTCTGGGTGGCTATACCGGCATGGTCTGTGCCGGGCTGCCACAGGACATTAAACCCCTTCATTTTCTTATAGCGGCACAGGATGTCCTGGAGTGTGTTATTTAGTGCGTGGCCCATATGCAATGTACCTGTGACATTGGGGGGCGGGATCACAATGCAGAATGGGTCTGCATCGGAGAGGCCTTTTGCCCGGAAAAGATTGTTCTCCACCCAGTACTTATACCACTTCTGTTCAATATCGCCGGGTTCATAACCCTTGGCCATAATTTCTTTTTCCATGAAAAATATGCTCCTAACTTCAATATGATGCACTAAGACGGCCTTCTGGTGGCCCGGTGCCAACAAAAAGGGGGTTGCTATTACATTCTCACAACCCCCCGGAACTGCGCTCAAGCACTATATAACTACTCAGTTTACCTTGAACGGTCTTCAAGGCTTTGCTTCAGAGCCTCAATGGCCTCTCCTATTACCCTCTCTGCGACATTAGCCATTGTCTCCCTTGCAACCCTCTCCACGACATCTTCTATGACTTCCCTGATGATCGCCTCCATCCTCTCTTCAGATACCCCGATAGAGACCTTTTCACCATGGCCTGCGTCTGGCTGGGCCTCAAGATTTGAGACTGCCGGTTCCATAACCACTTCCTCATACGGCCTTTGGGATGAGTCCGTATGTAGAACAAAGGGATCGAGACCGGCATCCAGTGCATGCTCCGTCTCAGCTTCCTCTTTATCCAGGTACTTTTCTATCAGTTCATCCCCGGCAAGCGCTGATGCCTCTTCATCGCCTTCAGTCAGGTCTTCAAGAACGATGTCTCCTTCGGATTCAACCTCTGCCAGGCTTTCAAGATATGAGTCGTTCAGGTCAAAATCAAGATCTGCCTCGTCCAGATCCCTGTCAAGGTCTCTTTCTGCGGGCTTTTTCTCAGTTAATTCATCCTCGTCCAACGCTATGGAGATGTCATCCAGCTCCAGGTCATCAAGGAAATCCCCCTGTTCGACAACATCAACCAGTTCAATAATCTCATTGGGACCGCTTGTTCCTGTTGTGTCATCGTAAGACAAGTCGTCAAACTTAAAGTCAAGCAGATCTTCTTCCGTCTTTTCACCATGTTCAAAAAACCCGTCATTTTTTTTCATTGCGGTACCCCATATGAGAGCTGGCAATTGTCATTAATGGAATAAAATCTGGAGATTTGATAACATAGGCCATACGTATTGTCAACATCCAGAGGCAGTGTTGGAAGGTCATCCAGTGCGAAGCTTGAGGGTAAGCTTGACCTGGGGGGTGGGATTTGATATGAGAAAAAAGCAGTGGGCGATTAGCTCAGTTGGATAGAGCGCTGGTCTCCGGAACCAGAGGTCGTGGGTTCAAATCCCGCATCGCCCACCACAATAAAATCAAATAGTTACACTAATTTTTAACCCTTTTCTAATTCCTATGAAAAATTAACACCCAACAGTGTACCCAACAAGCAAGCCAAATATTAGCCTTTTTCGGGCATAAAAAACCCTCCTTCTACGATTATAGATTGTGAGTTGAGTCCAACCAGACCATAGGCAAGGGAACGTTTTCTAAGTACCGCAAATTGAACCTTAAAAGCCCTGTTTATTTTCTTTAACTATCCGGGTTTACTGACTTTTCCAGATTTTTGTTTTGTGGGCATTTTAGGCAAAACATGTAATCTGCGGGTAAGGCTGTCGGCCTTACAATCGTATGGCGATAAAAGAAGCTTCGGGGATTCGCAAGTTCTTCCATGGCAAGGTCTCGGCGCATTTGACATTCACCTGAACCGACATTTGCTCGGAGTCTTGAGCAGATAACTCTCCCAGGGCCTTGAAGGATCTGCGCCATGATGTCAATGGGTTTATCGGTCTGCATAACTCAAACATCTCTAAGATAAGAGGGGGATCTCCGGCAATTTTTGAGAGCGTCCGGGGACCCCCTGAGGCAAAGCGCCTGCCCGCATGGGGGGCCCCTGGTTAAATTGGTTTGAGAGCCCGTCCCTGGTGATCCACTTTGCGCTGGACTACCATTGTATGCTCAGAATGTGTTTTTGCCCTATTTCCCATTTCAAAGACATTGCCGGCCTTTTTTGGACCTTGGCTTGTCGGCCCTTTGGCCGGTTCAGAAGTCAGCCTTCGAGTTAGGGTTGGAACCAATGTGTACTGCATGCTAAATAATCTATCT
>DIKH01000101.1 GCA_002424495.1 Desulfobacteraceae bacterium UBA5623
CTTAGAACGCCCTGCCTACTTTTTTAACTATCCGGTTTTCCTGACTTTTCAGGATTTTTGCTTTGTGGGCATTTGAGGCAAACCATGTAACCCGCTGGTAAGGCTGTCGGCTTTACAATCGTATGGCGATACCAAAACTTTCTGGGATTTTCCAACTCTTCCAAGGCAAGGTTTCGGCGCCGAAGGCATTCGCCTGACCCGATATTGGCCTTGAGTCTTGAGCATAAAACTCGACCTGATCCATTTAGAATCTGCGCCATGATGTCAATGGGTGTTGTCTGCATACTCAGCCATCTCTAAGATAAGAGGGGATCCCCGGCAATTTTTGAGGGCGTCCGGGGATCTCCGGAGGCAAGCTTGCCCGCTGAAATGGGGCTCGAGTTAGCCGGTCGCCTTAACCGGCTGCTTTTCCCTTTGGTTCGGCAGGACGCCAAACCGTCGTTGTGTGTGGACACTATACCGGTCTGGATTCCGATAAATATCATCCGGCTTGTCATTTTTAGTGACCGTAACCCTCACACCGCGCGCCGCTGGCTGAACACCAGTATCCGTTATTGGAGCCCCAGGAGTGTTCAGGTGAATATGCCTGAGCGTCCCGGCATAGGTGATGAACCTCTCCACCAAAGTGCCAAATTGCTGTGATTGCTTCCTCCAACTGAGGATATTATTTTGCAAACCATGGATTTCATCCCATGACACCGGAATATTGATTTTTAAATATTGCTCATGCGTCATTCTTCCAATGATGATATCGAGACCTAAAACCGGATTCTGACAAGTCAACAGGTCCTGAATAAGGGGTTCCAGTCCATTTATCTGGTCAAATATTGCTGTAATCTTTCCCTTTATCAGATTGACTTTACTGAGGAAAGCCGCCTCTTTTTCGGGATAGTCGGCAAGCAGTTCCTGGAACTCAGATATCTTTTTTTCTTCCCGCAGACCAGATACTTTGGTCTCAAGATCTTTGACCGTCTCGCCCTCAAGTTCAATGCTCAACTCAAGATCAACAATCCGTTCTCTTTGCGTCCGGACACTGGCCGGCACTCGGTCAGATCCGGCATTACTGGCTAGGAGCCCCTTATGGCTGGTTTTCAACCTGGCAAGCTCGGTTTCTTTGTCCTTGATGCTTACCTTAAGAGCTTCAACCTTTTGGTTTGTTTCGATAATCTCGTCTAATATTTCGTGTACTGTTCGCATTTTTAATTCCTTTCCTCCAGCCTGGTAAGTCGGCTTTTAAAGTTATCGTTGAATTCCTCGATCTTGGCGCAATCGCTTGCCAAAGCCAAAATGTCATTCTTGATTTTTTGGCGTCTTTCGATATGATCAGGTTTTGGATGATCCGGAGTATTGAAAATGGCCCCATGCCTGGCCCTAAGACCTTTATCAGTGGCAATGACCACGCCCAGGGCATAGGTCAAAGCATCAACCGCCTTTCTCCTGGCCGGCACCTCCGCAATTGCCCCGGATATGGCCGATATTGCATTGCTGAGCATGGTTGCGATATTCTGGCCCTCATTCGTGACGGCGCGCTCAAGTTCACCCAGATCCGCGTCAACCTCCTTTAAGCCCCGCTCGATGTTTTGAACCTCGTTAATAGTATCCGTTGCATCCATGGATCAGCCCTCCTGACCCGCAAGAGAAAGCATTTCCTGAACCCAGGACTCATCCGGATCGTCACTTGAGGCTGACTTCGCGGCCACCTGCTTGACCCGTTCTGAAAAAGCAGGCTTCACAATCCGCATTTCCGCTCTTACTGTGCCCGGCTGTTTGCCCTGAGCAAGGGTAAGCATTTCCTCAACCCAAGCATCATCGGCAAGATCCTGCTCGGTTTCTGACTTTGTCTTCTGAAGATCGGCCACCTTCAATGTGCCCGTAGCCAAGCCATACATTTGATCAACACGGGTGTTTTCCTCGATCTCTTGAATCCGTCGCGCCGATTTATAAGCCGCCTTCGCCCGCTTGGCCTCTTCAAACTCGGGATCAGCCCCGCCTAAGGCCTGACCGCCCCGTGGCTGGCCGTTCGCTCCCCGGTGAAGCAGAGAGTCCGCCGCCTCTGCCGCGGCCCTCAGTTCGTCAAGCTGTGACTGTAGGCTGTTGAAAGTCGTGGTCCCCCTGGCTTTGACTGCCCGACCATCACCGCCAGATCTCCGCCCAGGAAGTGAACCCATCGGCCCGATTTCGCTTGCAAGTCCCTGTGTGCAAAATATATCTCCAGTTTCCAAATCAACTTCAATTTTTTTTCCTATCGCTTCCATCTCAAATCTCCTTATCTAAGAATTTGTTCGTAAGTCTGTTATCTGTTAATTTCCGAAGTTAACTTTATTTCCGCGCCATATCCGATTCTCGCTTTGGAGATTGAAGACCATACTGGACGTTTTTTTTGACAAAAAATCGTGGTCAGTACCCGATTTGGCTTACCCCACCCCCCCCTGCCAAGATTGATCGAGGGGGCCTGGTGGTCTTTGACTGCCATTGGCTCTTTGCCCATGGTTCCATGCTTATCAAAGGTTCCTCAGTAGGTCTTGTACTGCCTGGCCTGTCCAGGGCTTGCCTGTCATGGTGGTCATGCCCTGGCTGTTAAGTTCCTCAGCTACCTTCGTGTAAGACTTGTGGCCCTGGCCCTTCCTCTTTCTGCGAAGGCGTCTTATCTCTTTGACAACTTCCGGCATTGCTTCTACATATCCTTTACGACCCTCACACTTGCCCCTTAGAAGCCTGGCCCGGTCCCTGGCCGCCCTCAACTTCAGAACCGTTATTGACTTATCGTACTCAGCAATGGCCCCCAGGACTTGCCGGACTAAGATCCTTGTCGGGTCCTCGCTTAATAGGTTTGGACCTTCTAAGGCAGATACTAACTTGAACCCTTTCCGTTGAAAGTCGTTGATAATCGCTTCTTGAACCATCAAATCACGCGCTAACCTGTCCACCTTCTCAATAATGACAGTCAGTATGCCGTGACCGTTTTTCTCGAGACTGAGCATCATTTCAGCCAATGCAGGCCGATGTTCAAGGGTTCCGCTTATACCCTCTTCACGATATATTTTTTCGATAACGAGGCCGTTCTTGCTGGCATAGTCACGGATTGATTGTTCCTGCCTGTCAAAACCGTGTCCATTTACTTGGCCTTTCCCGCTAACCCTTAGATATCCATAAGCTTTTTCTGTCATGACAACCCCCTGCTTTATGAATTGTTTATTAATCTGATTAAAAAATAATGATTATTCAAAAAGTTGTCAAGCTTTTTTATGGATAATTCTACAGAATAGCCTATGTAATATAACATTAACGTATCGTTATTTAAGCTTATTATTGATTTTAAAAAAATTCATTTTCTTTTTTGCCTCAAAGATCATAGCAATAGACGCCCCAGGATCCTGCATACCTTCACGAATCAGGACAAAAAGTCTTTTGAGAAGGGTTAATTTTGCTTGCATGGGGTTAATCCTGAAGTAATCGCTCATACGCACCTCTTTTCCCTCGGATCAGAATATCCTCAGAGTCCTGCTCGCCATGGCTTTGGGCCGATCTCTCCCCGATAGCCGACAGAAGGCCGGTATAAGAAGACACAAGTTGTGTCAGCTCGTTGAGTCGCCCCTTTTCCGGAAACGTCTTCTCCCTCTCCAGTTGATCGGAAAGCCGATCAATTAGTTTTGCTATTCGTGACAGTGTTCTTTCTGGACTCATTTTCTAGGACCTCCTAACTGTCGAATTATTCGACACATATCGCGGGCTGTGCATCATGGAGTGTCGTAAAATCCAACACTTTTCCCAATCTTCCAATAAAAACACACCGTTTTCTTGACATCCTTTATCATTCCAACCACTTAAGCCTTTAGCCTTTCCTCGTGTCATGGTTCTTTTCCCTGGAAAGCAAATAAAACCGTATGCTCGGAACTGCATTAACCCCTAATGGAAACACCGGCGCCATTCGGTTAAACACTGATCAAAACTAGCCATATCTCCGGCATTAACAGCCTTAGAGATCTGTTGTTCCAGGAGGAAAGCCCGGTGCCTGGTTGCTTCTGGGAAATCCATAAGGGAAACGCCTCGGTTGTTCAGTTCAGTGATAACTTTACGGACCTCACCGTTAAAATATTCTGGATCTTTTTTGTTTAGCATCCTAATTTTAGGGATTTTAGGAATATTAGTCGGGCAATTAGAATTTGAATCATCCACGGAAACCATTGGAGAATTGCTCAGTATGTCTTTCCACCCCATAATTTAAAATATCCTTTAATATTAAATTGTTATAATAATATATAAGATTCAAAAACACATTTTTTTTTAAAATAGATTTGTATACCTAAAATACCTAATATCCCTAAAATGTTTTTCTTCATCATCCCCACCTCAATTGTGGGTTGACCTCAAATATTTCTTTTTTCCTGCCGGGTCCCTTGGTGTTAGATTTATTTTTCCAGATATAATTTCGTTCCTCCAGGATCGCTAAAGGCTCCTCCAGATCTGCCGCCCTCGGGAAAGACCCTTTGAGTCCCTGATAAACTTCCTGCTTCGCAAACTCTGGTTGTCGGTTCCTCTCGATCCATCTCCAAACTTTCCGGGCGTTTGAGAGATTTTGATCACCCACCATTAAGTTGAAAGCATACAATGCGTGCTCTGAGTATATCGCAGCAAGATCCAAAGCGTTCGTTACAATCTCAAGACCAATATCGCGGCCCCAGGGTTTACGGTAATGCAGTGCACAATGCAAGATACCGGTAAGCCTTATTGCGGCCCCAGGAAGCTTCCCAGCCCAGTCGCGTATCATCTCGAATTTGCCGCCGTCTCTTAGCTCAAGCTCAACTGCCCGCTGAAACAATTTCCACTCCCGATAAGCATCAGGAGCGAAATTAAGGATATATGGCTCATTGACAGTGATATCCAACAAAGAAAACAACATCGCATCATAAGCAGCCTCTATCGCCGCCGGCACGGGGTTTTGCTCAAGGCTCCGGTGGCCAAGATTTGATTTTGGAATAAAATATAGAAATCTGGCCAAAAGTCCGCGGCCTCTGAATCCGGGTCTATCAACAAGCCCCTTTAATACTTCCGGCTGTGGTGACAACCCCATGGTTAAGGCCGGGTCAACCATATAAACCGGCTCACGACTGCCCCGTTCCACCCGCACAGAGTCCCCCGCATGACCTTGCAGGAAGATATCAAGATTCGGAACTGCATTTGAATATCGGCCTGCCATTGTGTCAAAAATCCCGCCTTCTGATGAAAGGATCGCGGCCCGTTCGCCTTGTTCTGCCATAACGGTGCCCAGGTGCTCGGGCGTAATGTCCTGGCTCCATATCTTCGGCAAGGGTGGGACATCTTCCAGGCATTTTTCGGCTGCAAAAATTTCAGCCTCAATGCCTTGCAACTCTTCGGCCTTTGCCCCAGCGTATTTGGTGCGAAGTTTGTCAATACGTTTTTCCTGACTTTTCCTTCGGCTTAGTGCTTGTTTGTATTCCAACCCCAACCTGTAGGATTGCCGCTCTTCCCACTTGGTCAATGGGTTTGTCATTACCCTCTGAACAGTTGACTTTCGATTTGCAGAATCCAATGCTGTGAGACACCAAATGTTAACCGGCTCAAAATACCCAGGCTCTGGCATCACCTTTATCTTTTTCTGAACCGCTGCTGAAACTGTTGCAAGGCCCATAGACAAAGCAAGTTCCAAAGGCGTCTCCGTGGCGAGAGATACTGCTTTGGCCATTTCACCCAAAGGCCCCGAAACCAGTCCTGCCGTCACCTCCGGCAAAGGGTGATCATCCAAGTAAACGGGGTCTTCCCACTCGTTTTTCGTCTCCGTAGTACCTGGTTTGTATATATTACCCTCAAGCTGAGATTTAACTTTCTCCAGGGATAACCCATCCCGGGAAATAAGGTCATTAAAATCTCCAGCTCTGTCCGGGATGGTTATATACGCGCCGAAGGCAACCGCCGCCGCCTCGGCTTTTGTACGGCCCGGATTTCCCTCAGTGTGCAGGTCGTTATCCGCTACAATCGTTAATTTTATATCAGGATACATTTTTTTTATTGCCTCACAGACAGGGTGTAAATTTCCGCAGTTTAGCGCTATAATGACAGGCTTTCCGGTTGCTTCGTGGATTGTAGCGCCCGTAGCGAATCCTTCGCAAACATACACCCCTGATCCCTGGTGTATGTTTCCAATCACAGAAAAGCAGCCCTTAAGCTGGCCGCCATTTAAAAAGCGTTTTGTGCCGTTCGGGTATATAAATTGGAGAGATACAAGCTCACGGTTTGTGTTGTATATCGCACCAACCAAGGCTTTCCCTGACTGTTTTAAACTGTAAGGGTTGATTTTTTTTGCTTTCAAATATGGATGCTCGATATTTGCAGGTTTGGCGTTATCCCAAATTTTTTTCGCCCGAATCGCGGCTCTGGCCTGCTCCTGTTTTCGCTCCGCATCGGCCTTTCGTCGCGCAATTTCAATATGCTTCTGAAGCTGTTTGCGCCGTTCCGGGTCCATGCCCCCGTTCCCAGAAAACCATGCCTGACGTGTATCTTTATGATCGCCAAACACCCCACCTGCGCTGCCGTCCGGGTTCGTGTATATGATCGCCCATCCGTTTTTGTTTCGACCAGTGCCGTCCGAAAAGCGGTATATTTTACCAGGGAGAAGCGTATCCGGTGGGCACATACCCGCCTCTCTAATTGCATCAATGAATTGCGAAACTCCTGTCACGACATGTCCCCCAAAACCCGATCTACAATGTTATCCACAGTATTTTCGTTGACAACATACTGTTCCAAAAACTCGTCAATATCCTGGTACCTTATGAGTACAGAGCCCGACGGCAATTTTATATGGCGCAGCCCCATTTTTAGGAATTCGTGAAACGTCCTTTCCCCCACTCCGGCATATTTGGCGCCGCCTTTTTTTTTGGTCCAACCGTGCATTAGCTACCCGCGTGACTTGTTAATCTTTGAAAAGTTTTACGGCTGGTTGCCCCAGTGCCCTGCTAATTCTCTCAACATGCCCCTTCGACGGAGTCAGCCGGCCATTCAGGATAAGAGATAAAGTTGAAGCATGAATGCCGGTTTCACGCGACAAATCCCGCTGTGTCCAACCACGGTTCCAAATCTCTGCGAAAAGATTAATTTTTTTGATCATCGTGACACCTCGCTTGCCTAGTTGTTATATCAACATAACAACTAGTGTTAAAAAAATTATGCTACCATTTCAAGTTTGTTCAAAAAAACCTCGATCAAATGAGACAGATGCAACTTCTTGACATTTAGTAAATCTACATCACTGGTATTGCCGCTTGTTTCAAATAATTTTATCGAATATTCTTCTTTATAAATATTACGCTCTGCATCAATGCACTCGCGCTTCAGACTCTCTTTCACTTCGTAAAAAAAACCGTTATCTTTGCGCATGATATTTACAGTCAATTTCGGATCTAGTACACGGAGTGGATAAAATCCCATTATCATGAGAAAACCGTTTAGCTCTCGCAACAGAACCTTTGTCTCCGGAATAGAAAACTTTAAATTGCTCACCAGATAACCGCCAAGGTATACTATAAAGGCCTCCTGCTCGTTATATTCTCGCGCAACTCCGCACTGCATCCCGGCGATAGGATCAGGCGGTAAGAATTCCCGCGACCATCGTTTCCACTTTGCCAAATTAATTTGGAAAATATCCGACAATTGTTGGTTTGTGTAAGCCATTCGAGCCCCCGATTGTCAAGTTGACATATCAATATCATAACTCAAACTTTATTGTCAAGGAAATTGTAAAAAAATCAAGGTGACTTATGTTCGGATACTTGCCACACTGCAAACTGCTGCAAATGGTTGCGGATGGGGTGCGGATTCATGCAAAAAACCCGCACCTTGATAGATATAACTATTTGAAATTACTGCATCAAAACTTCATTTTTTCTTCTGCAAAACCGTTATTCACCGGTTCGAATCCGGTTGCCGCCTCCACAGAAGAAATGGAAACCTTGGCCAGGGCCAATAATGAAATCAAGAAGCTAAAGGAAAAAATGGATAAACCTTTAAGCCTGATCAGCAAGGACAAGTTCGCAGCTGCCGGACTGGACAAAAGGTTTTCTCTCCTGTCGGGTGCGCTGGAAGACCGGCACAAGCTGATATGGGATATCTTTAGGAAGGCAAATAAATACTATGACATCCTAAAGGGTGCATTAAACAGAACAAACTCCACCCATGAATTTATTACCGAAAAGGCCCTTGAGCTGCTGGGCAAGTCCAACCAGACCCTGCTGAAAGAATTGAAGGCCGCATGTGTTCAGCCTGACACCAACAAGGATATGTACAGGCTGGCATTCGAGGGCCACTTTTACGGCAAGGTCAGGGGCGGGAAGTACGGCAATTTCCTGCAAAACTGTTTTAATAACCAGACCCTGATGCTTATTGACTTAATTGATGATATTGATGAGACCGCCCTGGGTAATTTTCAGACCTATTACAATAAGGCCTTTGATAAGGGTGATGTCAATCTGAAAACCTTAGGCTGGGCCGCTCATTACCTGCAGGATCTCACCGCACCGCACCATGTCGGCAATATGGCAATATTTTTCGAGGTATTTACGGACAACAGCGCATCTCACTACGCGTTTGAAAAATATGCCAATATATATGTTTACGACAACCAAACAGCATTCCAGAAAAAAGCGGGTGACTTCCTGAAACAGCTAAAGCCGCTGTTCAAGCCAGGTAAACCTGAAAAATTTGCAAAAGAGGTTTATAACCGTGCAACAAAAAACATCGCAGGCATAGAGGACATGTCCGGCTGGGATGCCGTAATAAACAATGCGATTCCACTGGCCATAGGGGCGACTGCTGTCATATTTGAAGGGATTTAGCTGTCAGGGCCGCGGATATTTAAGCAAAGATTTTTAGCAAACGGTTGGGAATGAAGTTTAAAGGTTGAGAATGTCCCCCCGGCTCCCCCTGAAACTTATTGTTGCCTGACATCTATTGCTTTGCAAGCCGTGGTTCAGGGATTCGTCTTCCACGGTAACCCGGGAAGTCGAGTCTGAATCATCCTAGGGATAACCTCATCGGCACAGTCCAGTATTCTTTCCGGGGCCTTGATGCAGTCAGGTTGATGAATATCATCGTCCCGCTTGTCTGGTGAAACTGGGTGGTTAAATGATATTTACAAAAATAGGCTAATAGCACACATTGCACTAAAGTTATACTATAATGTAAGGTCGCCCCAAGGTCCCCTCCCAAAGATTGTTGGGTTTAACCACCCAACCCACTCGACTTGGCATAATATTTGCTTTAAAAATGCATCGTCCCGGATGATGAGAAAAGCCGGAAAGGTGGCCAACCGTAAAGGGAAAATTAAAAGATGTTCTCTTGAAAAAATGTGAAGTAATAACCATCTTATCTCATTAAAAAATAAGGCAAAAAGGGTGTTGAGTCAAGGATTATCCAAATGCATCCAAGTGTATTAAAATCAATCTAAAGGAGACACTTTATGAAACATTTTCTATTCATCATCATGATAACCTTTGTAGCCGTTTCAGCACATGCTGCCGATGTCGGGGTCTCTATCAGTGTCGGCCAGCCAGGTTTTTATGGTAGCATTGACATTGGAGACTTTCCTCGGCCAGAACTCATTAACCCAACACCAATCATAATTGGACCCCCGCCTCGTCACGTTGAATATGAGCCTCTATACCTGGTCGTACCTCCTGGTCATGCGAAACACTGGAGCAAGCATTGTTCCGAATATAATGCGTGTGGCCGACCTGTCTATTTCGTGAGCGAGAAGTGGTACAATGATTGTTATGTCCCGGAGTATAGAGCACGTGCCAATAAAGGCCACCAGAAACACAAGAACGGCAATCAAGGGCACGGCAAAGGCCATAAATAAGGATATCGTTGTTGAAATGGTACTTTTATAGCGTTAACGTTCTCCTTCATCCGGTCATCAGGTGCAAGGCGCTCGCTGGGAAATTGTTTAGAAAGCACATTCCGCCAAATGTGTGGGTCTGACCCCGGCGTTTTCATATTTTCAACACCCCATACTTTCTCTTCGGCCAAATTATCTTGCCCGATAAAAAGTGATGAGACCTTTGAAAAATGCTCAATTTTGTGCCAAATCAAGAAAGACGAAAATTTTAACCACAGGAATACATTGAGTATTTCGAGGATTAAAATTTGAGTCTGACACTGAGTTGGCGCAAAAAGGGGCGTTTTTCAAAGGTCTCGTGATGATATTGGACAACGTTCCTCTATCCCCTTTCCCGCCGCCTACCAGAGGCCGGGGAGGAGGCGGTAGCGCACCAAGGCAACATAGCTCGGCCATCCGGCATCTTGAGAGAGTATCCGCTCTTCGGCGCGGATGCGGTAGAACAGGGATGCCCAGCCAGCAATCACCAGCATCACTGTTCCGGAATTATATTCATAGAGGCCGTAACCAATGTCCGCGAGCATATAGGCCAGATACATCGGGTGGCGCACGAGCCGGTAGGGGCCTCTCGTTGCCAGACCCCGGAAGGCAGGCCAGACTCCGAACCATCTGCCCAGACTGAGGAGGCTGGCGAAGCTCAGACACGCCCCGAGCACAACAAGCGCCAGCCCAACCCCTGGCCACGCCGTGTTGCCGGACGCCCACCGGAGATACACCACCTGGGCATAGGGGTAGGCATATGATACAACGACGGCGATGCTGGAAGGCAACGAGAGATCCCGCACCTCTGCCGGAGGGCGCGTAAAGGCGATCCACAGGACCAGGAGATGCTCTGAGACGTAGATCCAATCAACGATCGCGAAGGTGGGCGTAATGAGAATGAGCAGAACCAGCTCCACCGACGTGAAGGCGAAAAGGAATAAGTCGCCGAACCTTCTCCGGGATATTCCAGGGACGCGCATCCTCACCCCAGTCATCCCACTGCCCTGTATAGATGCAGGGCGGGTAATGGTGTCAGATCTGGACTCTTGCCAATCTCCGTTCTATTCATTGGAGCCTTTTTCTGAATGTAAGGGGACAGGGTTCAGGTTTCGGTGGGTGCTACCTGAAAAAGTCCCATTAAACGCGAAACATCATCAAGCTCTTCGAGGGAAAGGATTGCCTTCAGGGCCTGTTCTATTTTTTCGGGTGACAGCATGGGGGAAGCATTTTTTCTGAATTTTTCTTGTAGCTGTTTGTCATCCATCACTGCCATGGCATGCCCTGCATCTTTTTCCGTATATCGCGTTTCGCTGGTTGAATTTTTTTCCTTAACGACGACTTCTACAACAGCCCTTCTTTCACCATAGTAAGGGCTTGCAGGAGTAAAAATGTTTATCCTCTTCATAAACTCTTTAATCTCAGGCGCCCGGTAAGTCTCTTCCTCCTGCCACTTGCGGCCTGCTGGAATCCTATGTGCGGCCGCTGCAAAGACATAGGCCGTGCTGAACTGGGCGTCTATGTGATTTTCTATTTCCATATTTTTCCACAGGGCAAGCTCCGCCAGGAGGTTCAACGCCACATTTACTTCCCTGATGTCCTGCGGCTGGATATAGAATTTGTCAATAATGGCGCAAAAGATATCAAGGGCGCCCTGCATGGCCCCGCAGCATGGATATTCTTTGTAACCTACCGCCCCTGAAAAAAACCATGCCCTTCCGATGTCGCTTACCACAATTCCAGGGTCCCAGCCATCTGCTGCAAATGACTTCCAGAAGGCGAATTCTCCGTCAAGCACGTCTCCGGCCCCGGTGTATCCCATCTGTGCAAGCAAGGCGGCAGTGACGCCTGCCTGTGCGATCCATCCTGAAGGAGAAAATTTTGTCATGGACCCGGGAATGCCCTGGGCAAACTGCATCAGTGTGGGCACAGGACACATTGATCCACCGATCCCAAAGGCATGGGCGATCTTTTCAACGGAAAGCCCCAATATTTTGCCTACTCCTGCAATAGATCCAAAGATGTTCACTCCGTAGCCATGTATGGGAAGGCATATGGATATCCCTGTCTCTGTTGTTGTTCTTGAAAGACGGTCAGGAATGACAAGTCCTGATGTGATTCTCTGTGCGATTTCGTGGGAAACGGCAATTGCTGTGATCAGGTCTTTGCCATGAACGTTTTTACATTCCGCCATGGCCAGGGGAGCTGAGAGGACATAGGGTGTAATATGGCCTGAAGGGGCGCAAAGGGCGTCATAGTCCATGGCGTTAAATAGCTCCCCGTTTGCAAATGATGCAACAGGAACCGACGCCTTTTCCTCACTCCCGATCACAGTAGCCTCAGAAGGAAATCCAAAGCCTTTTGCAAACGCAAGTGCGATCCTTCCCTTTTGCGTAAAGGTTCCGGCCAGGGCGCAGCCAATGGAATCCATCAAAAGCCTCTTGCATTCTTTAACAATGTCTTCGGGGATATCATCAAATTGGATTCGATTGACAAACCCGGCCAGTATGGATGTTGTGTTCATTTCCTCGCTTCAAATGTTTTAGGAATTTCTTTCTTAATCAGGTTAATCCTGTATCACCATTTGCCTTATATAGTGCAAAATGCGCGGTATAGCAAGTCCGGATCCTTGGCATGGCCCCAACATATGACCTATAAACGGCTGGGATTATAGCGCCTTGGAAAATCCTCTATAATCAAAAAAAGCCTGTTTCATCTTTGAAAGTGTAATAGATACAGAGGCTCAAGAATTTGCCCCTACTGTTTTCTTAGGTCTTCTTGGATGGCCCGATCCGAAAGTTCTGCTTTAACCGTGCGTGGGTCCCTGGCACAATGAAAGAAGCCGAACACTATGATCTCATTTCCCGCTATCTTATAATAAATAGCATATGGAAATCTTCTGAGTAAGCGTCTTCTGATCTCACCATGCACTTTTCTGTATATCAGGGCATCTCGCCGGAGTTCAGCAGAGCACGCATAGAACATCCGGAGAAATTCCTCACCGAGCCCGGGGGCCTTTTCTTCGTACCAAGAATACCCTGCAAACACATCCTCTTCCAGTTCGGGAAGAAAGCGTAAAGCACATATCATTTTCTACGCTCTATTTTTTCTTGAAGTTCTTCAAGAGACAATAGATTGCCGGGATTGGCTTCATAACTTTTCAGCCTTTTAGTCAATTCGCTGAGATGACTCTGAGGGATAGGTACTTTTGTCTCATCAACAGAAACACTGTCCCAGAGGTCCTCGGCCAAAAGAATCTTTTCCGGTGCACTGAGATTTTCTATTTCCGGTATTTCAGCTATTCGCATTTTTTCTCTCCTTTAGCCAAAAAGAGACGGAATTTGTATTGCTTCTTTGACAATATAATCATAATGTTAGCATATTATGTAAGCCGAGGCAAATCTATTTTTCGACCCAAACAGGGAGGTACATCATGAAACTATCAGAGGCCATTACCTTTTTTTTGACTATCAAACGGGCGGTTATAGCAAAAGCACACTGAGGAATTATCGAAGCCTGCTTGACAATTTTTTAACCCATATCGGCAACATAGAAATCATTTCAATAAAAACAGACGATGTTTTAGCCTTCCTCAATAAAATCACTGAAGGGGCCAAACAATCCACCAAAAGACTTCGCTATTCCCTCCTATCGGCCTTCCTCAATTTCTTCAAAAACTCCATTGACCCTGAATTTCATAACCCCTGCGACAATCCCGTGCTCCGAAAACTCTTTAAACATGGAAAATCTATTCAATGGCCGATCCTTGAAAAAGAGGTCGTGGACGAAATGATTTTTCGGACACAAAAACCAAGAAACCGGCTTATGCTCGAACTCATGGCGCGGAGTGGCATGAGAGTGGGGGAAGTGCTGAAAATCACACCCCAAGATCTTAATGACCGCAAAATCACAATTCGAGGCCCCAAAAGCGGCAGAGATCAAGAGATTGTGTTTATCCCCTTAAAACTGGCTGCCCGGTGTCAATGGTCGTTTAAAAGTG
>DIKH01000100.1:0-2936 GCA_002424495.1 Desulfobacteraceae bacterium UBA5623
AAATTTGAGTCTGACGCCGAGTTGGCGCAAAAGGGGGCGTTTTTCAAAGGTCTCACAGTGACACGAATCAGTTCCGTCCTAATTCCTTAACGCGAGGTCCGTCAAAAATTTCTTGATAAATCATTTGGTTATGCCGGAACGGATCTTCCTCTCTCCTCCTCATATGGGCGGGGAAAGGGCAATTTTGAATTCTAAATTTTTAAATTTGAATTGATGAAATACAGTGAACAGTAAGCAGACTCGAAAACGCGAAGAAAAAGAATACGCATTATATCTACTCGTTCACGCCTCCCAATAAATAACAAAATGACCAATCGAAATCTTCGAATTCAACATTCCGTTGCACCTGAACGTATTTTTCTTTCTCCTCCTCATATGAATGGAGAGGAGGTTAGGTTCGTCAAGGAGGCCTTTGAAAGTAACTACATTGCTCCCTTAGGCCCGCAGGTTGATGCCTTTGAGCGGGAGTTTTCAGAATATACGGGCATCAAGCACTGTCTGGCCCTTTCTAGCGGCACGGCGGCCATGCATCTGGCATTGAGGCTGATTATTGAAAGGACGGTGAACAGTGAGCAGTTAGCAGTAAGCAGTGAGCAGCAAAAGCTTAAAACAAAACACCTTGATGTTCCTTGTGCGGATCAACGTCCGCTGGTGCTGGCATCTACCTTGACGTTTATTGGGAGTGTGACGCCGGCTACATTTGAAAAATGTGATCTTACTTTTATTGATTGTGACCGGGAATCATGGAACATGGACCCGGATCTGCTGGAAAAAGAGTTGGGCAATTGTGAAAAACTGGGACGGTTGCCTGTAGCGGTGATTCCTACGGATCTGTATGGGCAGTGCTGTAATCTGCCTCGGATCATGGATATATGCAGGAGGTTCCGGGCGCCGGTTATCTGTGATTCGGCGGAAGCGATGGGCGCGAGATATTTCACGCAAAGTGGCAAAGGCACAAGAGAAGAATGTCTCACGCAAAGACGCAAAGACGCAAAGTTTAATAAAGAGGAAAATTATTCAGTTGCCGAGCTTGGCGGCTTTGCGCGAGATATTTCTTTGCATGCGGGGATTGGAGCTGCGGCTGCTGTTTTTTCATTTAACGGCAACAAGATCATCACTACCTCCGGCGGGGGCATGCTGGCATCTGATGACGAGGAATTGATTTCTAAGGCCCGGTTTTTGTCGCAGCAGGCCCGGGACCCTTTTCCCCATTATGAGCATACGGAGATCGGTTACAATTATCGGATGAGCAATATACTGGCGGCCATTGGTCGAGGACAACTTCAGTCTCTGGATGAGCGTGTGGCTCGAAAACGGGAGATCTTTGACACCTATGTTCAGTCATTGGGGGATCTTCCGGGTATCGAGTTTATGCCTGAAGCGCCCTATGGCAGGTGTACCAGGTGGTTGACCGTGATATTGATTGATCCGGAAGAATTCGGGGCAGACCGGGAACAGGTGCGGCTGGCGCTTGAAAAAGAGAATATTGAGTCTCGCCCGGTTTGGAAACCCATGCATATGCAGCCGGTGTTTAGGGGCGGTGATGAGAAAGCGAGGCTAAGGACTCATAACTCATTACTCGTTACTCATTACCCTTCCAGGGTTGTGGGTGGAGAGGTTTCAGAGTTTCTGTTCGAAAGGGGGCTTTGTCTTCCTTCTGGGACGGCCATGACAGAGGGGGATTTGGAGAGGGTGGTGGAAGTGGTAAGAAAAATATCTCGCGCAAAGACGCTGAGGGTTAAAGGCAATTTTGAATTTTGAGTTTTGAATTTTGAGTGGTTGGAGATGGAGATGTTCGAATCACGCAAAAAATGGCACAGCGAATACATGACGGAATGTTGCGTATATTTTGTTAGCTTTCATGGATTTTGACAGATTCAACAACATAACCAGGGAATATTTTCTGTAATTTCTTGTCGAAACTGATGAGTTGTTTTGCCTTGAGCCTTTTTGCCTTATTCACAATGACAAGATCCGCGAAATCTCCTCCTTGGTTATATTGTGAGACTGCAGTACGAATGACAACCGGGTCCTCGAAGGCAAATGTCGCGGTTCGAACCAATGTTTCAAGAAAGTTGCATACTTCCGCTCTTGTGCAATGATATACGGATTCAAGAACCCAAACTGTTTCTATCAATACTTCGGATGGGACAATAATCCGGTCAGAATGATCTTCAATATAGGATACTATATTTTTTATGGTTCTTGCCTGAGCCGCATCGTCTTCGACCAGCATCCGGACAAGTGCGTTGGTGTCAAAAGCGATCATACCAAAATCCTTTTACAACGTCGCTCCCGAACGGCTGCCTTCATTTCTTCCACCGGGACAGCCTTGGACGGCTTTCTGTGTTTGAGAATGCCAAAAAGCATTTTGGCCGAATTTTGTTCGCTCGTTATCAGAACCTTTCCATTTTCAAGTAATGTGAATCCGATCTTTCCGGAAACATCAATATTGAGGATCTCTCTGATTTTTTTAGGGATTGTCACCTGGCCTTTAGATGATATCTTGCTAATGATCATGGTCTTTTCCCACCTTTAAGCATAAGCTAAGTTCCTTACTTGTATGTAAGAATATCACTCAGACAATCGAAGTCAATGAAAAACAGGAAGCTGGGAAAGGGCAATTTTGAGTTTTGAATTCTGAATTATAAGAGACAGTAAGCAGTAAGCAGTGAGCAGTGAGGGGGAAGGGATTGAAGTTAGGAAGTTGGGAAGCTGGGAGTGCGTGGGGCGTGAGGGCGGTTCAGTGCTTACCATCTAGCTTTCTGATATATGGTCACTTATTTTCTATCGCTCTGATTTTTTGCGATCCTACTGGACAGCCTCCTGGAAAAGAACGGTATTGCATAAAGGAATTTTTTTGTATAGTTTGGGAATGACCGGATTAATCCCTTACCCGCAAAATACATACGAGACCTTTGAAAAATGCTCAATTT
>DIKH01000100.1:2976-11073 GCA_002424495.1 Desulfobacteraceae bacterium UBA5623
TTCGAGGATTAAAATTTGAGCCTGACGCCGAGTTGGTGCAAAAGGGAGCGTTTTTCAAAGGTCTCCATACGTTATCCCGGAGGTATCCCTATGGAATTTCAATTACCATTGGAAAAAATGACCACTGAGGAAAAACTCGCTGCAATGGAGAAATTATGGGATGATCTCTGTCAGAGTCCTGAATCGATATCTTCACCTCCATGGCATGAGGAAGTTCTATTGGAAAGGGAGAAAAGGGTTCGGGATGGTGCGGGTAAGTTTTCCGGGTTCGCTGCGGCCAAGGACAGGATCAGAAAAGCCAATAGATGAAAATTGAGATTCTCGATGAATCGGCGAGATCCAGCTTGGATTCGCAACCGACTTGGTGATGCTTGAACTGTTTTTCACTCCTCATAACTCTTCAATAAGAACAATTGAAAAATGGTTAAACGGATAATGGATGCCGTTGCTTCAGCCCTCATTCTATTGGCCTTAAGTCCGTTTTTGGCTGCCATCGCTATCATGGTCAGGGAAAGATTGGGTTCTCCCATTCTGTTTAAACAGACGCGGCCCGGAATGGGAGGAAAACCGTTTCAGATCTATAAATTCAGAACAATGACTGATGCGGTTGATCAGAAAGGATTCTTGCTGCCGGATAAGGATAGACTGACAGGACCTGGGGAGTTCTTGCGCTCTATGTCCCTGGACGAACTGCCGGAGTTGTGGAATGTGCTCAGGGGTGATATGAGCCTTGTGGGGCCGCGTCCATTGCTGATGCAGTATCTTGATCGCTACACGCCGGAACAGGCGCGGCGGCATGAGGTGAAACCCGGATTGACCGGATGGGCTCAGGTGAATGGAAGAAATGCCATTTCATGGGAAGACAAGTTTAATCTGGATGTGTGGTATGTGGATCACCGGTCGTTGTGGTTGGATCTTAAGATTATTGGGATGACGGTTGTTAAGGTGGTGAGGCGGGAAGGGATCAGTGGGGCGGGAGAGGCTACGATGAGAGAATTTAATCCGCTGAAGGCGGATTAGTGAAGAGTGACGAGATATGAGTTATGAGAGGAATCTGCCCCAAAGAACGTGCCGTCCCCATTACTCATCACCCGGTACGCATCACTCATCACTCGTCACTAATTATGACTGAAGGCATTAAAACACATAAAGACCTCAAAGTTTGGCAACAGGCCATGGAATTGGCCAAGACCGTCTACCAGTTTACAGGTTCATTCCCCAAAGAAGAGGTGTATGGGTTAACTTCTCAGATGAGGCGCGCTGCGGTATCTATTCCAAGCAACTTGGCTGAAGGGGCGGCTCGATCATCTCAGCGCGAATTTATTCAGTTTTTATATATTGCACTTGGCTCACTCAGTGAGTTGGAAACTCAGTGGTTACTAGCCAAAGAATTGCGAATGGTGTCGGAAGGACCTGAACGTTCCGTTGACCCAATAAGAAAGATGCTTTTAGGCCTCATTCAAAGCATCAAAAAACAAGTGAAGAGTGACAATAACGCATAACGCATAACTCATAACTCATTACTCATTACTCATTACTCATAACTCATTACTCATAACTCATTACTCATAACTCATTACTCATTACGCCGATTAAACAATGAAAAAAATCAATATGTATGGTGCAGGACGGTTTGGCCGGGAAGTGGCGGGAGAGCGGGGGGATGGGAGAACGTTAGAGCGATTCACGAAGCACGACTTACGATTTCACGACTTACGTTTTGTCGCTTTATGCACCCACGCCTTACAGCCTCATGACCTTTCATGCTCACGTACCTTTTCCCTCTGGTCTTATTGGATTAAGCCAAGATAGTTTTCCGGGTGTATCACCTCAAAAGATGCTCCGGGATAAGCGGTTGCCCATTCCTTCGGCGGTCTGATCCGGCCGATACGCCACTTGATCTCAAGGCCGGAGAGCTCGCCCTGGCGCTCTTCAACCAGGTCAATTTCTTTTTGATCATAGGTCCTCCAGAAATAGGCGTTTGTTGATTGGCCAAGATATTCCTGTTTTTTCATACGTTCAGTCACAATGTAGTTTTCCCAAAGCATACCCACATCGTCTCGAAGTGATAAGGGATTGAAATTGTTTATCAGGGTATTGCGAATGCCGTTGTCAAAAAAGTAATACCGATGATTTTTGGCAATCTCTTTTCGCAGGTTGCGGCTGAAAGCGCTTCGCTTGTATATGACAAAAACCTTTTCCAGAAGATCCAGGTAACGATCGACCGTGTTCTTGCTCATGCCCAACTGCCTTCCCAACTCAGCAATGGATACTTCCTTGCCGATTTGAAAGGCCAGTAGTTGAAGGAGACGCTGTAATTTATCCGCGTGTCGCACTCCTTCCAGTTGTAGGATGTCCTTAAGAAGATAGGCTGAAATGAGTTCGCGCAAATAATCCTCCCGATCCTTGTTGTTTGCCAGAAGAACCACTTCCGGGTATGATCCGTAAATCAGCCGTGACTCCAAACGCGCCTTGGTTTCGTGGGGCTTTTCGATTTGCGAGATCTCCATTTGAGCAAGCGGAAGCAGTTTTAGGACATATTTCCTCCCCGTAAGCGGTTCTCCGATATCTTTGGCAAGATCAAATGAGGAGGAGCCCGTGGCAATTATGGGAAGTGAGGGGATATGATCGACGATAAGTTTCAGATTCAGTCCGATTTGGCGAATATATTGTGCCTCATCCACAACAAGGAGTGATTGATTCCCGACAAATTCCCGGAGTTTTTCTATGGATTGGCTCTCCAGGTACCGGCGAACCACGATATCGTCACCGTTTACGAAAAGGGCTTGGCCATCAAAGGATTCCAGGTAGCTTTTCAGAAGGGTGGTCTTGCCCACGCGGCGGGGGCCATATACGATAGCTACCTTACCGGGACGGACAACGTTTTTCAGGGCTTCAAGTTGCTTTTGGGGAATGTACATGACAGCGATCTCCTAAATGGGGTTAGTTGGATGACTCAATTTAATAAAAATCAGTCAGTTTTTCAACTATAATATTTTTTTCTCTGGAAGACCTTGAACATAATGCAGAAAATTATTGTATTTGGTGCCGGGGGATTTGGCCGGGAAGTTGCCTGGCTCGCGGAGCAGTGCAAAAACTTTGAAATTTCATGCTTCGTTGATGATAACCCAGACCTTCTGAAAAAGCAGTTTAACGGCATACCTGTTTTATCCTTGGAAGACGCACGAAAAAGGCATGCGGATTCATTGACGGTGGTTGCTGTTGGTTCGCCGAAGATACGGCAAAGGATTACCGGAAAAGTTCTGGGACACGGCTTTAAGATTGCAAGTTTAATCCACCCTTGCACTGAAATGTCTAAATGGATCGACATTGAAGAAGGAGCAATCATCTGCGCAGGGTGCATTTTAACCACAAATATTCACATTAAAAAGCATGTTCAGATCAATCTGGACTGCACGATTGGCCATGATGTGGTGATGGGCGACTATACGACGCTTGCGCCTGGAGTGCATGTTTCCGGCTGGGTGCATTTCGGTAAACGGGTCTATGTGGGAACCGGGGCGGTAATCATAAACGGCACGGAGAAAAATCCCCTGGTCATAGGGGATGACGCGGTTATCGCCGCCGGCGCGGTGGTTACCAGATCTGTTCCACCATGTGAGACTTGGGGGGGAGTGCCGGCGAAGGTTATAAGAAAGAACAGTGATGGGTGATGAGAAATGAGTGAGCAGTGAAGGGAGAATACTGATTACGAGTTACCGGCATCGCCGGCGATCAGATCAATGCCGGCCATTTTGAAAAACCGATGCTTCCTTTATCACATTTAATATATCCGGTTTCTCAGCATCGACAACACCATTCGGCAGATGCTTGTGGTTTGGGAAACTGCCTAGATCCGGAAAATGAGGTGTGTTATCATACCTAAATACGAGGTTGTTATTCCTATCTTGCAGGTGATAACGATAACCAAGGTGACAAATCTCATGTTTTTCAATAACAACCGCTTCATTCAGTTCAAGCAGCTGACCATCACCCATGCGAATTCGTACCCGTACATTAAGCCGGTCATTTGAAAGGAACTCCTCTTCATAAAGTTCGGCATAACTGTCTTCAAGGTTATGAATCACTTCATGAAGGCGGGAGAGGTATTCCTCAAGTGCGGTATCACGCAACATTTCGAAGCTGCTTTTCCAATTTTCTATAGATAGCTAAATAATGCCGGTAATCATTGGCCCATTCTGTAAATTCTATTATGTCGTCCATAACCCCTTTAGAAAATTTATCATAAAATTCCTCGGAAGACATATTGTATTGTTTTTCAGATCGGCTCAGCCGTTTGGATATTGCAACCAGTGCATCTAGATTGGAATCATATTCTATTCGGATTCTTTGCATTTCATCACCCTTTAGTTCTTTTTCGTATTTATGAAATGATAATATATTCAATGTCTTGTTTCAAGCGAAAAAAATTGGGTCTTTCAGCAGAAACTATATTGCTCTTGAAGGCTATAGCTCCGGTTTAAGGCGGAAGAGCGCCAGCGGCAGGGGTTCAGCGGGTATGCCTTGAATGTCCCCTCTGTGGCGGGTTCGTGTCCATATGCGGCCATTGGGATATCCATTATCAAATTTCTGCGCTGAATTTAAACTGTGGCCATTGAATAAATTTATTCAATATAAATTGATCAAATTGAAAAGGTTTTTCAAGCAAAATAAGACGCGAGGGCGAGCGACGCTTCTCACGCAAAGACGCAAAGGCGCTGAGGGTTAAAGGCAATTTTGAGTTTTGAATTTTGAGTTTTGAATTAGTCCTGAAGTCTTTTAATTTGCTGTGAATTCTTGGCGCCTTGGCGCCTTTGCGTGACAAAATTTCATAAAGTGAAGATCATCAAAAGCAAAAACTTCCCCGTTGTGCTGTTGGCAGACTGCCTTCTCCTGGCAGCCGCCTATTACCTGGCCTATTATCTGAGGTTCGACGGTGCGATAACCCTCCATATGCACCTGGGGATATGGGTTACCCTGGCATGGATACTGCCGGTCAAGATGGCCTTTCTCTTTATGTTTGACCTCTATAAGGGCATGTGGCGGTATACGGGCCTGCATGACATGCTCAATATCCTCATGGGGTGTGTTGCTTCTTCGGGCGCCGTTTGTCTGGTAATCCTGGCCACGACACGTTTTGACGGGTTTTCCCGCGGGGTAATGGTCATTGACTTTTTGCTGACCTTTATCTTTCTGTCGGGTTTCCGGGCCTTCATCCGGATGGCTTATCCCTCCTTATCCGTTATCAAGACCCTTCCGAATTTCGGGAAGGCCCCCAATTTCAAACGGCTCATTATTGCAGGGGCTGGAGACGCCGCATCACAACTCTTGCGGGTGATCAAGGGAAAGGGGCTTTTGCGGTATGACGTGCTCGGCCTGGTGGATGATAACCCTTCACTCCGCGGAAACACCCTGGATGGCTGCAGGGTGATGGGGAACATTGAGGATCTTGTGGAACTGGTTCACAAATACGGTGTAGATGAGATCATCATTGCCATGCCTTCGGCAGGCCCGGCAGGTATCCGGCGTGTCGTGGAGATCTGCAATGTCGCGGGAATCCCCTGCAAGAGCATTCCCGGACTCATGGAACTGGTCTCGGGCAGAGTTTCCGTGAGCCATATCCGGGAGGTTTGCTATGAAGACCTGTTGGGAAGACCGGTAGTCCATATTGAAGACCAGCTGGTTTCCCGATTCCTGACCGGAAAACGGGTGATGGTCACGGGCGGCGCCGGTTCCATCGGTCTGGAACTGTGCCGGCAGATCGCAAAATTCAAGCCGGCGCAGCTTATCATTTTAGAGCGGAACGAGTCGGGTCTGTATGACGCAAATCTGGAACTCCTGGCTGCAAATCCCGGACTCGAGACCGCGTCGATCCTGGGAACGGTTCAGAACATGGGGCGCATGGAGAATATCTTCCGCAACTATAGACCCCAGATCGTGTTTCATGCGGCTGCCTACAAGCATGTGCCCATGATGGAATATCACCCGTGGGAGGCTGTATTCAACAATATCCTGGGCACGCAGACCGTCCTGGAGCTCTGCCAGAAGCGCCATGTGGAAAGGTGCGTGATCGTTTCCACGGACAAGGCCGTGCGTCCCACCAACGTGATGGGCGCATCCAAGCGCGTGGTGGAGCTTCTGGCCCAGAGCTACGCCCGCCTGAACCAGGTCCGCTGCATGGCGGTCCGTTTCGGAAATGTCCTGGGCAGCGCCGGGAGCGTCCTGCCCCTGTTCAAACGCCAGATCGCGGACGGAGGTCCCGTGACAGTCACACACCCCCGGGTGACCCGCTATTTCATGACGATTCCCGAGGCATCGAGCCTGATCCTCCAGGCAGGCGCACAGGGAAACGGCGGGGAAATATTTGTTCTCAAGATGGGCACGCCGGTGTGCATCGGAGATATGGCCCGTGATATGATCAAATTATCCGGGTTCATCCCGGATCAGGATATCGAAATCCGCTACGTAGGGCTCCGGCCCGGAGAAAAACTCTACGAAGAGCTGATCACCTCTGGTGAAGGCATTCAGAAGACACTCCATCAGGATATCATGGTCCTGAGCCCGGAATCCGTTAAACCGATACACGAGCTCAAGAGGCATATCCATGAGCTTGTCCGGCTGGCGGAGGCGGAAGACGGCGACGGGATAAGGGAGAAGCTGCGGGAGCTGGTGCCGGAGTATCAGTTGCAGGGGGGTGGAGATGGGCAGGCTGCGGCAACCTTTTGAATAATTTTGAATTTTGAATTCTTAATCTTGAATTAAGGATGAAGACAAACATTATTACAGACAGGACTTACCATTTTTCTCCTGATGTTATCCGGTTGTACCTATTCTGGGATCTGCGACCGGCATCGGCGCTGGTGCAGAAGAAGCTGTAACGTTTAACAGCAAAACCAAGAATTCAAAAATCCACAATTCAAAACTGAACAACCCTCGTCTATAAGACGAGGGGTTCTAAAACCAGTTGATTAAAATCAACTTTTTTGTCATGCCGGACTTGATCCGGCATCCAGAGACCTAAATAGTCCTATCTCCTGGATTCCGGCCTTCGCCGGAATGACGAGGCGCAGATTGTGGTTCATTGGCCGGGATGAAAAGTCGCTCTGCGACAATCTAAAACTTGCTTCGCCTAAAGGCGAGGGATTTCAACCATCCCTGAAAGGGACATTAAAAATTGTCTTTAAAGTTGGAGTAATACATGACCGGACATGCCAAAAAAATTTTTGTTTGGACCTTCCTGTTTGTTTTGTTAAGCGGGGCAGCCCTGATGTCTTATCAGCAGGAGGAAAATATTTATCTGGATTCCCTTGCGGTTGTTACCTGTAATGTTGAAGGCCTTGAATCGTCTGGCCGGGTAAAGGATATCACTTCCATGGTCAACAGGGCCGGGGCGCCGGACGTGGTGCTTCTGCAGGGGGTTATGGGAAATGCGGAGGCCTCTTTTCTGGCGGAAAAGCTGGGCTTTCCCCACTACTGTTACACGAGCAGCAGGAGTTGCGACAAGGGGCTTGCCATCTTGTCCAACCGGGATATCCTGAACACGGCTTCTCATTTTTTCATGGAAAGCAAGGCTGGCAATGGGGCGTTGTCAGGCGATCTGGATATCAACGGCCAAAGACTCAAGGTCGTCAATCTACAACTTGACAGAATGGGAGACGGGCCTGGAAACGGCAAATTGGCCCTGACCGATTTCGTGGGCATGCTTGGGGCCGAACTCTTTAGCGACACTCCCCGAAGCCGCTCTATAGAAGAAGTCCTGGCCTGGGTCGGCGCCCAGGGGGCTCCACAGGTAATCGTGGGAGGAGATTTCAGCAGCATTCCCCTTTCCAGGGCCGTGAGGGCCATGAACGAGGATTTCAAGGATTCCATGTGGCCTTCTTTTGAGTACTTCAAGGGAACCTCAAGGGAAAACGGCTCCCCCATCAATCTGCGCACCGACTACCTGTTTCACTCCAGCAACATGACCTGCGCCGAGGCCTCGGTCATCGCTCAGCCCTACGGCCACCATCACCCGGTAAGAGCGGTGTTTGAGATAAACCTATGAGGGCGGCCTTTTTTAGTCATTAATTCAAAATTAAAAACTGAACAACCCTCGTC
>DIKH01000100.1:11262-12167 GCA_002424495.1 Desulfobacteraceae bacterium UBA5623
TCCCTGAAAGGGACATTAAAAATTACTCAAGTTGATCGATCTTCACTGTCATATCCTGCCCAGGGTTGATGATGGGCCACTGCGGATAAAGGAATCCATTCAGATGGCCATGATTGCCGCTGCAAACGGTATTACCCGAATTGTGGCCACACCCCATGTGACAGAGCTGAGAGAAGAAGACCTCGTCCGGTTTGCCGACGGGATCAAAAATCTCAAGGCCTGCCTGGAAGAAAGGGCCATTCCGGTCGAACTTCTGGGGGGCGCGGAGGTTTCCGCCTTTCTGGACCCGGCCAGGCTTAAAGATTATACCATCAACAAAACCCGGTATATCCTGATCGAGTTTCCCCGCACCCACACCCCGAAAAAGGCCAATGAGATCGTGTTTAACTTCGTTGTGGCCGGCTATAGACCCATCATTGTGCACCCGGAGCGCAATTCATCCGTTATCAGGGATCCCGGAATCCTTTTTGACATGGTTGATTCCGGCGGCCTGGTACAGATCACCGCAGACAGCCTTACCGGACGATTCGGCCCCAATGAGCAGGCCTGTGCGGCCTATATTTTGCGAAAAGGTTTAGTCAGCTTTATGTCCTCGGATGCCCATTCCGCAAATGGAAGACCCCCTGTTCTGTCAAAAGGGTTGGAGATGGCAAGCAGCATTATTGGAAAAAAACGTGCACTGGCGCTTGTTACTGTTAATCCGGAAGCGGTGATCCGTGGGAAACAATTATGAATTATGTATTATGTATTCTGGCTTCTGAAGTCCTGTCACGTAGATCAGGAGTTAACCCTATCTAAACAAATGGTTTCTGTAAGGCAAAAGGGCTGCGAAGCTTGTGCCCATACTCATATATTAGGTCTTCTTTCATCATCAATTCAAAATTCAAAACTGAACAACCCTCGTC
>DIKH01000100.1:12347-15298 GCA_002424495.1 Desulfobacteraceae bacterium UBA5623
ACCATCCCTGAAAGGGACATTAACTAAAATGAAAACCGCATACATTATCTTTATATTCACCCTGGTCTTCGCCCCGCTTCCCTATGGCTCTGTGGACCCATGGGCCCTGATGGTCATGGAGGGGACGGCCATGCTGGGTCTGGTCGTCTTTCTGGCGCGCCAGGGTAAAGAAGGGACGCCGCTTTACAGGGTCCCGGGAATTGCCCCCTACAGTCTGCTGCTTTTATATATGCTTTTGCAGCTGGTTCCGTTGCCGGCGGCCGTGGTCCGCTTCATTTCGCCTGCCACCTATGCTTTGTACAGCGATACCGTGGGTATCGTTTATCCGGTTAAATGGATCTCCTTGTCCATCTACAGGCAATCGACCGTGCACGAGTTCTTCCGGCTTTTTTCCTATGGCTGCTTTTATGTCCTGACCGTACAACTGCTGTCCCGAAAAGCATTATTGAAAAAAACCGTGGGCGTCGTAATGGCCGTGGGTTCATTTCTGGCCCTGGCCGGTATTATCAAGTATGCGGGGCTGTATTTCAGTCATTATGGATTTCCGGATCTTCTCCATCTGGTAGATTCCCTGGGCCTTTATGTCTGCCGGAATCATTTTGCCGGTCTGATGGAGATGCTCTTTCCCATGGCCCTGTGTCTTTTTCTCGTCACCAAGCCGGTCAGGGCATACGGGACCTTTCGAGAAAAAATCTATGAGTTTTTGAGCCAAAAAAGGACCAGCATCAACGCCCTTTACGCCCTTGCCGCACTGCTCATGGGTGCATCGGTTTTTTTAAGCCTCTCCAGAGGGGGAATCATAAGTCTGTGCACGGCCCTGCTTGTGCTGGCAGGAGCCCTGACGTTCCGGCAGGCCCGGAGAGGTAAAGTGGGGCTGACCATTGCCGCCTTCAGCGGGGTACTGCTTTTTGTGACATGGTTCGGGTGGGAGCCCATTTTCAGCCGGTTTGGGGAGCTGATGAGCACCAGCCATGAGATTGATCCCAGCGGCAGGGTGGAATGCTGGCGCGGTGCAAAGGCTGTCATCATGGATTTTCCCGTCACCGGGACAGGATTTGGCACATTTGTGAGTATATATCCGGGGTACCGGACGGAAAACGTGATGATGAATTATGCGCACAATGACTTCCTCGAATGGATAATGGACGGAGGGGGACTTGCCGCCGCGCTGGCCGTGTGGTTTCTGGTGAGCCTGTTCTACCGGTCTTTTCAATCCGTTCGCAAACGGCATGAACCTTACTCCATTTATCTCTACATGGGATGCCTGACCGGTATCGTCTCAATCTTAATTCACAGTATCACGGACTTTAATCTACACATCGGCGCAAACGGGCTTTATTTCTCTTTTCTGTGCGGGCTGATGGTTTCAGCGGCCAATACGCGGCTGAGGGAAGGCCTTAAATCCACAAACATGGAGGAACTCACGGCGTTGTCCCGATTCCGGCCTGTTGCGGCAGGCGGTGCGGGTTTGATCCTGATTCTGTGTCTGCTGTTTCATGGGGGTGGGCTTAGAGCCAACCGGTTGCTTTTGCAGTCTGCCGGAGAGGCATCAGACGCATCAGATACCGGACAGTTTACCATCTCCGACATGGAGCCGTTACGGGATGCGGCGACAACGGCCGTGCGTTTGGACCCTCTGGATGCATCCTGTCGTCTGCTCGCGGCAGATTCGGCCTATTTTCTCTCAGACTATGACACGGCATCGGGTCTTTATCAGCAGGCCCTTCAGCTGGCGCCCACGGACGCCGCGTGCCTGCTGAAGTTCGGCCAATTCATGAATGAATATCATCGGCCCGATCTGGCGGAAAAGCTGCTTGCCGCCGGGGTCAGACGCGACCCGAAAAATCCCGTTATGCACCGGATGTATGCGGCGCTTCTGATCGAGGCAGGCAAAAAGGACGAGGCCATTGAGAGCCTCCGGTCTGCCATGGACTTGAATCCGGATGAAACCAAGGCGTGCATCATGCTGGGGCAGGCCCACGGTTTCACGGATGAGGAAATTGAAAGCGCCATACCGGCTAAGGCCGGGGCTGTTTTGTTTTTTGCGGATTATCTGTTGAAAAACGGCAGGACGAAAAACGGAGAAGCAGCCTATTTAAAGGCCCTCGAACATGCAACCCGTGAGCCGGATGCGGGGCCTGAGTCCTTTGTTAAAATCTGTGATTATTTTCAAAGCCTGGGCAGAGATGAAGAGGCCCTGAATATCATGCTCCAGGCCGTAACAACCCTGCCCTATGATGCCGCGGTCCGGGTAAAGACGGCCCTTTTATATGAAAAGCTCGGCATCAAATACCGGGCCATTGAGGAATATCGAAAGGCCCTGGTGCTACACCCCGGAAATCCGGTAGCCATGAAACGTTTGGAGGGGCTGGTGGATTGAAGTCTTGCCTGAGGAAAATTTTGAATTGTTTTTCCTTATACTCAACTTTCAACTTTTAACCTTTAGCTTTTGGCTTTCATCTCTTGGCGTTATTAACTTTCAACTCTGAGGTAATTGATCATGGAAAAATTATTTAAGTGTTTCTTGTTTTCTTTCTTGCTCTTGCCATGCGGCTCTGTTCACGCCGCTGACCCTGCCAACCCGAATGATTCCGACTGGCTCCCTGCCATGATAGGGCAAATAGATCAGGGCCGTTACACCGAGGCCTTGACTGATGCACTTGCGTCCGGTGCGGCACCGGATGAGGTCCTGGATGTCTGGACATCTCTGGGGTATTCAGAGGAATTACTCATGGCCAAAATTTCAGAAAATCCGGATGGCGCCCTTGAATGTGTTCCTTGCATCCAACGCTGTTGCGGAAGTCCGATCGAAAGAGATAAATTTTGTCGAAATTGCCGCAAAGTCTGGTGTAAAAAAATGAACCCTAAGCCATGCTTCTGTGATTAGTGCGCTAATACTGGGAGACCTTTGAAAAACGCTCCCTTTTGCACCAACTCGGCGTCAGACTCAA
>DIKH01000085.1 GCA_002424495.1 Desulfobacteraceae bacterium UBA5623
TGATCTTCTGTATGATGCTGCGGCCGATGAAAGATAACATAAGTTAAGTGCCTAAAATGCCTAAAGTGAGCTAAAGAGCCTAAAGTTAAAAAACATCAAGCAGTCATTTCCCTATCAGATAGACTTCGAGAAAATGATTTTGGCAAGGCCAGAGGGAGGAATCCGCGGAGGCGTATTACCAATACGCCGCACAAGGAATTCCGACCGATAACGCAGTCCAAAATCTTTTTATTGAAGTCTATAGATCACCCCTCTGGTGAAAAGTCGGACGCCTCCCTGAGCTTGATCCATTTATTGAAATAAAATGTATAATTTCCTGTCTTAGTCGGTTTGATCTTCTCGTAGATCTCATCTCCCCTGTCATTTATGTCCCTTATTACTATGCGCCTGTCAAGGATCGCCGTCCACCTGCTGACATAGAGAAACGTATAGGGCTGTTCATTGGCGATAATCTCATGTAGCCTGTGACAGTATTTGACCTGTGTTTGATGATCATATTCCTGCCTGATCTTGATGATCAGGTCATCGGCCTCCTGGTTTTTGAATGCTACAAAATTCAACTGATGGGGGTTGGTCTGGCTGGAATGCCAGAGCTGATAGAGGTCCGGATCAATCCCCATGTTCCAGCCCAGGATCAGGGCGTCAAAATCCTGTTTGTTCACCCTTTCCTGGATAAAGACAGACCATTCCAGAATATCGGTGCGTACATCAATGCCTATCTGTTTCCACGCATCCTGGGCGATAGCAAGGACCGCCTTACGAAGATCATTGCCGCTGTTGGTGATCAGCGTGAACTGAAGCCTTTTGCCGTCTTTTTCAAGCCATCCCTCTTTGTTGCGTCTCCAGCCCGCCTCTTCAAGTATCTTCAGAGCCCCTTCAGGGTCGTAGGGAAGGGGCTCAATTGACTGATCATAATAATCGCTCTCCTTGACAAAGGGGCCTGTGATCCGCTCCCCCTGTCCGTAGAGGACATATGAGATAATCTTATTTACATCTATTGCCATACCCAGCGCCCTGCGGACCCTGGGATCATCAAAGGGGCTTCGCCTCAAGTTGTAACCAATGTAGGTGTAGCCAAAGGATGTCCCTGAAAAATTTTGATATCTGTTATCTTCCTTTAAACGAGCTACCTGGTGTGGCTGCACATTGTAATCATCAACAGTACCGGCGTAAAATTCCATCTCCTGGGTCAAAAGATCAGGGATAATCCGAAAAAGATATGTCTTGTAGTTTGGCGGCCCTTCCCAGTAATCACCAAAACGATCAAGACGTATATATTGGTCAGACTTCCACTGGCGAAATACAAAAGGGCCGCATCCTATGGGATGGCGATTAAAGGCGCTCTGGCGGATGGAATAATCTTTCACGTCTTTACCCAAACCGACGGCCTCTTGCCTGAGGGAATCATTGTTTAACAGGTGTTCGGGGAGTATTCCCATGGCCCAGGTGCCGATTGCGGGCGAATAGAGGCGCTTGTATACAACCCTGACCGTCAGGGGGTCAAGGACTTCCACCTTCTTCACTGGTTCGTAATCCGAGACACGGGGCGAAAGGTTTTTTGGGTCCATGATGGCCTCGTATGTAAACTTAACGTCATTTGCATCAAGGGAGTGGCCGTCATGGAACTTTACATTGGGCCTGAGATGAAAAACAAGCACAGGGTTGTGCTCAATGACAGGGAGGAGTTCTGCTGCATATTGTCTCAATTTTTCTTCATCAATTTTATTATCAGGGTAAAGGTATTGCGCCCCGTTAAAGGATGAAAAGTAATCTTTTCCGACAAGTTGTGAAAGATTCGTAAAAAGGTCCTGATCCACCTTGTTGAGGGTAAGCATTATCCTGGCAGGCTGCCGCACATGGATCGTAACGTCTGGCTTTTCCTTGTCATCAGTCTTAATAGTGTGGACAAATTCCTCCGGAGGGATCAGGGAAACCTCTTTGATATTTGCCAGGGTGTAGAAAAGCTCCGGCGTTAAGGCGTCCCCATTGCGTCTTGCCCTTTTTATGAATTCAATAACCTCTTCGCCTTCTGCTCTTTTAAGCCCCGGTGTTGACTGAGACTGGTTTACATAAAAAAAGGCTTCTTCAAATATCTCCCATGATGTGGCAATCCTGCCCCTGAAATGCAGATCTTCATCCCGGTCAATCAGTCCTTCAAAGACCAGGGTCTCGATCTGGCTGCTTGAGGCATCGGCGGACAGAATGGGATTCAAGAGGCTTGCATCACCAATGGAGGCTGTGATGTACTCATTCATGCGCTGAGGGTTCCCCTTTGTCTGCTGTTCATAGGTCGGCACCCACAGATAAGACTGCAAAAGAAATATAATAAGAATGGTTGGTGCTAGTATCAGTATCCGTTTGACGGTCATGGCGGTCGGCTCTTCACGGGATTTTTCCGGTCATTATACGTCCGTCGTGATAATCGTCAAGCAGAAGGGGGCCTTTAGGGTCACCGATGAAAAAAAAGATAACAGTTTGGCTGTTTTTACATGTCACAAAGCGGATCGCTCAAGACAATCATGACATATTTTCAGGCCGCCTTTTTCTTCAAGCCTTGTGCGCATGGTCGGCTCGCCGCATTGTCCGCACGGCTCTGATGGTTCGATCCTGGCCTTTTCGGGCAATTCAATTTTCACGGCCTTGACGATAAAGAGTTCGTCATCGTTCATCTCCAGGACATCACAGCTTCTTTTCAGGTGAAGATCATGAAAGCGCTTTGTCTCGGTCTGATCGGCCTTGCCGCCCATGACCTTACGCAACAGCGAAAGATGCGTCTCATCCGGGGCGAAAGCGCCTGGCCGTATGGCCACGCGGACACCCTGGCCGGTCTTGCGGCTTAAAAGCGTCAGCGCCATCTTTCCGTGGTCCTTGTAGATAAAGTTGCCTTTGCCGAATGTACACCCTGTAAGGACTTGCACTGCGTCGGCATAGCAGGAATCGTTCTCCACGACCGCAACAATCTCTTCGTCTTCGGAACGGTTTTCCTTCAGTCTTTCCAGAGCCAGCCGCGCCGCCCTGAAACCGACGGAGAGCCCCGGACAGACATGTCCGTGAAACTCCTCGCACCGCTTAAATTCCGCAGTCTCCATTATCTGTTGAGCATTCATCCGGCTTCCCCCTATTTGGTTGGAATGATCATGGGGTCCCTTCTTATTTTTAAGGACGCATGACCACTCCCCCGATCTTATCCATAAGATGTTTAATTTCCGTGGCCTTTTCAAGCCCCTCAACCCATTGCACAGGGAGCTGTTCCCTGCCCAGATGGGCGCTGAGGACCATTGCCCCCACCATGCCGCGTGCGGCATTATCGCCACCGGCCATGACTGCCTGGATCAGGGCCTCTGTGAAATCCATAAAAGGGAATAACACCGTCACATCTTAATTGTTAATTATTGAAATTAATTTATCACCTTCAATAGAAACAGGGTATGTGATGATAGGTTCAGGAGCTGGACCATAGACTTTTTTCCCTTCAAAGTCATAAGTGGACTTGTTCACACTGCAACACTGAACAGTATTTAATCCTGGAACAGGGTCCAGCCGGCGATGCCCCATATGAGTACAACGATTTTTAAAAACATAGTATTTTTTATCTTCCGCAACTACAACAAGTAACCGTTCTGTCAAATTTCCGCCTTCCAAACGGATTGCACCCCAGGGCTTTTCAAGTTCAGGCGTCCTTTTCAAATCGATTATCAATTTTCCATCCGAATAAGCCCAGCAATCCGGGTTTATGGGTTTGGAAGTGGCTGAAATCCCAAAAATACGTTTAAAAATGTTCCGTTTCAAAAATTGGACTTTCATTCTTTTTCCCTCCTTTTATTAGAGAACCATTTGATTGCTTCCCCATTACAGCGAATTATGAGGCAATTCATTCATGCCATACAATATTGCCAGAGCCCCATACAACCACAAAAATCAGAGGCGGCATAACTGCCGATGAACATGAAAAAACGCCACCCACTATCACTCTTCCACGTATTCGTCGCCCGCTGCATTTTTTTGTTCGGGGGTGCGTTGTCTGATACTGGTGATTTCAAGTTTCCCGTCCTCGGGGAGCCCTGACACCCCAAATTCTCTTTACCCTCTTCCGGCACAGTACCAGCAAGTAACAGTGCGGCGTTCTCTCAGCAACTGGTGCATCCGATAATGACTGGGGCTCCGAAAAGGCATGTATCTGTAGATCCCGGCGGCGCTGGGGAACTCGTCCGTGAGGAAATATCCCACATCACCATCGTCCTCTGCCAGATGGAATACATTATGTCGGGATTGGTCACTCATTTTCACACACTGAACAATAATTATACCGTCTGCATACCTCTGGTAATCATGATAAACAAGTGCCACTTCAGACTTTTACATGCTTGTCATAGCTATAACAAACTGTAAACACTAAATTATTTAATGTTAGATATTGTAACCGCAAGCATTCGGTTTTTGAATTTCACAAAAGTCCTGGGAATTAAGTCGGACAGCAAGGAACAACAACCCTATGGAATCAGTCCGGTGACCTTGTTAGGGAATACGGCGAAGCTACTTCGGCAATAACCGGCGCTGAAATTGTTGTGGAGGTCGGGATTACCGCTTTTATGAATATTTTCAGCCAGGAACCCTTGTTAGGGGTGCAAGGTGTGGGGTTGGGGGGCCACGGCTCACTCATAAAGGGCCATGACCCCTTCATATCCTTTCGGACTATTTAACCTCAATCACACCTTCCGTCTTTACTGAGGGTTGGCCTTCCATATCCAGCGTATATTTGTAAACCCCCGGATTGGCAAAATACATACTTGCAGTTTTTCCGCGGGTTAAATAATCGGTCAAATAGCATTCTTCACCCACAGCCAAACCAAAACCCGCTGAAGTGTCCGCCGTTAATTTACATTCTTTAACGTTATCCCTGAAGCTGACCCTCACTTTATCTTTCCGGACCCAGTTCATGAACACCACACAACTGTCTGGAGGAACCGTTATTTTATCAGGGGTAACTACAATGCGGCTGACACTCCCAGTTTTTTCCGCTGTTATCTTCACAATCTGACATGTCTCTGCGAAGACGAGGCCTTGGACCAGAAACAAGACAACACTAAACATAACCAAAATTCCCATTGATGTGATAAAAAATTTTTTCATGTTCATAGTTATCTCCTTTTTTATGATGTTTTAGAAAATTGGGCTTACAACCATTCTTTTCAATATAAACCTTTTGCATCTTAAGTCAAACTTAATGAACTAAACTTGAATTATTATAGTAAATAAAAAATCTTAGGAGCCGACTCCAATGGTAACCGTTAGGGGGGGGAACCAGACGGGCATAAATATATAACTATATGCCGTCCCCCCAATTCCCAACCTTACAAGTTGATTATTTATTTATGCCCATTTTCCCGTCTAACATTCTACTCCGTATTTTTCATTTTCTATTTAAAGTGAGATTTCACCATCACCCCGAACGACCGATTTTGCCGGCCCTGTATGCCTTGGTAAAATTCATGCAGTGCCGATCTCTTCCAATGACAAGCTCCGCTGCAAGGATTGTTGAAACAAGCGCAGTATCTGTCGGATCCATAATTGCGGAATCCATACCCGCTGCGATCGCCAGCGTAAGAAACACATGATTGATATAGGTCCTTGCAGGGAGCCCAAAAGAGATATTACTTGCTCCAGCCGTAATATGAGCGTTCGGGAACGCCTTTTTTACGGCCCTTACCGTGTTCAAAGCGATGTTGCCGCTTTCATTGTTCGTAGCGATGGTCATAACCAACGGATCGACATATACACGCTCATCCGGTATCCCCGCACCATGAATAGAATCAAAAAGAGTGCGGATAGCCGTCATCCGTCTATCAACGCCCTCGGGAATACCTGTGTCATCCATGGCAAGTGCAATTACAGGGCAATTATTCTTAGCAATAAGCGGAAGAATGCCCTTTAGTTTTTCGGATTCAGCACTGATTGAGTTGATCACAGGAGGGATGCGTGCCTCCCCAATTGCGGCAGAAAGGGATTCAGCGTTGGGGCTGTCCAAACAAAGCAACACATCGGTCACATCCTGTACGGTTTTAACCAGCCATATAAGATCTTCCGGCTCCCTGTCTATACCTGTTCCCGCATTGATGTCCAATATATCAGCGCCGCATGCCACCTGGCGTGTGGCCAGGGCCTGGATGTAACCGAAGTCTTTTTCGAGAATCGCTTTATTGACGCGCTTGGTGGTGCCGTTAATTTTTTCCCCGATGATCAACATATACCCCCCGTGTTTTCATGAAAGATTTAAAACCGCATGGCCCCTGCGCCTCAATGAGTTTGGTGCCCCTGGTAACGGAGATACGTTTACCGGTTGGATGAAGAACAATTCGACAAGTTAAGGGCGTTTTTGCGATGTCTTCGATGGTGTTATGAATCACGAGACATTAGACAGGCGCACCGAAATCGCGGCCGGCCGCAACATAAGCTTCCATGTTTTCAGATTTTGCATCAATCGGGGCCTCACAGCCCGGGGCAAGCAGGAATCCGGTTGGGCCGATATCTCGAATAAGCTCTCGGGCATAGGAATAAACCGCCTCAGCCGTACCGGTTTTCAGCAAAGCAGAAGGGATGTCTCCC
>DIKH01000426.1 GCA_002424495.1 Desulfobacteraceae bacterium UBA5623
ACATCACTCTTTTCTCATCATTCAAGGCTGTTAATTGAGCCCGGACTCAAACCGCTTACTTTTTGACAGAATTCACAAAACGCATTTTCACATCATACAGAATACCTTTCAGCATCCCCTCCTCATCAGAGACCAGATTACCCTTTGTCTTTTCCTGCAGAAGCATCAAGGTCTCAATTCCGTGTCGGGCCAGATCATAATCAATCTGCTTCTTGCCAGTTGCCGGGTCTGGGATTTCACCCAGGTGGTAGAGGACCGAGGTGTTCAGGGACATGATAAAAGCAGGAAAGGTTACGCTAGGCATAACACATTTCCCGTTTCGATCAGGAACCTTTCCCTCTCCACAAGGACATCCCTGTTCTTTTTGTTCATCCATAGCGTAACCTAAAGCTCCTTCAAAAGATTGACCCCGGCAAAAACCCTATTATTAATAGTTCACCATCTCGAGGGCAATCGCCCCGTTAATATACTCAAGGGCCTGGACCTCAGCCAGCAATTCCTTGGAAATCGGAATATTGGTGTTGAGGAAAATAACATTCTGCTCACTTGCCTCCTCACGGCCGACTGTCATTCTGGAAATATTCACTCCAGCCTTTCCGAGAGTAGTGCCAAGATCTCCGATGACGCCCGGAACGTCTTTATTGTAGACCAGAAGCATGGGCCCTGCCGGAAGCGCCTCCAGACGGAAGGCATTCAAGCGGACCAGGCGGGGCTCTTTTTTTCCAAAGACAGTTCCCACAAGGACATTTTCTCCCTCGCTGGACTTGACCTTGATGGTCAGGGTATTAGTAAAGTCATCGGACTGTTCCGTTCTCGACTCGACCACCCTGATTCCGCGATCCCGGGCAATAACAGGGGCGTTGACATAGTTGACCGCATCCTGGAGAATGGGGGTGAAGAGCCCTTTCAGAAAGGCAACGGTGATGGGGCTGGTATTCAACTCCGCCAGTTCGCCGCTGTATTCGATGCTCACATCCTGCACGCTGCCTTTGGCAATCTGCATATGGAGGGAGCCCAGCATTTCACCAAGATTGATATAGGGGCCAACTTGAGCCAGTACATCGCCGCTGACCGAAGGAACATTCACCGCATTGGCAATAACCCCGGTATTCAGGTAATCAGCCACCTGCTCGGCAATAGTCAAGGCCACATTTTCCTGGGCTTCACTGGTGGAGGCGCCAAGATGAGGGGTACAGATAAAATTATCCAGACCCAGCATGGGGCAATTTTCCATATTCGTTGGCTCAACTGCAAAGACATCGAGGGCCGCACCCGCAATCTCACCATCAACCAGGGCCCTGTACAGGGCCTCTTCGTCGCAGACACCGCCGCGTGCGCAATCGATGAACATGGCATCTTTCTTCATGTTCTTGAAGAACTCTGTGGAAAGGACCTTGTCAGTCTCCTTGGTCAACGGCACATGCACGGTGATATAATCAGAACGCTTGGCAAGCTCTTCCAAACTTACCAGTTCCACACCCAGTTTGTCCACCAGCTCTTTAGGCATATGGGGATCATAGGCAATGACCTTCATTCGCAAGCCTTGAGCCCTGTTGGCGACGATAGCGCCGATCCGGCCGATACCGAAGATACCAAGTGTCTTGCCAGTCACCTCGCGACCCATAAAACTCTTTTTCTCCCATTTTCCTGCCTTCATAGAGGCGGTGGCCTGGGGGATATTCCGAGACAGAGACATCATTAAGGAGATGGCATGTTCAGCCGCAGTGGTGGCATTGCCATCAGGCGCGTTCATAACCACAATTCCTTTCTGGCTGGCCGCAGGAATATCCACATTGTCAAGACCGATGCCCGCACGACCTACGACCCGCAATTTTTCAGCCGCCGCGATGATTTCTGCTGTCACCTTGGTGGCGCTGCGGATAACCAGACCATCATAATTGCCGATAATCTTTTTTAATTCTTCCGGGGCAAGACCTGTATTGATATCTACATCCAAACCGGCATCACGTAAAATCTGTGCTCCGGCAGGAGACAGGTTGTCACTAATCAGTACTTTCATTTTTACTCCTCATAATTCATGATTCGGATCTTAATTTCATCCAAATAAACCCATAGACCACACCTACCTCTTAACAAGTAGATACGAGCAATTTCATTTCCTGCTCAAGGCCATGCCCCGAGACACTATAGCAACAGCAATAATCTTACGATAAAATTTTCCAAAAAGTAAAATATCATACAAGTTTCAACTGAAGAGAACAACAAAAAATATAACACCCCGCAAGGAACAAATACGAACAGTTTACGTATCTCTAGTCCCCCTTTAGCTAGTAAATATCCACCGGCAAAGCCGGTGGCATTAAAATTGTGAAGCGCTCAAAGTGGTATGTTAAAAAGAAATTATTATTTGCCAGCATTATTTGGCAAATAATCGAGACGCTTCCAATGTATCACGTCCAAAAGGGTCATGCGTTGTGCTGATCATTGCGTATTTGCCGGTTGTACCCCTGGCACGATCCTGCATGCAAACTAAAGGACATAGTACTTTTCCCACAAGCCTTTAAGCGTTCCAAACATCTTCTGATCTGCCTTTCCGCCATCATAGCTATTGAACAATAGAACTGAAAACGATATAAAGAGTTTGTATTTATGCATTATTCTACTTTTCACAGACAATGATCACTTAAACAGATCATCCCAAGGAGTTTTCATGACAGAGACACGACTGCGCTTTCCGCCGAGTCCCACCGGCTACCTCCATATCGGCGGGGCTCGGACCGCCCTCTTCAACTGGCTTTATGCCAAAAAAACAGGCGGCAAACTGATCCTGCGCATTGAAGATACGGACACCGAACGTTCCACGCAAGGCTCCATACAGGGCATCCTCGATGGCCTCGAGTGGCTGGGCATTGACTGGGATGAAGGCCCCTATTT
>DIKH01000231.1 GCA_002424495.1 Desulfobacteraceae bacterium UBA5623
GGAGGCATTAAAAAGGTTCTCAGGATCAACGCCTCGCTTTACCAATTACCGATCTCCTTCATTTCTTGGTCAACACTTTATAAAAAATCCCCCCTGTTTTCCTTGCATTTCCTTTGCCCGCTCTAGATTAGAAAGACGGAATAACTACTCGAAATTTAACTTCCTTTCATTATTCCGCCTTATCCCTCAATTGCCCAGTTTGCCCACTTCAAATCCGGTGTGAGATGCCAGAATCAGTGTCAGGTAGAATTGGCGAACGGGATTGGCGAACGGCCATATCTCCCATTTGCTGTTGGCAACCCACTGACCGCCTCGTGGAGCAAACCGCTTAGTGATGTTCGGCATGTCAAGCGGCATTTAGGGTAAGGTTGAAAATTGTGCCCAAAAACTGATGATACATGGTGACAAACGGTGATACTGAGTGACATCCTG
This sequence comes from Desulfobacteraceae bacterium UBA5623, assembly GCA_002424495.1. Lineage (GTDB taxonomy): Bacteria > Desulfobacterota > DSM-4660 > Desulfatiglandales > Desulfatiglandaceae > UBA5623. The sequence continues at coordinate 433 of DIKH01000231.1, forward strand.
AACAAGAAGGGTAGGGATGAAAAGGCTATTTATATTATCACCATACTTCTTTGTTCATCATTATTTATCACTGTCCGTCATCGTTGAGCAAAAGGTTCGACTCCCGCCGCCTCCACCATTTTTGACCCCTAAAACCCACTATTTCAGCCTGCTTTTCTATTAGCATTTGAAGCAATCTTTCATTTGATCTTTTCACATATCTTTTGGCCATTTCCGGCTTTGTATAATCTAGAACTTTTTAAACCTTTCAGACAACAAGAAACCCGCTGTATATGCGGGTTTCTGCACCTATATGGATTTTGTTTGATAAGTAAATGGTGGAGATGAGGGGGATCGAACCCCTAACCTCGGCATTGCGAACGCCGCACTCTCCCTGTTGAGCTACATCCCCACTTTTTTCCAACGGGCACGGACAGCCATTCTTGCATAATAGTTTTATTGTATGGGATTTGACGTTGGGATGTCAAGAAGTGATAGTATAACATCTTTTCTGTAAATATGAAAAAGGGAATAAAATCCATTAAAAAAACCAAGACAGAGCAAAATATGCTCGCTGCTTTTGCCGGAGAATCGCAGGCAAGAAACCGTTACACATATTTTGCCAGCGCAGCCAGAAAGGAAGGTTTTGAACAGATTGCCAAAGTCGAAAAATTTCACGAAGCCCGCTACCGCAAGCTGATCTCCAACATCAAAAAGGGCGAGGTTTTCAAAAAGAAATCAGCGGTAAAATGGCACTGCATCAACTGTGGTTATGTGCTGGAAGGGACGTCAGCCCCCGAGGAGTGCCCTGCCTGCAAGCATCCTCAGTCCTTCTATGAGGCGCTGGCCGAAAACTACTAAGCTCTCTCCTTCATGAGAAATTTACGCTTTTGCGAGTTCTCCATGAAGCCAATTTAAATAATCTTTGCTGCCCGCCACAACGGGGATAGCCATGATTTCCGGCACATCATAGGGATGGTTTTCCTTGATGACCCGCTCGACTGCCGGATATAGCTTTTTTGTACTTTTTGCAATGCATTGCCACTCGACAGCCTTTTCAATCCGCTCCCTCCACCAATAGGCGCTTTCGATTGGCCCTACGATTTGAACGCAGGCGGCAAGTTTCCCCTCAAGAAGCGCCTGCGCGATTTTCTGGGCATCTTCCTTCTTCTCCGTCGTCGTGGTAATCTGAATGAACTCTTCCATGTTACTTCTTTCTACCTTTCCGAAAATGACCGTGTGCAGGCGTACATCATAATAGCCGCCGCACTTGCCAAGCTTAAGGAATCCGCCCCAGCCATGCCCGGGATGAACCACTGTTCGTCAACCATAGAAAGCAGCGTCTCCGGCAATCCATGACTCTCGCTGCCCAACAAGATGGCCGTTCGCCGGTTGCAGAAATGCGGTCGGCGCCCCGCCCTCACATGAGAGCCAATCAGGTAAAAGCGCCCTCTTATGAGCGGCAGGAGTTCCTCAAAAGACACATTTTCCATAACGTCCAGATGAAACAAGCTTCCCATAGATACCCGCACTACCTTCGGATTGGCAATATCAACGGAGCCAGCGCTTAAAATAAGCGCGCTGAAACCAAACCAACGGGCCGTGCGCATCAAGGAGCCTAAATTATTGGGATTGCCGATTCGATGAAGAAGCAGAAGATTGCCCGTAGAGTTGTCGATGATTTCATCTATATTTTGAGGGCGCGGAGACGAAACCACCGCCATGATCCCTTCTGGTGTTTTGTCCTGGCTCAACCTTTTCCATTGCGATGCCGTCAAGCGATAGATCGCCACCTCTTGAGGAATTTTAGTTAGAAGCTCACGCCACTGCTGTTTTTCTTCCATAACCAAGATAGCATGGATTTTCCAACTGCTTTGGAGAAGCTCCTGAACTACTTTAAAACCCTCCGCCAGGAAAAGACCTTCCTGCCGGCGGAATTTACTCATCCGGAGTTTTTCCCACAATTTAATCTGGCTTCGGGAGGGGCTCGATATTCCGTCAAAAGACACTTTATTTTACTTCCGAGCGCATTTACTTTTAAGATAAATTTTATGGCTCTTTCTCATAATATGTGGGTAATGGTTCGACCGTTCGACGAGCTCACGGCAAACAGCTCACCATGACACTTCTGTCACCCTGAGCTTGTCGAAGGGTGTCGAATCTGGGTTACCCACTTAAAATGAGAAAAAACCAACTTTATTATACAGAAAAATAAAAAAGCCTCACAAAATTTTTTCTAAAATCTGTGAGGCCGCGCAACTGCTTTCAGAAAATTCCCAATTTTTATCTAGATAATACCCATGCCCTTCAAGACAGACAACATAACCGCCGCCGCTATGACGGAGCCGATCTGACCGCCGGTATTGGCGCCCATGGCATGCATAAGCAGAAAATTATGTTTATCATATTTGCGGCCCTCCATTTGGGCGACCCGGGCAGCCATGGGATAAGCGGATATACCAGCCGCCCCGATGAGAGGATTGATCTTGCCCTTCGTCAAGAAGCACATAAGTTTTCCAAACAGAACGCCCGCCACAGTATCCAGACAAATAGCTATCAGACCAAGCCCCAACACAATAAGTGTCTGGGGCTTGAGAAATGCGGCCCCTTCCATCGTCGCTCCAATGGAAAGCCCAAGTAAAAGAGTAACGATGTTCGCAATTTCATTTTCGGAAGCTTTGGTAAGTCGGCTGACAACGCCTGATTCACGCATGAGATTCCCCAGCATGATCATGCCCATCAAGGGCGTGCCTTTGGGTGCGATTATGCAGGTAATCAAGGTGACCCCTATGGGGAAAATTATTTTCAGCGTTTGGGAAACCGACTTATGGGGGTACTGCATCCTGATTTTCCGTTCCTTTTCCGTGGTGAGCGCCCGCATGATGGGGGGTTGAATCAAGGGCACCAGAGACATATAAGAATAGGCCGCCACCGAAACTGCGCCGAGCAGATGGGGCGCATATTTCGAAGTTACATAGATGGCTGTCGGGCCGTCACATGCGCCGATGACGCCGACTGCCACAGCATCCAGCTTTGAAAACCCCAAAAGGAGGGCCAGCGCGAGTGTCAGGAATATGCCGAATTGGCCGGCCGCCCCCAGAAGGAGAATCTTGGGATTTTCCAACAAGGGCCCGAAATCCGTCATTGCCCCGATGCCGACAAAAATCAGACATGGAAATATTTCTGTAAGCACGCCGGAATCATAGAAATAACGAAGCAAACCGCCGGGAGCCATCATGTCCCCCAAAGGGATGTTAACAAGCAAAGCCCCGAATCCGATAGGCACCAGCAAGAGGGGTTCATAATCCTTTTTGATGCCCAGATACAAAAGCGCACAGCCGACAGCGATCATAATGACATTCTTAATTGTCAGCAACCCAAAGCCCGCAACAAGGCTTCCCAAACCGGAACCAATTACTGAAATCATGATTTCTCTCCCCCTGTTTCTTGGTTTTCCCGGTAAGGAAAGAACTTCTTCAGAACATCAACAAACAGCGTCAAAACCCACATGGTAAGCAACGTTCCCCCCATCCCAACGAGGGTAATGGTGAATCCGAAAGTAAAATTATCCATTGTTGCCTCCTTAGCTCGACATGCTCTCTAACCCTGCCATCATGCCCATCATTTTCGAAAATTAATCTCGTTTTTTACGGGTTTATCCGGCGGCATCTCATGAATGAATTTTTCAACCCTTTCAAAGTCGTGAATCCGGTGAATTGTCCCTCGCAGCACTATGTTCTCGCCATCATAAAAAACATCAAGCGTCGGCGCGATGACTCTCGGATTAGCATGAATCTTTGCCTTCAACCTGGCCGCCAGCGCCCTCCCCATGAGCAAATCCTTCGCTTCCGGTGTTGCATTTTTCTCTTTATCGGCGAGTAAAGCACAGACAATTTCTGTAATCTGCTCGCAGGATACCACTGCTGTGTTGAAAACGATATCATAAAGCCTCAAGTCATACCAATCAACATGATAATTCGCATGTATATGACCAACCCGCCCCCGGTCAACCTTCTCAATCAGCCAGCGAGCCTCGTTGCGGTCTATGCCATCCACCTCCATCGCCCTTTTGATTCGACTTTCCAGAGGAGCGGAAAGACGCACTCGCAGAACCTGAGGCAGATCCTTCAATACACAGTTTCCCGCCCGCCCGACAATTATAGCCTTGTCCTTAAGAGCGCATTCATAAATATATGCTTCTTCTAAAAAAACAAAACCGCGGTATTCCCATCTGTAGTAATCAAAAAAGGAAGGGGTTGTCTCATCCATCTCGCTGACCAATTCCGCCCATCGCTGCTCCCCGATCGCCCTCAGCCCTCGAGTTATTTCTTCCTTATCAATATATTGATAATTCATCCTTTCTGCGATGGCGGAAGCTATGTTCTGTTCGCCACTGCGAAATTCACGGGATATTGTCAATACGGCCATTTAAGAAGAACCCTCCTCCTTCTCCTTGTGGGATTGAATGGATTCACCCTGGGGTAAATTATGTTCCTTTTCTTTCATTTGCTTGGCAATCTTCATGTTAATCAGAATCCTGCCCACGACAATGACGGCTGCAATAAAAAATATTTCCACTCCATACTGAAATGCCTTAGACGGATGCAATATACCAACGACAAAGGGATCCGTCATCATCATCTCACCCCCCACCCGGCCCAGCACGGCCGCGCCGATATAAATCACAATAGGGTATTTATCCATCAGCGTGGAAAGAAGGGTGCTGGTAAAGACGACTAAAGGAATGCTCAAGCCCAGGCCGAAAAGCAGAAGAAGCGGGTTTCCCTTGGAAGCGCCCGCTACCGCCAGGACGTTGTCCGTGGACATGGTAAGGTCTGCAATAACGATAAGCCAGATGGCCTGCCAGATGGTCTTGGCTTCCTGTTTAATTTCCTCATCTGATGTCCCTTCAGACAGAAGCTTGACGGCAATCCAAATTATGAGAAGGCCGCCAATAAATTTGACATATTGAATCTGCAATAACTGAGCGGCAAAAAAGGTAAGGACCACTCGGAGAATAACAGCAGCGCCAGCGCCAAAGGCAATTCCTTTAATTCTCTGAGCCCGCGGCAAAGAACGAACGGCCATGGCGATAACAACGGCATTATCACCGGCCAGAATTAAATCAATGAGGATGATGCTGAGAAACCCGACAACAAATCCCCAGTTGAGTTGAAGATGAGGCAACAACCAATCCAAAAAAATAACACCCCACTCCTTGGTTTTCAGGCACAATAGTGGTAGAATATGCCAAGAAAAACATCCCTTGTCAACAAATAAATCCAAATCACATAAATCATTGCCAAGACAGCTTAACTTGTGTACAATAGATGCTAAAAAAGGGGGATGCAATGGTTAATAAAGCGATTCTTATTGGCCGTTTGGGAGGCGATCCGGAGGTGCGTTATACACCAGATGGAACAATGGTGACCAGTTTTAATCTGGCAACCAATGAACAGTGGAAAGACAAAAGCGGGGAGAAGGCGCAGAAAACAGAGTGGCATCGGATAGTTACATTTGCGAAACTGGCGGAGATTTGCGGTAATTATCTATCCAAGGGAAGCATGGTTTACATAGAGGGCCGGATACAAACCCGTTCATGGGAAGATAAAGAAGGCGCCAAACGAACGACCACGGAAATTATAGCCACCGGAATGCAAATGTTAGATTCAAAAGGATCGCCAAAAGACCAGGAATCAAGGAAGAGTTCCCCTCTGCCGGCTTATTCAGGACCGCGCGACGAAGATGTTCCTTTTTGAAGGAAGATTACTTCGAGCCTGCCGATGGTTAGTGAGCTTGTCGAACTAAAGATAATCTGTTTGTACCATGCCGGCAGGATTACTTCTTGTTTTCTTCGATCTTTTTTGACTTGGGGGTAACGTCTATTTCGTCCGGTTCGCGCGTGGCTTTTTTGAAATTCTTGATGCCCTTGCCGAGGGCGCTGCCTATTTCCGGAAGCTTGCCGGCGCCGAAGATAATCAAAACAATAACCAAGATGATCAGTAATTCATTTACACCAATTCCAAACATGATTATACGCTCTCATGAGTTATTATATTTTCACTCTAAAACATCAATATGAGTTTGTCAAATAAATATCAATGCTTTTGGATAGTTCGTGGAGTTAATAAATTCTTTAGACTGAACAAGGGGAATAGTTATGTCTGAGACACAATTTTATGAGTCCGCTGAAATCGGGGAAGCATCCGTTGATGTTTTTCGTAATCTACTAGGTGATCTGAATCACCCTTTTGTGAAGGGTGATTCCGTGGGTATCAAGCTTCACTGGGGCGAGAAAGGTAATCGCAGTTATCTCCCCCCCATATTCGCCAGAGAAATGGCGCTTTGGCTATTGGAAATGGGGATGAAACCGTTTGTCTTTGATACAACGGTTCTTTACTCGGGTGGGCGCCGCACAGCTCATGATTCCTTAAAAACAGCGGCTGAACACGGCTACACGGAGGCATATGTGGGTTGTCCTGTGGTTATTGCCGACGGGATGGATGGGTGTGATGTGGTGAACATAACGGCGGGCTATAAGCATTTCAAAACGGTTCAGGTCGCCGGGATTGTCGCCAAGCCTTGCAAGTATATCATCTTTTCTCACTTTAAGGGTCACATGGCCTCTGGAATCGGAGGCGCGATTAAAAATATCTCCATGGGATTTGCTTCACGTGCGCAAAAGCAACGCATGCACGCCGACGTGCACCCTGTGTTGAAACAGAAAAAGTGCACGAAATGCGGCGTGTGCATAGAAACATGCCCGGCAGATGCCATTCAATTCGGGAAGAACGGTTATCCTTCTTTTGACGGCAAAAAGTGCATAGGTTGCGCCCAGTGCATCGCAACCTGTCCGGAGGTTGCCCTCCAGATTCTGTGGGGCACCGATCTTGTCGCCTTCCAGGAGAAATTGGTTGAAACTGCAGCTGCGGTTTGGAATTTAATCAAGGGCAAGACTGTTCTCATTAATGCTTTGCTTAACATTACAACGGATTGTGACTGTTTACCGGGGAATAATCCGACTATTTTCAACGATGTAGGTTTCATCACGGGAACTCATCCTGTTGATGTGGATTGGAAATCCATAAAGCAAATCGGAGCGGAGCCTTTTGAGAAGACCCATCCGGGCGTACCATGGCAGGTCCAGTTTGATCATGCAAGGTCAATTGGCTTCGGGAACCTTCCGTAATGAATTGAATTGAATTGATTGATAAGAACTTGCTTTTAATTGTCGTCAGTATAAGCAATTGATAAGAACTTGCTTTTAATTGTCGTCAATTGATTGATAAGAACTTGCTTTTAATTGTCGTCAGTATAAG
>DIKH01000171.1:0-4306 GCA_002424495.1 Desulfobacteraceae bacterium UBA5623
GACATGGAAAGAATTCTACATAAGGCAGGTATAATCTCCTGCCGCTCGGCAGCAGCATCCCTGGGAGGAGAGAAAGACAATGGAATGGGCCTTTCCAAAAAGGCCCGCGAGGCCTTGTTTGTAGCTATAAAGAGGAATAACCTGCCATACTTGGAGGTAAATGGCGTAGAAGAAAGCATTGAAAAACGGATGGGACTGTTTCACGAACTTGCCCAAGGCAAAAGGATAGCAGCGTACATAAACATCGGAGGGGGCAGGGCCTCTGTCGGTCCCAAGATTGGAAAGATACTATACAGTCCGGGGTTCAATAAAAAACCATCCAAGTCAGCCATGAAATTTGACAGCGTCACCACCAGGTTTGCCAAGGCAAATGTCCCCATCATCCATATCTACCGAATTGCACAGCTTGCAGATACATATGGATTACCTAAGTGCCCAACAGTGATACCAACTGTTGGAGGGGGACATATTTTTGTCAAATTGGAATATAATCTGTTGCTGGTAGGCGGAAGTCTTGTGTTACTGTTATTTATTTCTTATCTTTTTTTGAAATTGGATATAGGCTACCGCATATTCGGCTCAAGGCGGCTTACCGAAGCCCCTAAGCACCCGGAGCCAATGGTATAATCCTATCCGTTTGATGCTCAATCCCTTTGATCGTTAGTGGTCCGTGAGATTCATAAAGGTCCTGGGGTTGAATAAGACTTCCCCCCTCCATCCTGAGGCCGAACAGGCCATAGGCCGTATAAAGCATACGGCCAGCGGCCCCTGTGTACCAGCTCCAACCACCCCTGCCCTCATATCCGGGGCCGTATGAGATGTCGGCAGCCTGCTGGTGGGGGGAAAGACCATAAACGGCCATTTCTTCACCTGAAAGGTGTGAAAGAGGAGAAATTTTTATCCACAATTCTACTGCCCGTGATCTGAACATGGCAGACTTTTCCGTCAGGCCCTTTTTCCGGGCCATATCCGAAAGGATGAGCAGTGCATCCACCAGCCAGGATGCACCGTGAGAATACTGTCCAGCGTTTTCCCTGACGCCAGGCGGGTAGTCGGCCAGCCTTCCTGGGTATATCTCATCGTTTTCTGTGTAGGGAGGGCTGAAGAGTTGCACCAGATTATGCCTTTCGAGTTCATTTAAGGCCGTCTCCATGGCCTTGCAGCCTGTATCAAAGTCTGCTGCGCCGGAGATAATCGGCCAAGTTGCCATAAGCACATTTGCCCTGACGAGCTCAATTCCTTCGTCTGTGATCGCGCGAACATACCTGTCTTTGCGCCACATGGAGTCCAGGGCCGACTTGAGGGCCGAGGCTTTTAGCTGATAATATCCTTTTCTTTCATCACCTTCCTTCAGGGACACAATGCTGCTGAAGCGCATCAGCACATCATAGAGGAAAAACCCCAGCCAGACACTCTCTGCCTTGCCCTTAAAACCGGCGATGTCCAGGCCGTCGTTCCAGTCTCCGGCGCCAAGAAGGGGTAAGCCGTGGCCGCCCACCCTTTTAAGCGTCAAATCAATGGCCTTGAGGCAATGGACATACAGACTTGCCACATCTTTTGACTGTCTGGGTGCGAACAACAGGCCTTCCGAGCCTTTTCTGATGGTCTTTCCCTCCAGAAAGGGAATCTTTTCATCTAAAACAGTCAGATCCCCTGTTGCCTTCACGTAGTGCGATACCATATAGGGGAGCCAGAGATGGGGGTCTGATGCACATCCCCTGAACCCTATCCCTGTTTTTCCCTCCCAGCTTTGGTGCCACCATTGCAGCACATCCCCTTCCCGGAACTGCTGGGCAGCGTGAACAAGGATCTGAGCTCTGGCAAGCTCAGGATAAAAGTATAGAAATGGCAGTATGTCCTGTAGCTGGTCCCTGTAACCGTAAGCACCGCTTCGCTGATTGGGCCCGAGCTTTCCCCACAGCCTGGAGACCAGCGCCTGATAGGGAAGCCAAGTGTTGACCATCATGTCAAAGCTGGCGTCATTGGTCTTTACCTTCAATACAGGCAGGTATTTCTTCCAGTACTTCCTTGTCCGAGAAAATGCCTCCTCTGCCCGGGCAATGTCCTTGTAATTCTTGATGATCGCAGTTGCCTGTGCCTTTTCTTTGCTCTGGCCAAGGATAATGCTCACAGAGGCCTCTGCCCGGGCTGGGACGCTCAGGGTGCCAACAAAGCCGGCAATCCTGAAACCGTCGTCAGGCTGCGATCCATCGGCCACACCATTTTCCAACATGAAAGGATTGGTCAAATCCCTGTCCGGGCCGCCCAGGAATCTGCTGCGTACCGTCTCAACAGCATCAACAGAAAGGCTTGTAGCTGCAAAGGCCCATCCCCTGTAAAAATCGTTTTCCGGGTTGGAAAAAAAAATGGCCCCCAAGTCCGGGTCATTATCAGCATGTATCTTTTCCCTGGTGTCTATAGGCATCTCGCCCAGCATGATCTGGATGAATGAGACCACGCGCAGGCGCAGGTCGTCGTTACCTCTGTTTCTGATTCTTAAAATTCTCACTTCAGCGGGCTCGTCAGGAAGCACGAACTGGGTCAGTTCCATCAATGCCACATTGCTCTTTTTCCTGAACACAGCATAACCCCTGCCCCAGGTCACATCTGAAATCGCCTCTTTTTTCATGAACGGAATGAAGGCTGGGGAGTCTGTCTTGCCCGTGTCAAGATCCATGATATATAGGACCTGGCCTGGCGACTGAGTCGGGACAGAATCAAAGTCAAAGGGTGTGATCCCGTTTTGCTGTGAGTTTCCCATGAAAGAATATGCTGATCCATGGTTTGAAACAAGTGCCCCATAGCCCAGAGAATTGGCCATCACATGGGCCCAGGGCCTGGGCGTGTTCCACCCGACAATAAGTTCGCCACGTTGGTCAGAGAAGGAATAAAAATCAGGCACTGTCTTGAGCTTGTCTTTTTCTTCTCTTTTGATGACTGATTCATTTAGTGCCCTGGTCTTGGAAAATGCTTTCAAGCTCTTAAAATCTTCTCTCGGCCTGACCCCTGTGTGACGGGCCAAGAGGCCGAGAGCCTCCTGCTCGTTTGGCCCATAGCCATCCACAAAGTTAACCTCTGCTGAGCCAAGTGGCGCAAGGTCTACCCGAATCCTGAGGCTTGCTATGGGATCGAAGGTATACAGGAGCCCTTCATCCCCGGGGTTACGCATGTTTCCTTCGATAGCTGAAGGATTCTTAAGGGTATCCATGCCTATGAATCTGGTCCTGGAGTCCTCATATCCGAGCAGGGTAATACCTTCAGAGACGACTTCTTTTACTGCATGAAAGGCTGTCTCTCCAGTCATCCGCCTCTTGGAAACATCCTTTTGAAAATCCTTCAAAAGCCTGTTTACTGCAAGCAGCGCAGCCATGGGCCTTACGAATCTGGTGCCTGCGTGCAGATGGCTGAAAAATGGGTGGCGCCTGTAAGAGTCAGTGTTGTTCATACCGAATTCCTGATAGCTTATCAGTTCAATGCGCCTTGAAGAATTTTCCAGGTTGAAAAGCTTCAGACGCCAGTGCTCTACCGGATCATACGGATCAAGGGTCAGGTGTGCCTCCGCCCTGATGCCGCCATAGGTGCTGGTCATTGTGAGAGACAGAGGGTCGATCCGCGTGCAACTGTAGGCACCGCCCTCACGCCGCACAGGGCAATAACCTATGGACCAGAACCCTTCCGGGCTTCCCACTGGCCTGTCCCTGTCTATCAGGTAAAAAAATTTACCCCGCATCTGTAACGGATCATCAGACCGTCGGGTGATATCAATCTCAAAGCCCTTTCTGATGGCACTATATACACGACTATGGCCCATGCCGTTATCCATAACCTCCACGGTGTAGACACCGTTGGTGAGGACATGGGTCTTTTCCCCATAAAATGGCTTTCCCGGACCGGCCCAGGCCATGTCAAGAGGTTTCCCTTTTCCGAGCCCTCGCAGTCTCCGGACAGCAGAGACAGCGCCAAAGCCCAACGTAGTAATCAGAAAACATCCGGCCAGATAGTAAAACGGTGGCCACAAGCCAGGCAAAAGTTCCTTATGAAGGACTGCAGAGCGGGTCCAGACATAATCCCACTCCGGCCCCCGGGGAAGATAGAAGGGGATGAGCAGCGGCGCCCAGGTAAAAAAGCGCCTAAATCCCTCAGGGATGCACCTGGTGCGAGCGGAATAACCTATGGCCCTCGCCGCCTTTTCATCCAACTGGTCAGCCCCCACAAAGGATAGGTTTACCAGGGTGGCGACCCGCAGGCCCATATGGTCAATAAATATCAGGACCCTTAACCAGTCATGGACCAGGATGCCCAAAAA
>DIKH01000171.1:4382-14502 GCA_002424495.1 Desulfobacteraceae bacterium UBA5623
GTTGGATCCTGCGACATTCTGAGGAATGAATAGATTACGGGCGCCATCCACAGGCCCCATCTAAGAACGCGGACGGTATGTTCCACCAGGGCAACCAGGCCCTTGCCGGTAAAAAGTTCCCTGACAGGCCCACTGGTGCGTCTGACAAGGGCGGTAAGGACGGTGAAGTTGATACTGAATAGGGGTGCAGCTATCGACCAGTTGATCACCCCGGACAAGGCCTCGTTGTATAAAAGTCTCACACCGCCTATGGTCTGGCCCAGATCCATTGCTCCCCACTTGCTGCAAAGGGGGTAGATGACATATCTTTCAACAACAATGCCGGAGGCGGAAAAGTTAAGGCTGGCATACTTGATCAATTTATCAGTAACTGCCATGAGCTGCGGCCCATCAAGATACCATGCAACACTGCCACCCACTGCCCCGCCCAGGCAGGCTGCAAGGCAGTAGACCCGCCAGGGCTGGAACCTCTGCCTCTTGTTCAGCGTAATATCGAGGGCATCGGTCAGGATATCTACTCCAGCATAGGCGCTCGCCCCTGCACAAAGACCCAACAGGAACCGATCCAGACCATCTGCCCCAGGCAAACCAGCGGACAGTCCATGGCCCACAAAAACGCCGATAACCATTCCCCTTATATAGTTAACCCAATCCAGGTAGCTGAGACCTGCCCTGTTAAAAAATTTCTCGCTGCCGTCAAAGGTCTCTATTATGGTCTTAACAAGGGGAAAAACCACTGCGCCAGCCAGTGCAGAGACCAAATAGGGGTGGGCTATGATGGAGGACAGTATTGCCCTTACTCCCAGTATAATGGAACCACCGTAAATGATACCCATAAAAACAAGGCCGTATACTGCCCCTTTTTCAAGTCCCGTGCGATAGTGCCCGGAGTTCCAGTACCATGTGGGTTTTTTGCCGTGAATGGCATCCATGAACATACCGGTGAGAAGAAACGTCTGAGCCCATAGACCTGCCTGGGAGAGCATGACCGCGAACAGTGTGAAAGGAAGAGCTAAAATCAAAGGCAGACTGGCCACAAAAACACCTGACCCAATGTCTGCAACCTCTGGAGTAAGGGAGGATCCCGCTGCACTTAAGATGAGCAGTGCATGAATCCTTAAATCCTTTATCCACCTTTTGGTGACAAGAAGGCCAATACAGGCAAGGACAATCTCGTTAAAGAACCCAATGACCGCAATTCTTCCGATGATACGAAGGACCTGCGGAGCCATAACCAGGCCTGAGGTCACTGCACCACCGATTTTTTCTATCAGATCTGTGGAGCCCAAAAGGAGCAGCCCGTTAAAGAGATAAGGGATTAAGAGGATGACAAGCCCTGCTGCTGGCCCTATATGTCTACCTCTAGCGGCTAGACAGTAAAGGAGGGCAGAGATATAGATGAGGCAAAAGAGGGCTGATCCAAGCCCTGTCAGAGTGAGGAGATGTTCCCATGAAGATGGGATTAGCCAGAGCAGCGTTTCTCCACGAAACGACGCGGCAAAGATTGCAGGGATCAGGATGTCCTGAACGGCCTCACCGGCAGTGAGGAGATCCCTGGTATAGAGATACTTAAAAAAAAGACCTGCAATCAGGCCAAGAATGCCCACAAACACAGCACAAGGGCGGCCTTGGCATATGGCAAAGCATGTACCGGCTGCGGCAATGACCCCGGCCATGTACAAAAACGCATCAACGAGCAGGTTGCCGCGGGTAGCAAAACGATTTTCCTTCCCCATTTCAACTAGGCCTCAGGCCGGATTAATAAGATTTCTCGGAAAACCTCCTAAGGTTCGTAAACATAACTCCATGTTTCTGTTAGGATGTCTTGATCCAATTTCAGAAAGGCGCGCAGTTCCACTGGATCTTTTATGGCCTTATCTTTACCTGTTTGATCTTCAAGGGCGATCTCAAATACCAGACGCCAGCGGCCGTTGACCCTGTTTTTGGAGATCTGTTTTTCTATCAGTTTTGCACCTGCACCGACGTCCACAACGGCATCTATAGTTTTGTCTGAGGGCAAGGACTCAAGCATTTTGCCACCGAAATCCACAACAATTTTTTTTGATCCCGTGCTCTTTCCCGCCGCAGTCATTGTGGCCAATGCAAGCCCAGCGGGCGGTCGAACCCCATCAGAAAAATAGTGCCAGCTCATACGATAATTAAAAACGACCGGCTCCCCTGGTTCAGGAAGATTTGACGGGACCCAGAAGGTAACAATATTGTCGTGGATTTCTTCCTCAGTGTGGATCTGGATAAGCTCAAGCCTGCCCTCCCCCCAATCGCTTGTGGGGCTGACCCATAGGCTGGGACGGTTTTCATAGTGGCTCTCCATGTCCAGATATTTTTCATAGTCCTGATCTCTCTGGCAGAGCCCAAAACCTTTGGGGTTGGTCGTTTTAAAGGATGTGACCAGGAGTGTCCTGGGATTGATCAGGGGACGCCAGATCCATTCCCCGGAACCAGTGGCCAGCATAATTCCGTCGGAATCGTGGATCTCTGGCCTAAAGTCGTCAATGGGCCTTATGGAGGAATTCTCACCGTAGAAGAACATGCTCGTCATGGGCGCAACTCCGAGCTGCTGAACCTTTTTCCTCAAAAATATAGTGCTCTTGACATCCATAACTGTCTCTTTTCCCGGGTAGACCACGAATTGATATGCGCCTGCAAGACTGGGGCTGTCCATAAGGGCGTAGAAGGTGATCTCCCTGGAATTAGCAGTGGGCAAGACAATCCAGAATTTCCTGAAATAGGGAAACTCTTCGCCGGACGGCAGATATGTGTCAATGGCAAGTCCCCTGGCAGACAGACCGTAATTCATATGCTGGCCGACCGCCCTGAAATAGCTCGCCCCCAGGAATACACATACCTCATCCTGGTAATCCATGGTGTTAATGGGATAATGGATACGGAATCCGGCAAAACCCAGGTTTTTTGGCACAAGGTCCTTCACCCTCTTGCTCTTATAGTCAAAGAGGTCCTTTGAAAAGGGTACAGGGCTGACAATGCCCTCTGGATCAACAATGTTAATGCCCACTGTACGATCAAAGTAGAGTCCTGGGTGGAAGAACTGAACAGTAAAAGGAAGGCTTTCCTTCCGCCACAAGGCCTTTGGCGGCATAAAACGGATGTCCCGCCATTCATCATAAGTAATCTTCAGAAGTGAATCAGGCACCTCTCCCTTTGGACTTTTAAAGGCTGATATGGACATATCTCTTGCCTGATCAACTACATTTTGAAATTGGAATGGGGCCTCAGCGACAGCCTTAGGGGTGTAAATGAAACCCTGGCCGCAGATAATCAGAAAGAATAGGACAAAAGAGATTGCCGTTCCAGCAACGGACAAGCGAGTACCTTTTAATTTAATCCCCTTATTTGATTTGTAATTTATAGAAGTGTTTACTAGGGCCTCCATAGATCTTTCCTCTTGTTAAGCTCCTTTTTTAGCGTAATATTAATATGTTCTAGTTAGCAAGTGTCTAAAGCCGTTGGGCATGTTAAGACGTGTGGGATAAAAATTCAAAGAAAATTTGAAGCACCTCAAAACGTTTAATTTTGTGGATGGGAATCGGTCGGAAATGGAATGGGGAAATGTTGATATTAATTTGAAAAGGGGTCGTAAGGGCACTGATGTAAAAATTAGCAAAGATGCTAAAGGATTTCTTCCTGGCCATTAGCCCGCAATTTAAAAAAAGACGCGTTTTCTGCGCCCCAAAGGGGCGCAGAAAAATTGTTCACTTCTGTATATGACAACCGCCCAGTACCATTGACTAAGCAGAATCCCATATGCAAACCAGCAATGCCTCCCCCTTCGCGTCTAAAAGGGGATTTTCTGGCCTTATACGTACCAGGAGGCTATTACTTCATCATCTTTTTGTTGAACATCTTTTCGCACTTTACAGAGCATTCCTCTGCCTGCGCAGCTGCCTTGTCAGCCTTTGCAGCAGCCTCATCCGCTACATCGCTTGCTTTTGCAGCAGCAGCCTTTGCCTCTTCGGCCTCCATCAGGGCCTTATCTGCTTTGCTGAGTGCCTGATCTGTCTTTGTTTGAAGATCCTTAACCTGTGATGAGGTTGCACAACCTACAAGGCCCATACCCAACCACATCATTACTGAAACAATTGCTACCAATCTTAAACTCTTGCGCATAACTCCCCTCCTCATAAATTTTTTGTTAATGCCAAAAACCAAAAACAATTTTGGCTTACATTAAACATTACTCATTACTAAATCAAGTTCTTTCCACAAAAAACTCTTGCCCTCTTTCAATTATCCCCTTTCAGTGATCCCCCCTTTCTTGAAATTGTTCGTGCTTACAAATAATTACTAATAATTATCTTCACATAAAAAAGCTCTCTTTTCTCCACGGCATAAAGGAAAAACATCTCCTTTTTCCCTCACTAATCATTGTTAGCGATTTTTTTTATTGAAAGCAAATATTGGACCAAATAGCTAACTCATTGAAATATGGGTTCTAATTAGTTTGGAGGCGGTTATCATCTGAATTCTATGTTCCGATTAGCATAAATGTACCAGGTATATTTACTTAAACAAAGGATTTAGATCTGGAGTTAACTTATTGAAATAGAAAAGAAATACCCAATAAGAATTATTTGTTCCGATTCTTTAAAAATGGGAATTGAAAATTCCTGATAAAGGTATTAGACTGCCCCCATTGCCGTATGACGGGCCAAGAATGGCTAAAGTGAACATTTTGAAACTGGCTTCTTGGAATGTAATTTTTTCCGTTCTTATATCTTAACAATGTTGGACAGGTTTTAAGCTGGAAAATCATGCCGATAGTACTCGTAGCATCTGAGACAAAAGAAGCAATTCATTCTATAGAATCAACTCTTCAGCCCGAATACACTGTTGAGACAGTATCCCACAGACAAGCTGCAATGAAAGTGGTCGCAAAAAGGCATCCGGAATTCATTTTTATTGATATTGGTCTTCTGAGGGAGGAGGGCGCTGCCCTCAACTATAAAGAGGTCTTGCAAAATATTTGGGCTATTTCTCCTAATAGCGAAGTCATCATCATGTCTCCAAAGGAGATGATCAGAGATGCGGTAAAGGCCCTGAGGGCAGGGGCAAGTGAATACATTACTTATCCAATAATTAATGAGGAGGTAATGCATGTTATTGACAGCATCCGTGAATATGCCAGCATGCAGACCGAACTCGATTATTTGCGGGATAAATTCTGGGCGTCAGATTCCTTGGAAATTATCCAGACAGAGCACTCTTCAATGAAGGAGATCTTTGAAAAGATTCGCCTGGTCGCCCCAACAAGGACCACTGTCCTCATCACCGGTGAAACAGGAACAGGAAAGGGTATACTGGCCAAACTGATTCATCATCACAGCAACAGAAAAAACGATCAGTTTATTCAGGTTCACTGTGGCTCAATTCCTGATACACTTCTGGAAAGCGAACTCTTCGGCCACGAGAAAGGCGCCTTTACAGGGGCAATCAACCGAAAGCTTGGAAAATTTGAAATCGCCAATGGTGGAACGATATTTTTGGATGAGGTTGGCACCCTTACACCCTCTGCCCAGATCAAACTCCTGCAGGTCTTGCAAGAGGGAATCTTTCAACGAGTCGGAGGGGAAGAGACCATTGAAGTGGATGTTAGGGTTATTTCTGCGACAAACCTTGAGATGAAAGAGGCCTGTGAAAACGGAAAATTCAGAAAAGACCTTTTTTATCGTTTAAACGTCTTTTCTATTGAAGTGCCACCTCTGCGAGCAAGGGTCAATGACATTCCCCATTTCATTGATCTGTTTCTCAAAAAGCTGGAAAGGACCGGCCAAAAAAATATTCATGGTATGCATCCTGATGTTGTCAAGTCTTTTAAAAGATATCCTTGGCCGGGAAACATCAGAGAGCTTGAAAACATCATGGAGAGGGCATATATTCTGGGAAGTGCCCCAATGCTGGAAAAAAAGGATTTTCCAGAAGAGGTTGTGATGTCAGAGCCTCCCGAAACAAGCCTGACTGCCGGTTCTTCCCTTACCCTGGCAGAGGTCAGACGCAAGGCCGTAGATGTGGCTGAAAACCAGTACATCAGAGAACTGCTCGCCAGTTACAACGGGAAAATCCAGGAATCTGCAGGCGCGGCAGGTATAACAACACGTCAATTGAACAAGCTGATGATTAAGCATAATATCAATAAAAAAGACTTTAAGTTAAAATAGATATTGCGATAAAATAATTGAGACAGGCTCAACATACATTCTTTTGCCCTGTCTACGGGAACTGTTAGTTCTGATTTTTGACATACAGGAACCAAGATTTCTTGTTCATATTTCCCCTTTCACTTCAAGCTATTAGAGACTATCCCTTTCTTTTTTTCATATGTTCTGAGTTTATTTTATGAAATAATCCAAGAACTGAAAGTTCCTGCATAGTCAAATCGACCAAGAAACAACCAATAATATTAAGTAATTATCTTTTTGGTATAATTATTGCTATTGATAATTTATGTACATTCCTGAATGGACACTGGAAGAGGACGGGTAAATTCAGACCCAGGGAAAACCATTTTAGTCCACTTCAAATGGCGGTGAAGGAAAAACATCCTTCCGCCGAGTCAAAGGCGAGGATGAGACCTTTACGAGGTTATCAGATTTGGGGAAGAAAAGAAAACGCTCTAATTTAATTACAATTCGAGGTGTTGTTATCCCTGCGGACTGGGATGAAAGGGGAATTGTTATCTCCATTAATATCGCGACATTTGATGAGGAGGAGTATTTTATAGAGAGAAATGATGTGGCGGAAGAGTTATTCACGCGCCTTGGCCAGGGTGTGGAGGTAACAGGCCATTTCCAAGAGGTAAACGGGAAAAAAATCTTGAAGGTGATCAGTGTTGACAAGGAGGAAATCAAATCAGAAGGCATTGAATCAGGAGAAGGCCTCTGACCTGATCTCAGCGATTTTTTTGTAATCCCCTGTATTTCACTCAATCTGACAAAAATGCTACCTGCCTTGGGCCCATTATCCAGGGTTCAATAGAATAAACCACATTGACTCTCCTCCTCAACTTCCGGCAAAAAGGTTGACAAAAAAAGTCTTTAAGAATTAGGATGAAATTAGAGAGCATATAATAACCTATTAAATTTTTTAAGGAAACATTAGATGTCTTTTCCCATCGGAATCCATAATGCAAGGGCTAAAGGCAGTTTTCGTTTTTTAAGGCGTATCTTTGTGACATTTTTCCTTTGCCTCTTGTTCTGCCTGTTCCCTTTTGGAAATATGCTACATCCCACTCTGGAGGCCAAGCAATTATTCGGGTTCCAAAGTGTCATAAACAAGGCGAACGAACTTTCAAAAAAATCATATGACGAAAACGACGGAAAAGTTCCCGACTTTTTGTTGAATATTTCATATGATAACTGGCGCGATATCAGGTTCAATCCGGATCATGCCTTGTGGAGAAAGGATAAGTTGCTTTTCACTGCTCAATTCTTTCACCCAGGGCTCTATTACAAAAAGAGGGTTAAAATCCATGTAATTGATTCCTCAGGTGTCAATGAAATCCAATTTTCGCCAGATCTGTTTGATTATGGGGGAACCAACTTAAAGGCCAAGGTGCCGGCTGATTTGGGTTTTGCCGGTTTCCGCCTGCACTACCCCATTAACAAGCTGGATTACCATGACGAGGTGGTGGTGTTCCTGGGCGCGAGCTATCTAAGGGCAGTTGGCCAAAAGATGAATTATGGCATCTCTGCAAGGGGCCTTGCCATTGATACCGCCCTTTCAAGGGGAGAAGAATTCCCATATTTCAAGGAATTCTGGCTGGTAAAACCCTCTGCCGGCGCAAGGCATATAACTGTCTACGCGCTGCTTGACAGTCCCAGTTTGACCGGGGCTTATAAATACATCATCTATCCATGGAAAGAAACATTAATGAGGGTTACAAGCAGGATATTTATGCGCAGGTCTGTAGATAAACTGGGCATAGCCCCTCTGACAAGCATGTTTTTCTATGGTGAAAACACCAACCAACCTCCGGTAGATGATTTTCGTCCGGAAGTTCATGACTCAGACGGTCTTATGTTTGCCACCGGCTCTGGGGAATGGATATGGCGTCCATTGAAGAATCCTCGCTCACTGTTTGTTACCTCTTTTCAGGATACAAACCCGGTCGGGTTCGGCCTGATTCAGCGTGACCGCCACTTTGCTCACTATCAGGATCTGGAGTCACACTACGAGTCCAGGCCAAGTGTGTGGGTGGCTCCGGTTGGAAACTGGGGAGAAGGCCACTTGGAGCTGATTCAGATCCCGCTTGTCGCAAGTGAGATTAACGACAATATTGTTGCTTTCTGGGTCCCTTCCAATCTGTCCGAATCAAAGCAATCGTTCACCTTCGCCTATGAATTAAACTGGCATTTGTCAGGCCGCACCAGGCCCCCTCTGGGTCGAGTCATCGCTACCCGCACCGCAAGGCCCAAAAAAAATATAACAAAATTTGTCATTGATTTTGTGGGTGAAAGACTGCAATCACTTCCACCTGATTCCCCTTTAACCGCAGTGATAACTGTGGACCCTAAAGCAATTCTGGTTGAGCAGCAACTTTACAAGAACAGGGTGACAAAAGGCTGGAGGCTTGTCTTTCAGATCTCCATTGAAGAATCAAGCCCCGTTGACCTGTTGCTGCCTCCTGACAGAAAACCCGCTTTGGAGTTGCGCGCCTTCCTGAAGCTTAATGAAAGCAAATTAACCGAAACCTGGAGCTACGCATACCTGCCTTGAAAAGCGTAAAAGTGCGTTCATCTAGCAGCGGAGGGCTGCCTCAAATGCATACCCAAGTCAGAGGATGCCTTGAACCGGTGAGAGAACAGGACTGGAAAATGGCCCAACGCCGGGTATTGCTCTACCTCCATATGCTGGATATCCCTGCCGTGGAGACACTTGAACTGGCCTTGGAGGCGTTAAAACGGGCAAAGGACAAAAAGGCCTCAACACAAACCGGCCCGATTGCAGGCTCCATGCAGGCAATCCGCAGTCTGTTGCAGGAGCGCGGGTACTCTTCAGACCTTGGGACCCCAACTCCGGAACGTATAATGAGCCGCTGGCTTTGGCCCGATATTTCAGATCAGGGGAGGATCATGGCAATGCCTGCCCTGAACAGAGGCTTCATGTCCCCCAGAAAGCGCTAGGTCGGTACTGCTGTCATGTCAAACATCTCCAAACTACCATCTGATATACCAGCCGAGGAGAAAAACCCCCTAAAAAACTGGGAGAGGCATGCAAAACTTCGGCGTTTTATCCTGGTGGTCATATTACTTTCCAGTACCTATGTCGGCGGTTATTATATTGCCGATATCCTGCCAGGCCGCGGCAATACAATCCTTGAATCGGCAATAGTCGCTGTTTTTGCAACCCTTTTCGCCTGGATCTCCATAGGATTCTGGGAGGCGATGGCAGGGTTATTCAACCTCGTGCGGACCTTTGATCGTTTTAATATCACCAGGGCGGGGCCTTTAAAAGTCAGTCTTGATGGAACGGAAGGCCGAACAGCTATACTGATGCCTATCTGTAATGAAGATGTGGACAGGGTGTTCGCAGGTCTTGCCGCCACCTATCAGTCCCTTGAAGAGACGGGCCAGATTAAGCACTTTGATTTTTTTGTCTTAAGTGATTCCAGCGACCCTGACAGATGGGTCGAGGAAGAAATAGCCTGGGCGGATACTTGTCGAACACTAAGCGCGCATAATCATCTGTTTTACCGGCACCGCCGGGTAAATCTCAAACGCAAAAGCGGAAATATCTCCGATTTCTGCAGACGCTGGGGACTGAGCTATAAATACATGATTGTAATGGACGCTGATAGTCTTATCAGCGGCGAGACCGTTGTTCGCATGGTCTGCCTGATGTCCCAACATCCCAAAACAGGAATACTTCAGACCGTCCCCCATCCTGTCAATCGTGAGACCTTGGTCGCCCGCCTTCAGCAGTTTTCAAGCAGGCTATATGGACCGATGTTCAATGCCGGCCTCCATTTTATGCAACTGGGCGACTCCCACTTCTGGGGTCACAATGCCATAATACGTGTTGAGCCCTTTATGGAACACTGCGGACTTCCGGAGCTTCCGGGTAAACCGCCAAGGGGCGGATACAT
>DIKH01000171.1:14602-22461 GCA_002424495.1 Desulfobacteraceae bacterium UBA5623
AACAACGATGGTGTTCGGGCAACATCCAGCACATCAGGCTGCTTTTTACACGAGGCCTTTTTTTGGCCCATCGAGCCTTATTCCTCCAGGGGGTTCTGTCTTATGTGGCATCCCCCCTATGGGTATCCTTTCTGTGCCTCAGTACTGTCGAGGCCATTACCGAAGTCTTCCGCACCCCGGTCTACTTTCCCGAGGGTTACGCCCTGTTTCCGCAGTGGCCGACGTGGTATACGCAGTGGGCATATGCTCTGCTCTCTGCAACTGCCATAATCCTGTTCACTCCAAAGCTTTTGAGCCTGCTTCTGGTCCTTATAAAGAAGGGACACGGAAAATCGTTTGGCGGTGCATTCAGGCTCCTTTTCAGCATGGTGCTTGAAATCCTGTTCGCCGTCCTTTTTGCCCCTGTGCGCATGCTGTTCCATACAAAATTTGTTATTTTTTCTCTTTTTGGCCGTACGGTCGAATGGAACCCTCAAAAGCGTTCAGATCATGAAACAGGATGGACGGATGCCATCCGCTTTCATGGACTTGGGCTAGGACTCGGGCTTTTCTGGGGAGGATCCCTCTTCTTCTATAATAAGGCCTTTTTTTGGTGGAATATGCCCATTATTATTTCTCTTATCTTGGCCGGTCCACTGTCAGTGCTGACCAGCCGCGGCAGTGTTGGCCGCTTTTTTCGGAAAATGGGCCTGTTTTTGATCCCGGAGGAGATAGAGACACCGGCGGTGTTAAGGTTGTTGAAAAAACACTTGGAGACGTCAAGTGAAACTTCATCGCGATCATCCCTCCCTTCACAAGAGGGGTTTGTGATGGCTGTTGTTGACCCTCTTATAAACGCCCTGCACAGCTCTTTTCTGCCAGAGGATAGGAAGGTCTTACCGGAAATCCGAGAACGGCGTGACAGAATTATGGAAAAGGCATTGTTAAATGGCCCCTTAAGCCTGAGCATCAAAGAAAAGAGGGAACTATTGTCTGATCCTTTATCAATGCGTCAAATTCACCTGAGAATATGGGAGATTTCCGATCAAAAGCTTTCAGAGATGTGGGGACTTTAGGGCTGCTTCTTCCATATTTTCATACCGACCAGGCCTAATTCATAAAGGAGATACAGCGGCATTCCCATCAAGGCCATGTTGAAGACATCCGGGGTGGGGGTCAATATGGCGGATGTGATTGAAATGACCAGAATTGCATACCTCCGATAACGGGTCAGGGTCTGGACACGTAAGAGCCCGATCCGGCCCAGGAGCATCATGGCGAGGGGCAGCAAAAATATGATGCCGAATCCGAATATAAAAAAGAGACAGAAAGATATATATTTCTTTACTGATATGATAGCCTGTATGTCAGAAGTCTGAAACCCCAGGAGAAAATTAACTCCATAACGCAGCGTAAACATGACACAAAAGCTGGCGCCTGAATAGAACAGCAGGACAGAGGCCGCCCAAAACAGCATGGTGGTTTTCTTTGAAATGGATTCAAACAGGGGTGGCAGGGCCGATAAAATACTGTGGAATATGTACGGCATGCTGATAAAGAGACCAAAGGCCATGGAAATGGTAATCAGGGTAATAAAGGTCTCAGGTATTGTGTATGAGGCCAGATGGATGTGGGCAATCTCATAGAGATATTTCAGGATATGATCGGCAAAAAAATAGCCCAAAGATGAAAAGACAAAAATAACTATGCCGGTACGGATCAATGAGCTTCTGAAAGATTCAAGAAACAACATTATCTTTTGAGGTCTATTATCGTTTCTTTCAATGGAGTCCATATTCATGTCTTATAATAGCCTTAGATTCTACCATTTCAATTTTACAGAAGGCCGTGGTTTTCATATAGTTTTTTATCCGCAAAAGCAAGCTGTCATCGCCTGCTTTCTTACCTATCACCAATCGCCCAAATGATGCCTGTAGTTTTTTTAAAACCTGATAGAGAACGATCCCTTTTGCGCAGACACCCATGGGTATTTTCAGGGGCTGTGGCAAAGGTCGAAGGAGATCCGGCATCAGGTGGCTCAGTGAATGTTGTATCCTCTGATGGAACTTGGCTTGCGAGGGGGGCCTATTCACCCCACTCACAGATACTGGTTAGGGTCTGGACATTTGATCAGCAGGAGGATATATTGGAAGACTTTTTTCACTCAAGGCTTCAAAAGGCCATTGAGATGCGTATTTCTATCCTCAAAGAATCAGACCAGGCATCATGCAGGCTGGTCAATGCAGAATCAGACGGTCTTCCCGGCGTCATAGCGGACATCTACGGTCAATTCCTGGTGTGCCAGTTTCTGACAACAGGGGGAGAATTCTGGAAGGCCGCCATTTGCAAACAACTGGGCGAGCTTATCCCTAATGCCGGCATTTACGAGCGTTCTGATGCCGATATCCGCTTAAAAGAAGGCCTTCCAAAAACCTCCGGGGTGCTTTCAGGACAAACGCCCCCTGATCTTATTGAGATCAGAGAGGGACACTGCCGGTTTCTGGTGGATGTTAAACATGGACACAAGACAGGCTTCTACCTGGATCAGAGGGAAAACAGGGCAATTATTACAGAATATGTAAAGGATGCTCAAGTCTTGAACTGTTTTGCATACACGGCAGGCTTTGCTGTCGCGGCCATGAAGGCAGGGGCAAGCCATGTAACCAATGTGGATTCATCTCCGGAGGCCTTGAAACTTGCAGGGCAAAATATTACTCTAAATAATATTGACCCGGACAGGGTCGTAAATATTACAGGGGATGTTTTTCACCAGCTGCGGCGATACAGGGATTCCCGCACCCAGTTTGACATGGTGATACTTGACCCGCCCAAGTTCGCCGATTCCATGAGCCACTTAAAACAGGCAGGCCGAGGATACAAAGACATTAACCTGCTGGCCATAAAACTTTTGCGACCCGGAGGGTGTCTTTGTACGTTTTGCTGTTCAGGGGTGGTCACCCGCGAGCTTTTTCAAAAAATTGTATCTGATGCAGCACTTGACGCACGCAGGGATGTTCGAATCATCCGCTGGCTGTCTCAGGCCCAGGATCATCCCTGCGGGATCAACTTCCCGGAGGGTCTTTATCTCAAGGGCCTGATATGTAACGTCTGGTGAAGGTTGAGTCTCAAATCCTCAGTCATTCATTTCCCTGATTATTATTTCGCCCGGCAAGCAAATAATAACATGGTTCACAATTGAAAGTGAATGTTTGCCCGATGTCGGACGCCAACTACAGATAACCGGGAAATAATTCTTCCGCCGCTGCGCCTGTGCTCAATCACCCCATTTCTTCAGCACCTTTTCCGTCTCAATCTGCCGAAAAATGTCATGTAGTGACTCAGCGTAGATCTGCTCTCGTTTTCCTTCAAGGGGGTGGAACGGGTAGGCGAAAATCAATAGGGCTTCAACCCAGTTGTTGAGGGTGGCCTTGCGTTGGTAGGAACGGATCAGTCTGCCATTCTGGCCATATAGGTTGGCGGTAATGGTGTAGTTCCACGAATAGGGCATTGGCATCACTGTCATAGTCAATATACTGATGGTGCCGCTCAGGCACTGCTGCTTGAATGATGACTCCTCAAAAAAATCAATATTGAGGGTATAATCGTGAGCGCCCTTGAGTGTCTCGCATTCCTGGCGGCGATTGGGGTTATTTACATCATTAGGCAACTCGGTAAAGGTGCTGTAGCGGGAGATGTTGCTGATCTCATTCAAGGCATCAAGGAGAAGATTATCAAAATCCTTCACCCAATAGTCCTTCAGCTTCGGGATAGAATCGAATCCGTGTTGCTGCTCCAGATGCCTAAAAAGGAAAAAGACACTCACTTTCTCCGCTCCGAAATTCTTTTCTGTCACACGATCAAATATCCCCGTCATCTGAGAACGAGAAGCTGCACAACCTGAAAGCGTCCCCACCACGAGCATGGCGGTCATCATAACCATCCACCGTAATCCTTTAACTCGTAGTATTGATATCATAATTTCCTCCAAGTATTGCAACCATCACTTTATGGAATTTCGTTTGGCAGTTCTGACAATTATTAATCATAACAGTTTGCTTTTTCAGGAATAAAGTATATTAAGATTACACCATTCCGTCAATATTCAATATCACGCCATACTGTGCATGAGGTTAGCGCCTTTCCTTGTTGACATTAAAATCAGGCTTTGTTAAAAAAATTCACTTTCTTGAGACAACAATATGCTGGATTTTATTAAAATATTTCCTGTTTGAAAGGAGTACATATCAGATGGATGAACTGACACCTTTGTACGAAGTTAATGAAGCCCTGGTCGCAATGGGCGCTGAAAAATTAAATCTCTGCATGCAGTGCGGGATGTGCGCAGGCTCCTGCCCCTGGCGTACTGTGGATGGCCCTTTCAATATCCGCCGTCTTATCAGAATGGCCCAACTGGGTGTTGAGGGGTATGAATCCGATGATATCCTCTATGGGTGCACTACGTGCAACAAGTGTGTTTTAAAATGCCCCAGGGGTGTAACGATCATTGATATCGTAAGGGCTATGAGGGCCATGATAGCTGAAACCGGTGCAATCCCGGGTGTCTTAAAGACCGCTACGGGCAGCGTGCACAGCAAGGGGAACCCATGGTCTGAAGAAAGGGAAAAAAGGACCGGATGGATGGAAGGTCTTGATGTCCCCATCTTTGATGACAGCAAGGAATACCTTCTGTTTGTCTGCTGCACCTCGGCCTATGACCCGAGGAGCAAAAACATTGCAAAGGCCATGGTCAAGGTCCTCTCAGCCGCAGGCGTGAGCTTTGGCGTAATCGGTGCGGAAGAAAGCTGCTGCGCGGAATCAATGAGAAAGATAGGCGATGAAGAACTCTTCATGAAGACAGCAGAAAAAAACATCAATCTATACAGCGAAAAAGGGGTCAAAAAAGTCATTACTACATCGCCCCATTGTTTCCACACCTTTTCCAAGGAATATCCGGAACTGGGTGCCGAATTTGAGTCGGTCCACTATACAAAGCTCTTTTCAGACCTTCTGGCGGATGGGAAGTTGAAACTCTCCGGGACCATTGCAAAAAAGGTCACCTATCATGACCCATGTTATCTTGGAAGGCACAGCGAAATTTACGATGAACCCCGTTCCTTGATATCCGCTGTAACAGCCGGCAACCTGGTTGAAATGAAGAGGATAAAGAAAGAAAGCCTCTGTTGCGGCGCAGGCGGAGGCCGACTCTGGATGGAAACCAAACCTGAATGGAGATTTTCGGATTTGAGGATTCACGAGGCGTGCGAAACAGGGGCATCCTTACTGGCGACCGCATGCCCATACTGCATCTCCATGCTGGAGGACAGCCGGAAGACTACAAATAAGGAAGATCAGATAGAAATAAAAGACATAGCGGAACTCGTCGCTGAAGTGATTTAATCAGCTTATTGGCTGCAAGCAGCCTTGCCGTCTGGCTGCTTGCTGGTTTTTCCCATACGGGACCTCGATATGAAAATTGCCTACCTTGACTGCTTTTCCGGCATCAGTGGTGACATGTTCCTTGCCTGCCTGTTGGATGCGGGGCTTTCATTTGATCAGCTTTCTGAGCGCCTCCACACCCTCCCCTTGGATGGGTATCAGCTTAAAACAGATCGTCAATCCAGGGGCCATATCTTCGGCACACAATTTTCAGTCAATCTTTTACAAAAAGGGCATGCACCAAAAAATCTTTCGGCCATCAGGGAGATCATTAAAAAGTCTGATCTTGGGCACACCATCACGGAAAAGGCCATTGAAATATTCGAACTGATCGCAGGTGTTGAAGCAAAGATCCACAATCTCCCCCCTGAAGAAGTGCATTTTCACGAGGTGGGCGCAGTAGATTCGATAATTGATATCGTGGGGGCCGTCATAGGCATTGAGACTCTGGGCATAAAAATGATTTATGCCTCTCACATCCCGGTTGGTTCCGGGTTTGCGCAGACCGCCCACGGAGCCATGCCGGTCCCGGCCCCTGCGACAATCGAGCTTCTAAAAGGAATCCCCGTATTTGATCCCGGCACAAGTCATGAGATGGTCACACCGACCGGCGCAGCGCTGCTAAAGGGTTTGTGTTCATCTTTCGGGCCGATGCCCCCGATGATCGTAAAAGACGTTGGATATGGGGTCGGAAAGAGGGATATACCTGAAAGGCCTAACTTACTGAGGGTGCTGATTGGAGAGGACAATAAAGATCCCACGGTGGAAGCCGTTGTTGTCCTGGAGACAAACCTCGATGACATAAACCCGGAATGGATGGGCTTTTTGATGGAGCGGCTGCTGGCATCAGGCGCACTTGATGTAGTCTTTTTTCCGGTCCAGATGAAAAAGAACCGTCCTGGGGTACAGGTTCAGGTTATTGGCAGGCCCGATCAGAGAGAGGTCTTGATGGAGATCCTGTTCAAGGAAAGCACCACCCTGGGTGTTCGTTTCGGATACACCCAAAGGCAGGTGCTTGAACGGATCCAGGCAGAAATTGACAGCCCCTGGGGGAAAATCAAGGTAAAGAAGATTATCGGCAGGGATGGCTCGGCGCACCTGCAGCCGGAATATCAATCATGCCGCAAGATCGCCATTCAGCACAATATCGCCCTTAAAGAGATATATTACTGGGTAATGAGGTTAAACCAACACACTTGATGTCAAAGGTCCAATCTGATAAGCTGTCTCCCCTGGATGTGTTCAGAAAATCCGGCCCTGCCGGAAAAACGGCCCTTATCCTGTCCACATGGTTCGGCAGCGGACTCTTTCCTGTTGCATCGGGTACTGTGGGCTCTCTTGCGGCCTTGCCATTCATATTTGTATTGAGCAAGCTTGAGTTGTGGCAGAGTATCTCAACACTGGCGATTTTTGTTGCAATCGCGGTCTGGTCTTCAGGGCTCACCCAGAAACTCCTTGAAAAAAAGGATCCATCAGAGGTCGTAATTGATGAGGTCGCGGGTTTTTCGCTTGCCATGACCTTGGTGCCCTTTTCCCCTGTATCCCTTGCCGTGGGTTTTCTCCTGTTTCGGATCTTCGACGTAATTAAGCCTTATCCGATCAGAGACCTTGAGAGGCTAAGGGGTGGGTTGGGAATTGTCATGGATGACCTGCTTGCAGGCCTTTTCGCAGGGATAGGAACATGTGGAATCCTCTGGTCCTATCGTAACCTTTTCACATCTTGAAGCTGTGGTGATATGTACGGAGAGATAATAACAATCGGAGATGAGCTTATATCCGGCAGGACGCTCGATCTCAACGCGATGTATGCAGCAGGCAGGCTTACTGCGTCAGGACTGAGTGTAACCCGTATTACATCCGTCGGGGATGATCGTATCATGGTCTCAAAGACCCTGTCAAAGGCTCTGAAGTCCTCACGGTTTGTCATTGTCACAGGGGGGCTCGGCCCCACGGATGACGATATGACGAACGAGATAGTCGCAGCCGCATTAAACAGGTCCCTTTGCCTTGACCAACAGATGCTTGAAAAGATAAAACGACACATTGAGGCCAAGGGGATAGCGCTAACGCCTTCCATTGAAAAAATGGCATGGCTGCCGGAAGGTTCCAGGATCATCAATCCGGATGGCGCCATGTGCGGGTGCTGCATTATTGAGCAGGATGTTCGGCTCTACTTCCTTCCTGGCATCCCGGAGCAGATGCGTCTGCTCCTGGACAATTTTGTACTGCCGGAAATCCTTAGCCTCTATGAGGCCGTCCCATCCGTTGGACAGAACATCCTGAAGCTTTATGGCGTCAAAGAACACCAGATTGCCGAAACCATTAAGTCCATACATGGCAAGACCGGCGATGTTGTATTGGGATTTTATCCCCGTTTCCCTGAAAACCACATCACCCTGAGCTTAAGCGGCAATGATGAATCAGTGGTTGTCAGCGAGGTTCAG
>DIKH01000220.1:0-3076 GCA_002424495.1 Desulfobacteraceae bacterium UBA5623
CTTATAGACGAGGGTTGTTCAGTTGAAACGTTAATTTGGAATCAATCTACTAGGAGATAAGATAAGATTGTGCAGATGCCCTCCGGATAGCTTCAATTTTTCCAATGTCATACATTACAAAGAGATTAGAATGTTAACGGCCAGTACACGGTCTGAGTATTGCTCTTTGGCAATTTCAATGTAATGGCCCCGTCTTTCAATTCAGGCAGGATCGGGAATTTATTTAGATTTGTGCACAAGGCAATATCTGATCCCATCCCGATCTCATTCAAGTAACGGCCGTGTTCGGTTTGGCTGACAAAGGCGGTTAAACCCGTCTGCCTGGCTTTTTCAAAGGTGTACCAGGCGGCCTTCGCAGCATCGGTAAGTTGATAGGTTGAACCAATCATGCTGACGATCATTCCCGCGCAGGCCATGTCTTCCAGGCTTGGATTTCCTTCCCTGCCCGCGCAAACAATGGTGATATCGTTGGGCCTCGATGTAATGTGGTCGCAAACAGCATCCATGTTTAAAAATGATCCGATGATTATTTTGCACGCCTCCTTGGCCCAGAGCGCCGCCTTGGTGCCATTGGTGGTGGATAAGACAATGGTTCTGCCCGCGATGTTCTCCTCAGAGTATTCAGCAGGGGAGTTGCCCAGATCAAAACCGTCAATTTTATATCCCTTACGCTCCCCACCCAAAATACAATCCCCGGCTTTATGCCTTAATTGGAAGGCCTCTTGCGGCTCCACCACCGGTATAACCCGTAAGGCTTGATTGCCGAGGGCAGTAACGATGGTGCTGCTGGCCCTCAGAATATCCAATACAACCGCGATTTGTCCCTCCGGTGATTTACTCACGGCAGCAGGCGGTACAAGGATGACATCAATCAGCACTATCTCCTCCTGTTTGGCGTTGTACTATTATTGTCACGTAAGTCCACTGATCAAGGACGGGTCATAGTCCTCTACATTCTCGTATCCGAGCAGATTGAGGAGTGTGCCTGCAATGTTTGAGAGGCCGGGCCGTTCAATAGTGGCCATTTGATATTCGCCCTTGTATTGGGGATCATAGATGGCAAAGGGCACTGGATTTAATGTGTGTGCGGTCTTGACCTTTTTGTTGCCTTTTTTGTCAACCGTAAACATTACATCGGAATTTCCGTGGTCCGCGCTTACGACGGCAATGCCTTCAAGCTCTGTTATCACATCGAGCAACCGGGCGATACACTGATCAACCGTCTCAACCGCAATAATCGCGGCATCCATTTTTCCGGTGTGGCCCACCATGTCGCCGTTTGCAAAATTGAGACGGCCAAAACGATACTCTCGCTGCCTTAGCATCTCAATGGTCTTGTCCTTTATCTCTATGGCCTTCATCCTGGGGGCCTGGTCAAATTCAATCCTGTCTGACGGGATTTCAACATAGGTTTCAAGGGCAGGATCAATATATCCCGATCTGTTCCCATTCCAGAAATAGGTCACGTGACCGAATTTCTGGGTCTCTGAAATTGCAAATGACCTTACTTTCTCGGTGCAGAGATATTCACTTATGGTGCGGTCAATGACAGGCGGCTGCACCAGGAAATCGGGCGGCATATTTGTATCCCCGTCATATTGCATCATGCCGGCATAGAGGACATCAGGCAGGGGTCCGCGGTCAAATTCCTTAAAGTCCTTCTCTGTAAAGGCCCTGGATATTTCAATGGCGCGGTCCCCCCGGAAATTAAAGCATACCGCTGCGTCTCCGTCCATGACCGGACCGACCGGCCTGCCGTTTGTGTCCACGACAACAAAGGCCCCCATGTATTGATCGGTCATTTTGGGGTCTTCGTCATAGAAGGTCCTCACCGCCTCTTCGGCCGAGGAAAAGTCCCTTGCCTTGCCAAGGACATGGGCATCCCATCCGCGCTTTACGATGTTCCAGTCTGCATTATAGCGGTCCATGGTCACATTCATGCGGCCGCCGCCTGAGGCGATGCAGTATTTAAAACCCCTTTCTTTGTTAATGTTCCTGAATTTTTCTTCGGCAGGGACAATATAATCCAGGGCGGATCTCTCACCCACATCCCTTCCGTCAAGCAGGGCGTGTACGCATACCCGCTCAAGCCCCAGTTCCACGCATTTATCTATGATTTTATATAGTTGTCCGATATTTGAATGAACGTTTCCATCTGAAAAAAGGCCGATAAAATGGAGTGCGCCTCCTTGCTTCACCCTGCGGACGATATCCTCCCAGAGACTGGTCTTAAAGATCCGGCCTGATTCAATCGCCCTGTTGACCAGCCTGGCGCCCTGGTCAAATACCCTGCCAGCGCCAAGGGCGTTGTGACCGACTTCACTGTTTCCCATGTCGTCATCAGATGGAAGCCCTACCGCTGTCCCGTGGGCGCGCAAGGCGCAGAAGAGTCTTGATGAAAAGAGGCGGTCAAGCGCGGGGGTCTTCGCCAGGTATACGGCATTGCTGCCGTCCTGAACGCCCAGGCCGATTCCGTCCATAATGATTAATAGCAGAGGTCCTTTTCTTCCCTTAAATGACTGTAGCTTTTTGAGTCTTAATGTCATGTTAGGCGCTCCTTGGATTGAGGGTTGTCTATAGAAATAGCACGGAAGATAATTAAGGGAAAGACAAAAATATTGGAAATATCTAATTGATGGCCTATAACCTAAGATAAGCTATTGGCCTTTAGCTATTAGCTCAATGATGATAGAGAGTTATTAACTTCCTCATTTTCACCCATTGGTTGAAAATGAGAATTGCTATAATTTGCTGTAATCATTTAGCTAACTGCTAAGAGCTAATCGCTTAACTTATGTTCAAGGAGAAATATCATGTCTAAAAATATCGTCATTATCGGTGCTGTGGCCCTGGGGCCGAAGGCCGCCTGTCGTTTTAAAAGGCTTGAGCCTGATTCCAGGGTGGTCATGGTGGATCAGGGTGATGTGATTTCCTATGGCGGATGCGGGATACCCTACTTCATATCAGGGGATGTGAGCGATCCGGATCAGCTTCAGAGGACAAGCTTTCATATGCTCAGGGATGAAAAATTCTTTCGGGATGTAAAAGACGTGGATGTGCTGACACAGACAAGGGC
>DIKH01000220.1:3102-16636 GCA_002424495.1 Desulfobacteraceae bacterium UBA5623
GGGAAGGAACAGGAACTTTCCTATGATAAACTTGTCCTGGCGACCGGAAGCAGGCCGGGCAGGCTTAATATTCCCGGTGCGGAGCTAAAAGGCGTGTTTACGGTTTCAAACATCAATGAAGCAGTTGCAATCAAGAAGGATATTTCAGAGGGAAAGGTTGGAAAGGCGGTTGTCATAGGGGCAGGTGCAATCGGGCTTGAAATGGCGGAGGCCCTTGCAGATATGTGGGGGATAGAAACCTCTGTTGTTGAAATCGCCGACCAGGTGCTGCCGGGGATAATCAGCGCCAATGTCGCACAGATGGTGCAACATCATCTGAAGGAAAAAGAGGTCTCGTTATATACCGGTGAGAAGGTGGAGCGAATCGAGGGTGATACCAGGGTCAGAAATGTCATAACCGACAAGAGAAGCCTTGAGGCCGACATGGTGATTATGGCGGTTGGCGTCCGGCCCAACTCGGATCTCGCGAGGGATGCAGGGCTGAGGCTTTCTCCAAGCGGCGCAATTATTGTGGATAAGAGACTTCAGAGCTCTGACCCGGATATCTATGCAGGAGGAGATTGCGTTCAGATAACAAACCTAGTAACAGGAAAACCCGGCTACTATCCCCTGGGCTCAATGGCGAACAGACAGGGAAGGGTGATCGGGACCAACCTTGCAGATGGCGGCGCAGAGTTTGCAGGCGCTGTGGGTAGTTTTGTCATAAAGCTCTTTGATATCTCTGTCGCAAGTTCCGGCCTGAGCATCGAGACCGCAAAAAAAGAGGGCTTTGACGCGGTGAGCGCCTTTGTTGTTCAGTTTGACCGGGCCCACTTTTATCCGGAAAAGGATCTGATATATCTCGAACTGGTTGTAGAGAAAGGCACAGGTAGGGTCCTGGGCATCCAGGGTGTTGGAAATACAGGTGACGGGATGCTTGCGAGGATCAATGCCGTTGCCGCGATCCTAAAATACAGGCCCACCATAGCGGATATAAGCAACCTGGAGTTGCCCTATTCCCCGCCTTTTTCATCGGCCATGGATGTCTTGAACGCCCTCGCGAACACCGCCGAAAACATACTGGCCGGGATGAACAGGGCAATAGAGGCGGAACAGTTTGTTGAGTGGTGGAAGAATAGGAAAGAGGGAGAGACGTTCTTTCTGGACTGTAGGGGTTGGGGCAATGCCGGGCCATTTGTGGAGAAATACCCTGACCACTGGAAGAACATCCCCCAGGATGAGCTCAAAAAGAGGATTGAAGAGGTCCCAAGGGATAAGAGGATTGCCCTTGTATGCAACACCGGCGTGCGCTCATACGAGGCGCAGCTCATACTGAATCAGATGGGGATAAAGGATACTTATAATGTCCAGGGAGGCATGGCCGGCTTGAAGAAGTATGGGGCTGATTTGTGAAGGGAGTGCCCCTTATTCTCCGATAATCAGATTTTTCAGTTCGTCCGTATCTTCTGGCTTTACGGGGAAATGGGTTTGCAGGATCAGGCCGGTCTGCTGAACTGCTTCACAGATGGCAGCGCATTGCCGGTTCTTTTTGATTCCCCGGATTATATGGTCTACTATGCCCTGCCAGGGCTTTTGGGACAGTTTTTCATCAATCCCGCGATCCGCCAGAATACACACCTTTCGTTCAAATACGGAAATGAAAATCAGTACGGCGGTTCTATCCCTTGTTTCATATAATTTGTTTTTATAAAAACTGGTCAGGGCTGCTTCTTCAACTTCGGCGTTGATTTCGCGCCTGGAAATAAATAGGCGTTTAACCCATGGAATAAGCTGGACGATTTGATAAAACAGACTGAAAAATATTATAAAAAGGCATAAGAAAATCCACATATTGCGGGGGTCTGTCCAAAATAGTCCGCAGACAATAGGGGTTAAGACTATGGAAACCGGAAGCGCAACTGTTGCTCCACCCAGGATGTCTGCTACCGGATAGTGGTAACTGGCCGACACTACCAAAGGCACTATTTCTCCGGAGGTCAAAAGTTCAGTCTGCCTGACTGCTGCTTGAATGCTTCCCTGTTCTGTTTTGGTTAAAAATTTTTTCGCCAAATTTTTCATTTTAAGCCTGAAATTGAAGTACTTTTTAAATTCAACATTTAAAATTAAAAATTCAAAATTGTGTCTGAACGGCTTTTTCGTTCAGACACCAACTACCAGCCACCCGATGCTCCTCCTCCCCCGAATCCACCGCCGCCCCCGCTAAATCCCCCGAATCCACCGCCGCCGCTTCCGAATCCGCCGCCCAGTCCGCCGGCCCAAAAGCCGCCGAAGCCATCATGCCTGCCGCTTCTGCCGGTTGAGGCAGGGCTGATGGAGGAAAGGAAAAACCCGATTAAAAGGCCTATGGGGATAAGAAATAAGGCAATCAGTAAACCAGTCCCTGCAATGGCGCCTAAAACAGGCGCTGCCACGCCTCCGGATATGGCGCCAATAGAGGGTTTTCTGGAGCCGATGCGGCTGATAACTATGGCAAGGATAATGATCAGAAAAAAAAATCCCTCGCCGGAACTTCTCTTCTTGGCGGTACTGGGAGGGCCTGCATTTTTAAATTCACCTTTGACCGCGGCAATAATGGCATTGACACCTTTGATCACGCCCTGATCCACCTGGCCATTTTTAAATTCCGGGACAATAACGTTGCGAATAATTTGGCCACTGATAAGGTCGGTAAGGCGGCCCTCCAGTCCGTATCCTGCTTCAATCCTCAGTTTGCGGTCTTGTTTGGCAATCAGTAATATGGCGCCGTTATCAAGCCCTTTTTGTCCTATTTTCCACTGTTCAGCTACTCTTATGGAAAAATCTTCCAGTGCATCTCCCTGCAAAGAAGGAATGGTAAGCACCACAATTTGGGTGGATTCCTTGTCTTCAAACTGCTGGAGGATCAAGTCCAGATAGTTGCGCGTCTCCGGCGAAAGCATATCGGCATAATCATTTACTCTGCCTTTAAGGGGTGGAACGTCTATTCCAAAACAAGGAACTACCCACAAGGCCGCCATTATGACTGTGGCTATAAAAAATATCACCTGCCGAGGTTTCATCATCATCTCACTGATAGCATTAGAACTTTACTTTGGGCGCTGTCTGAGCCCCTTCCTCTGCCTTAAAATAGGTTTTTTTCTCAAGTTTCAGCAACAAGCTGTTGGTGAGGTTGTATGGAAATTGGCGGATAGTCGCGTTAAACTCTTCAACTGCGCCATTATAGCGTTGGCGGGCCACATTGATGCGATTTTCGGTTCCTTCCAATTGATTTTGCAGGTCCAGGAAGTTTTGATTTGCTTTTAAATCCGGATACCGTTCAACAACTACCATCAGCCGGGATAAGGCGGAAGATAATGCGCCCTGTGCTTGCTGAAACTGGGCAATTGCTTCCGGATTTCCCAGATCAGATGGAGAAATCTTTACAGACGTGGCCTTGGACCTGGCTTCAATAACCGCCTGCAAGGTTTCCTTTTCATGGCCGGCATAGCCTTTGACCACTTCAACCAGGTTGGGAATCAAATCAGCGCGCCTTTGCAAGGTCGTTTCAATATCTGCCCAGGCCTTAAATACGCCTTCCTCCATCTGTTGCAATTTGTTATAGCCACATCCGGAAATCAGGACCGGAGCAATAAACAGCAAAAAAACTTTGAAATTTATTTTTCTCATAAGCGCCTCCAGTGTAAAATAAAATTTGTAGTAAAGGTTTAGCGTTTTCTAAAATCCATCAATAGGGCATAGTTAACAAACAGGTAGGACTGACTACTAATATTATAGATTGATATGCCTTTTTATTTCCATATTCATCAACAATCTATTGAGGATTCTGCAATATTGTCTCTACAGGATTTTCCGGCAGTCCTCGGTCCTGGAATACTGATCTATCTGTACCTGGTTTTAATCTCTACTGCCCTTCTGTAATACTCAGCTTTATCTATGGTGCCTGCGCGGTAGTCGGTCTTCAACTGCTCAACTTCTTTTATGTATGCCGTCTTTAACTCAGTCACAGCGGTCCGGTATTCTTCAGCGGTTATTTCTCTATTGGCATAGGCCGCTTTTGCTCCACTGAAGCTTGTGGGCTTTTGAGGCCTCACTTCCGAAGCAGGAGGCGCAGGAGCAGGGGAGGGTTCGGGGCTTGGTGACTGGGTTGCATCCGGCGGTGTTACTTGTTCAGATGGACTGGCAGAAGGCGAGGCAGTCACCTGAGTCTCCTCTGGGGGAACTGGCGGCGGTACGTCGCTATGTGGAAGTTGACTTTCAGATGAAGGAGCCTCTGTTTCCGCCTGGTGTTGGCTTGTGGTAGAAGTGGGACTGTCCGAAGGCGCAGCCTTCACTTGCTCCTGGGTGCTTGACGGATCCTGGTCAATCTCAGTCTTCAGGGGAGGAGTTGGCTCCTTTTGCGGTGATTTAACTGTTTTTTTCGTGGGCTTCTTTTCAACGGGTTTGTCCACTTTGGCCTTGGGCTTTTGGGGACTCGGTTTCAGAGGTTGGGCCTTTTCTGATGGCTTAATTTTTTCAGGATAAGGAGTTGCAGGGGCAGGGGAGGATATCTTGTTCGGTGATCTGGTTGTATCTTTCGGTGTCACGGATTCAGGGGGACTGTCCGAAGGCGTGGCAGTCACTTGGGTCTCCGGCGTGGTGACAGGCGTTACGCTGCCCTGTTGAAATTGACTGTCAGGTGCGGGTGATGCAGTTTCCGTCTGATGTTGGCCTGTGGGAGAAGAAAGACTTGGCTGAGGGCGGTTCCATTGGCGGTAAAGGACTGCAAAGGCAACGCCCGCTACCAGGAAAAATACTATGGTGACAGCAGCAATCTTCAATCCATTTGGCCCTATGAAAAAAGGACCTTTTTTTGCCTCTGAAGGCCTCTTTTTCTGTGGGCCGGGAATCCCCTGTTCAGGTCTATCGAGCCCCACTTGCAGCTCTTCTGTGTCAGGAGATGAGGCGGGTCTTAATTGGCCTGAATCCATAATGCGGGCCAGGACATTCTGGTCCTCCTGGGCGCGTTGAGCGCCGCGCACAATCTCTTTGGCCATCGTAAGATCCTGAAGCATTTCAGCCGGTGTCTGATATCTCTGCGTTCGATCTTTGGCCATCGCCTTTGTCACAATGTTGGATACAGGGGCCGGGATTTTGGTGTTGTGAACAACAGGCGGAACAGGTTCCACGTTGATGATCTGATAAGTGAGTGCTGCCGTATCCTGAGCCTCAAAGGGTCTTTCGCCCGTTAGCGCCTCGTAGAACACCGTCCCAACGGAGAATATGTCGGATCGGATGTCTACCTTTTGTCCGACAATCTGTTCAGGCGACATGTAGTAAGGGGTACCCAGCACTGTTCCCGTCACAGTCATGGACAGGGTGGGAAGCTTTGCAACGCCAAAGTCCATGACTTTGACCCGGTTGTCGGGAGTCATCATGATATTGGATGGCTTGATGTCCCGATGGACAATCTGTTGGCTGTAGGCTGCATCCAGGGCCTGAAGAATCTGTTGAA
This sequence comes from Desulfobacteraceae bacterium UBA5623, assembly GCA_002424495.1. Taxonomy (GTDB): domain Bacteria; phylum Desulfobacterota; class DSM-4660; order Desulfatiglandales; family Desulfatiglandaceae; genus UBA5623. Next base: position 8,573 of record DIKH01000220.1, read on the forward strand.
AAATAGTTATCGCTTCCAGGGTGTCGAACGCCCTTTTTTCCGTCAGGGCCTGAGCAAGGGTCTTGCCGGGGACATATTCCATGCAGATGAATTCAAAATCACCTGTTTCACCGTATGAATAAACCGTGACAATGTTGGGATGGGTGAGTTGACCCGCGGCCTTGGCTTCCTGGATCAGCCGCTTTCGCGCCTCCTCCCTCATGGCCATCTCTTGAGGACCCAGATTACTGTCCTCCGTTTCCCTGAAAATTAGCTTAATGGCCACAGTTCGGGTCAATACGGTATCAAAGGCCTTAAAGACCATGCCCATAGCGCCCTTGGCAATGAACTGATCTATCCTGAACTGTTTTATTTGCTTTCCTACTAAATTTCGCGGATTGACCATGAAACCTGCGTCTCCTTTGGCGATAATTATGCCACAGATGAATAAGTCCTGTATTTTACTGAGGATTGGATTAGAAGTATAGGGAGAATAACTTTTGGTGTCAAGAAGCGATAGTAGCCATTCCTTGCCTCAATTTTTTGGGCCAGCTAGATTATCTAGCTGAATTTACAGCGTCAATTTATTAGATAAGTCGGCCCATTTTGGCCGGGACAACTTCCGTGATATATTACTTCGCAAAAAGGTGTGCCCGCTGAATCCAAATATAACTGGTAGCTTTTTACACGAATTTGTTTCATACCATATTTGGGCGATTCCATCAGAAAAGAGGATAAACTCTCGCTTTAATGTTTGGTGGATTTTTAGGTCTTAGCCGGCCGTTTCCGACTGAACGGTCTTCCGAACAGAACTCATCGAAATCCTTGACAAGCTGTCGTTACAGCGCTGATGTCGGTAAAAATATGAGCATAACGGACGTCCATAATAAACAAAATAACTATATGAAATGTTTACTTCTCAGTTTCTTATGGATGTTCCACTGCCCTATCACAAAGTGGATAGCCGGTTTAATTTTCAATAATATAACCCTTCAGCTTTTCCGCTAGCGAATCAGGCCAGTCGTCTTCGAATAAAAATGCCCTGATTTCGTTTTTATCGAGCGATCTCAGTATATGACCCGGCAATTCTCGGAGGGCTTCCACCCGGCCTTGTTTTGGCTCTTTTTCCGAGGTCTTAGTTTTATCCATCAGAATTTACTCCTTCATGTTAGAATTTTGGGCACGTACATGAACATATGAAAATATTCTCAACTCACTGAATATTAGTTATTTTTTACAAGGAGCCTCCCTCTTCACTGCTGCCTTCGTATTTTTTTCCACATGAAAAGGTGAGCCAAGAGCAGATTTGCCCCCATGCCTTACCCGCCCGCCCTCTTTCTTTCACAGGGCATACATCGAGATTCATTGTCGGCATTCAAATCCTTCAACCACTGACTTGTACTTTTCGTGGATCATCTTCCGATCAAACTCCCAGAACTCTACAAGCATGGCCTGGTCCTCTTCTTCAGTAAAGTAGTTTCTGGCTGAAGGGAAAAACACTTTGTCTTCATTCTCGATATGCTTCGGATAAAACTCCGTAAGGGTTTGAAGCCTTGCGGCAATGTCGGCCAAGGCTGTCTTATCACCATTCCTGTAACGGTTATTGGCTTGAATGATTGCCTTGGTTGTCTGGCGAGCAAAAACGTGTTCTTCGACCAGTTTTATCATGATTTGCCGATCTTCTTTGGTCAGAGGCCTATTGTTCAATTCTTTAAAAAGAATATCTTCCTCTTTTCCGTGGTGCGTCCGATCGGCGTATACCCGGATGAAATCAACCGCTATATCCACAGACACAGGATCTACCGAGTGTTTCGATTCTATTTCAGCTAAGATGCCTTTGATAACCGTAATCATTCGTTCAATCAGACGATGCTCTATCATGAGTGGACCGCGTGCTTGCATGTTTATTTCCCCCTTTCTTTCATTCACTTAATGCACTCTACCTGTCCTGTTCACCCTCTCCGTCCCATCCGTCCTATCTGCGTTATTCGTCCTATTTGTCCTATTAACAAAGCCCGTCAACAAGCAAGGGTCTTCAACTTTTTCAACTCTTTTACCCCTGTTCAATCTTCCAGACCTTCATTGCTTGCGATTGACCGCCTTAAGTTACTTCCAGCATTAAAAGGTGATCCATGAGCAGACTCGGCCTCATGCCCACTTTTTCCTCTTAGGTGTCTGGCTTTTTGCTGGCGCCACTAATACGTTTGCCAGAGTGGTCAAGGATGATTGTCTGAAACCAGAGGTGAACAGCGACGAGCAATACAAAAGTGACGCCGATAACCATTCGATGTTTTCAACACTAACGCTCAATACTTCTTCAAAAGGGTGCATTTCATTCTCTCTCAACACGAATTATATCTTTATAAATGGGGTTGGGCACGTTCTTGAAATGTTGCAGCATATTCAAGCTGTTAATTTCGCAAAAAGCGGCATTATATGCCTTGCTTTTGACCAAAATATCTCATTTTTGTGCAAACACTATGTAGTCTCACCAGAGCAAAGAAATCAAGTTCATAATTTTTAAAAGTCCCTTGATCCAGAGTAGCCCCTGAATAAGGCGGCGGGGTTAATGCCAAGGCTTTTGCAGCAGCAAAAAATAACCTTTGACAGCCGATGGATTAAAAATAGACTTTGTCAATCAAGATGAATTCGAAAAAGTCGAATTCATCAGGTTTTAGGTTTCAATCAAGAACCACCAAGAGATCAAACGACAAATGGATTTCATTAAAATCAAAGGCGCGCGTCAGAACAACCTCAAGAACCTGGATCTTGAGATACCGCTTAACCGCATAACCGTGGTTACCGGGGTCAGCGGTTCGGGAAAATCATCTCTTGCCTTTGACACCCTTTACGCAGAAGGCCAGCGCAGGTATATCGAGACGTTTTCTCCTTATGCACGTCAGTTCATGGACCGGATGGACAGACCCCAGGTTGATTCGATCGAGGGCATACCGCCCGCCATTGCCATTGACCGCAAAGACCCGGTCAGGACCTCCAGGTCCACGGTCGGGACAATGACCGAGATCACGGATTATGTGAAACTCCTCTATGCCAGGCTTGCGCTGCTCCACTGCGGCAAATGCGGAAGGCCTGTTGTCCCGGAGACTGCCCAGGATGTGTGGGAACAAATAAAAGCACTGCCGGCCGCTTCCGAGGTGGTCATTTCCTTCCCCTACCAGGACAAGGACAGCCCGGCCGGTCAGGTCCGCCTGGAATTGGGTGGCATGGGCTTTACCAGATACATTGATGAAGGCTCTGTTCTGTCAATTGACGACTGGCTGCCCATTGATGGTAAAGATCTCAATGTTGTCGTGGACCGCCTGCGCCTTACCAGCCGGGAAAAATCGCGGGTCATTGATTCGGCGGAGCAGGGCCTTCGATTCGGCGGGGGGAGAATTGATGCCTGGATTAAAGGGGGAGGGCGGATGCCGTTTTCCAGCACCCTTGAATGCGCCCATTGCAAGATCTCCTATTCGGCCCCCACCCCCAACCTTTTTTCATTCAACAGCCCCATCGGTGCATGTAAGACCTGCCGCGGCTTTGGCAGGAACATTGATATTGACCTGGATCTGATCATCCCTGACACGGGGCTTTCCATTGATGAAGGCGCAATCAAGCCGTGGGGCGACAGGGAAAGGTCCAGGATGGAATTTGAGGACCTGACCGCCTTCTGCCGGAAGCACAAAATCCCTACAGATGCGCCCTTTGGCCGTCTGAGCGCGTTACAGCAAAGGATGATAATAGATGGAACACCTGGCTATTACGGGGTAAGGGGATTTTTTAAGTGGCTTGAGACAAAGACCTATAAGATGCATGTGAGGGTGTTTCTGTCCCGCTATCGCTCTTACACCATCTGCCAGGACTGCAATGGTGCTCGATTCAGGGAAGAGACCCTGCTCTATCGCCTTGGCGGGGTCAACATCGGTCGGCTCTATGCCATGAATGTCAAAGAGGCTGCCGCATTTTTCAGCCGGCTTACCATTGCCCATAGTGATCATGCAAGCCGCCTTGTATTAACCGAAATCGCAGGCAGACTCAAATACCTGATTGACGTTGGAGTGGGCTACCTGACACTCGACCGCCAGTCCCGCACTCTGTCCGGGGGTGAGGTCGAGAGGGTGGCCCTGGCCTCTGCCCTTGGCTCTTCACTGGTAAACACCCTTTATGTGCTGGATGAGCCCAGCATCGGGCTGCATCCCAGGGATACCAATCGCCTGATCCGCATATTAAAAGGCCTGCGTGACATAGGTAACACGGTCGTCGTGGTGGAGCACGACTATGAGATCATAACAAAGAGCGATTATGTCCTGGACATGGGGCCAAAGGCCGGGGAAAACGGGGGAGAGGTGATGTACTTTGGCCCGGCATCGGGGCTGACTAATACCCTGACAGGCCAGTACCTGACCTCCGAGCGTCAGATCCCAATGCCTAAGGCTCGCAGGGACACTGAAAAGACGCAGTGGCTGACGGTGCTGGGGGCCGAAGAAAACAATCTGAAGGGTATTGATGTCAGGATCCCTCTTGGGCTTTTTGTCTGCCTTACGGGTGTCTCCGGCTCAGGCAAGTCCACCCTGGCCGAGGAGATCATCTACAAGGCAATCAAACGGGAAAAGGGTGACCAGCAGGGCCGGCCCGGCGCCCACCGGGGAATCCTGGGACTGGAACATATCTCTGACGCGGTCCTTGTGGACCAGAGGCCCATAGGCCGGACGCCAAGGGCAAACGCCCTTACCTATACAAGGGCGATGGACCCGATCCGTCACCTCATGGCCGATACCCCTGACGCCCGCGAACGGGGCGTTGGCGCCGGACAATTTTCATTCAATACGCCTGGCGGCCGCTGCGAGGCATGCAGCGGGGAAGGCTATGAAAAGGTGGAGATGCAGTTTCTCTCCGATGTCTTTATCGCCTGCCCTGAGTGCAACGGGAAACGCTTTAAAGACGAAGTGCTCAACATCACTTTCAGGGGCAAAAACATCCATGACATCCTTTCCATGACAATCGCTCAGGCCCTGGACTTTTTTGGCGACCAGCCGAAGATATCCGATGCCCTTGTCCCTTTAAGCCGTGTGGGGCTGGGCTATATCAGGCTCGGCCAGCCGATCAGCACACTTTCGGGCGGTGAGGCCCAGAGATTAAAACTATCAAGGTATCTGAAAACAGACGGCGGAAAACCCAAGCTCTTTATATTTGATGAGCCCACCACCGGCCTTCATTTCTATGATATTGAAAGGCTGCTTTCTCCCCTTAGAGACCTGGTTGAAGAGGGAAACACGGTGCTGGTCATCGAACACAACATGGATGTGATCAAGACCGCAGACTGGATAATTGACCTTGGTCCCGAGGGGGGAGAAGAAGGCGGGGGCATAGTGGTTGAAGGGCCTCCGGAGAAGGTGGCGGGCCACAAGGAGTCCCACACAGGGAGGTTTCTTAAGGCCAGCATGACGGGGCGGGCAGGCACAAAGGTCATGCATGCCTCAGCGCCATCCGTGTCAGAGTCTCTATCAAAATACGGGGAGGTCATCTCCATAAAAGGGGCAAGGGAGCACAACCTCAAGGACATAAGCCTCTCCATTCCTCGAAATCAACTGGTGGTGTTGACAGGGGTATCCGGCTCTGGAAAGTCCTCTCTTGCCTTTGATATCCTGTTTGCCGAGGGCCAGCGCCGCTACCTGGAGAGCCTCACCCCCTATGTCAGGCAGTACATGAAGATACTGGAGAGACCTGAGGTGGATGTGGTCACAGGGCTTCCTCCGACCGTGGCCATAGAGCAAAGGATAAGCCACGCGGGCAGGCGCTCCACTGTTGCCACCCTGACGGAGATCTATCACTTTTTGAGGCTCCTGTTCAGTAAGGCGGGAGAACAGCACTGCCCCGGCTGCGGCAGAAAGCTGACCGCCCAGACAGCCGGTCAGCTTATTGCCCTCATCCGAAAGACTTACAGGGGCAGGAAAGCGACGGTTTTGGCGCCCAAGGTATTGGGCAGAAAGGGGTTTCACAAGGAGGTGTTCACCCAGGCCCTGCGCAAGGGATTCAGCCTCTGCCGCATAGACGGGGAATTCAGGGCCATTGAACAGGGGATGTCTCTTTCCCGCTATCAGGAACATACCATTGAGGTTGTGGTTGGGACCCTGCCTGCCAGGGATATCAGCCGGTTAATCAGCCTGGCCCTGGAAGAGGGAAGCGGGGGGCTTCTGGTGGTGGATGAGTCAGGAGATCAGGAGTCTTTTAGTCTCATGGGCGTCTGCCCCGCCTGCGGGCTGGGTCTTCCCGCGCTTGACCCCAGGCTTTTTTCCTTTAACAGCCGTGCCGGCGCGTGTCCCTCCTGCAATGGGCTGGGGGTAGTAGGAGACCAGGAAGAAAATTATCATACATGTGGCCTCTGTGGCGGCAGCAGGCTTAAGGCCGAGGCCCTTTCCGTAAAGATATCCGGATATTCCATCCGTGATATGGTCGAGCATCCTGCAAAAGAACTTGAGCGTATCTTAAAGGGTTTTTCCTTTGATCGCAGGCAGTCACAGATTTCAAAACCGATTCTTGCCGAGATCCTTGGCCGTATAACCTTGGTTAACCGGCTGGGGCTTGGCTATCTCTCCCTGGCGAGAAGTGGCAATACGCTCTCCGGGGGTGAGGCCCAGCGGGTGAGGCTGGCTGCCCAGTTGGGGTCAAACCTGACCGGTGTATGCTATATACTTGATGAACCGACCATTGGCCTCCATGCCAGGGACAGCCGCATACTTTTGGATGCCCTTAAGGACCTGAAGAGTAAGGGAAACACCGTCCTGGTGGTGGAACACGACGAAGAGACCATCAGGGCCGCGGACATCCTGATTGACTTGGGTCCCGGGCCTGGCCAAAAAGGCGGCAGGGTCGTGGGCTCCGGCGCACTCAGCGATCTCAAGAAGGTGAAGGACTCGGTCACCGGGGCCTGTTTTGATGGCATGCCCCATTGGATCACATCACGCCTGAGGCCGTGCAAGGGCACTGATTGCATCAGGGTGCTGGGCGCATCAGAAAACAACCTGAAGGGAATTAATGTGGATTTTCCCCTGGAAAGACTTATCTGTGTGACAGGTGTATCCGGTTCCGGCAAATCCACGCTTATTAAAGAGACCCTGTATAAGGGGGTATTAAACCGCCTGACCGGCCGGAAAGACCTGGCTGGGAGGTGCAGGGATATCCGGGGGTGGAAGGCACTTGACAGGGCGCTGGAGGTGGACCACAGCCCTATCGGACGCACACCCCGTTCCGTACCCGCCTCATACATCGGATTTCTTGATCAGATCCGGGGACTATTCGCCATGATGCCCGAGGCCCGGTCAAGGGGATACAGGCCGGGAAGGTTTTCATTCAATGTAAAGGATGGCAGATGCAATGCATGTAACGGCCAGGGGAGCCTCAAGGTGGAGATGAGCTTTTTGCCGGATGTATATATCCATTGCGAGGACTGCGGGGGCAGGAGATTCGATGCTGAGACCCTGGCGGTCACATACAGGGGAAAAGATATCTCGCAGGTCCTTGATCTAACCTTTGAAGAGGCAAGGGATTTTTTTAAGGCAGTGCCGCAGATACGGGATGCAGTCCGGTTCGTCTGCGATATCGGTCTGGGATATATGCGCCTGGGTCAGCCAAGCCCCACGCTTTCAGGCGGGGAAGCGCAAAGGATCAAGCTTGCGCAGGAGCTGAGCAGACGTTCAAAAGGCCGCACCCTCTATGTTCTGGATGAACCGACTACCGGGCTCCATCTGGCTGATGTCAGAAATTTAATCTCTGTGCTCCAGGCCCTGGTGGATGAGGGAAACACCCTGGTGATCATAGAACACAACCTCGAGATCATCAAAGAGGCGGACTACATTATAGACCTCGGGCCGGAAGGGGGGTATGATGGAGGAAGTGTTGTGGTCAAGGGCTCTCCCGCCGATCTTATTGCCCACCCCGGCGGATCGCACACCGCACGAAGTCTTAAAAAATATCTCAGGGGGTTTAGCGTCCGCGAAAAATAACTTGGCATTTTAGCGCACGATATTGTTTACTTGTGCTCGTGGTCAGGACACTTTTTGGTAACATTTCAAAAAATCCGGGTGC
>DIKH01000344.1 GCA_002424495.1 Desulfobacteraceae bacterium UBA5623
AATCCAATCCTTTTCATGCTCTCCCGCCTTTAATAGTTACCTTACACCTTTTAAAATAGCCGCTGGTTTTATCCTATACACCACGTATGTCAGGGTTGGGACTAAAAACAATGCCCCAAGCACATTTATTGCCAACAGAAATGCAAGGAAGAAACCCATCTCCGCCTGGAAGCGAAGTGCCGAAAAGTACCAGAAAACAATTCCGAAGATTACTGTAAGACCGGTAGCAATCACCGCCCGCCCTGTTGTAGGAAAGGCATTTTGAATAGCCTCCTCCAAGGTCTTACCTTCTTTAAGCTCATCATTAAACCGGCTGAGCATATAGATACCGTAGTCTACCCCCAGTCCCGCTCCAATAGAGACCACCGGCAGCGCATTTATGGTCATGCCCAACTTGCTAAGCGCCATATAAGCCATGGCAACATAGTTGGCGGTTATCAGGGAAGCAATCAAGATGACCCCTCTCCAAAAAGAGCGGTAGGGAACCACACAAAAATAGAAAATTACTCCCAGGGCAATCCATAACATAGGATCGGCATATTTTTCCACCACTTCATCCGTGGCTGCAGTTAGCCCCATAATGCCGCCGGCCAGCCGAAAATTAACCTTATCGGCAGGGATGGGATAGGTGGAAAGGAACTGTTTAGCTTGGTTCAGTGCCTCATGGATAGTATCTCCCTTATGGTCTTTGAAATAACAGATGATGTTACCATACTGATAAAAAAGATCGGTCCAGCGGTCCAGGTCCCCTGGATCACTCTTGGATTCAAACATCCACAGATAAAAACTGATTTCCCCTTTGGAATGTGGAATCACACTCCATTTGGGGTCCCCCTCGTGGAACTCCCGGTTAAGTTTTTTGACGATGCCCACCAGACTCTCAGAGGATCCAAGCCCCTTGCAACCCCCTATATCACGTTGAAAGGCCTCAACAGTCCGGAGCACATCCGGGTCTTTTAATGCATCCTTCTCTTTTCCCTCCATGATAACAAGCAGAGGGTTGGTGCCTGGAAAAGAACTATTGATCTTGGCGTCATCCTGGTTATAGATGGAATCCGGCCACAGCAAGGGAGAACCAGGATGGGAATCCCCCACCTGAAGACGACTGGCCAATAGCAAGCTCCCTAATAAAACCACAATCCAGATTACCAATACCACTACAAAACTGCGGTTGACAACCCCGAATTTCCTCCCCTTGGTTAACCAGGTGCCGGTGCTTTCCAAGGCTTTTTCCAGAATGTCCTTTTTGATCTCCCCTTTAAAGGGGGGTGGAAAATAGCTGAAGAGGATGGGATTCAAAATACTCACTCCCAATATGGCGCTAAACAACCAGAGGCCACAAATCCACCCCATGCTCTTGAGCAATGGAATAGGGGCCATACACAATACAAACAATCCCACCGCATCAGTAATAATGGAAGCAGCGGACGGGATAAACATGCTCTGGATTACAGCAACAGACGCCTTTTCCTTATCTCCTAATTCACGGTAATGTTCCCCATAACGTTCAGTCACCTGGATGGAGTGAGAGATAACCCGGGCCGCAATTACAAAGGGAATTACTATCCCGAGAGGATCTAGATTAAATCGCGCAAATCCCATTACTCCAAACCCCCAGGATAAATTTAAAATGGACAGCACCAGGGGGATGGGAATGAACAGGGGGTGAAAATGCTTTAAAAAGATGATTAGCAAAACCATTTCGGTCAGCAAACTCACCACTAGGATAACAATTGCCCGAAAGTTATTGTGATAGATCCACCCTAACAAGGACGGCCGACCTGATATGTACACCCTGATATCCTCATCTTCTACCTTAGTTTTAAGTTTATTAAAAAAATCAAACAACTTCTGATAATTAATGTTGTCTTTAAAATTGGCAATGATCATTGCGGCATTGCTGGTGTTAGAGACCATGGTTCCCCGAACCGACTCATTAGAAAAAACATTTTCCCTTAAGGCATTAATCTCCTCATCTGTGTCGGGGACGCCTTTTTCAAAAAAGGGACGAATATCCACGCCGCCTTCTATGCCACGGATATTTTTTAACTTTTCCCTGGCAATGGAGATCACCTGGGAGGTAATGGCATCGGGATGGAATTTGATCTCATCGGTCATAAGTTTAAGTTTTTCCAAAAAATTCTTATAAAAGATGTCCCCTTTCTTGCTTTCCATGACTATCATCATGGTATTGGCTCCCCCGAACATCTTTTGAAACTGCTTATGAACTTCCACATAGGGATGTTTGGAAGGGAGGGTGGTCTCCAGGACGGTCGTGAATCCCATCCCCTTTATGCCATAAATAAGAAACCCCGTAAGAAGCAGGGTAATAATTAAGATAACTAAACGGTGCCGAATAACAAATTGAGCAAAACGTTCCATTCTTCCACCTCACTTTCTTATTCCAGTGGCTAACTTAAGGATCTCACCATTTTCTCCTGCTAAAAATATCTCCTTGGGCTCACCCGCTATTCCATAATACCAGAAAAGTGAGACCTCCGGGGGAAGTGAGTGAAGCCTCCAGGTTTGACCCTGGTTGAGACTTGAAACCAAGGTGCCCCGTAGTCCTACCGCATACAGATCGCCGTTAATAGACTTCACTCGGTAGAGATGATTGGTGGTAGGAGAGGAAACTTCCTCCCAGGTTGTTCCTCCGTCCTGAGTCCTTACAATACAACCGCCCACTCCTACTGCTACCCCTATCCTGTCATCCAGAAAATCCAGGCTGTAAAGGGTAGCCCTCATTTTCTGGATGACATCAATATCCAGGATTTCCTCCTCTCTCTTAAATACGCTGGTCCAGTTGTTCCCCCCATCGGAGGTGCTTAGGATAGTACCAAACTCCCCTACCACAAAGCCTCGATCTTCATCCAGGAATCTCACCCCTTCCAGCATCGACTCCGTCTCCCCGCTCTCTTGGGCCTGCCAATGATCTCCGCCGTCTGAGGTGTAGAGTATGGTGCCGGAATCTCCCACTACCCAGCCTTTTTGAGGATTAACAAAATAAACCCCGAAAAGGTACTTGGATGTGCCGCTATTTTGGGGTTTCCAGACAAGTCCGCCGTCGGAGGTGGTTATAATAGTACCATGACTCCCCACCGCCCATCCGTGCTCTGAATCAGGAAAGCAAAGAGATGCCAGCGCCTCTTTGGTGCCGATGGGTATCCGCTCCCATTTATTCCCTCCATCATCACTCATTAAAATAGCGCCGTGGTACCCTACGGAAATCAATCTCTTTCCTATAAAACAGACATCATAGAGCGGGTCACGGGACTGGGCGAGAAGTTGCGAACATCCTTTGCATCGAAACCAGTTGGAGTTGTCATCATTGATCGGGTCATGGGACTGGGCAAAAACTTCCGCGGCAGTCAGCAGCAAAACCCACCATCCGAGTAATAAGAACACGTTGATTAGCTTCCTCGCCATTCTTTCCTCCCGTCTAAAGGTTAAAAGCTGTTAACAGACCTATAAAAACCGAGGCATATTAAAAAACCCAAAAGTAGTAGTCAATTTTTTTTTAATTCAGGCAAAATAATAATCCTGATTCAGGGTAAAAGTTCTGAAACTTAAGTTCGGAAACGGCCGGTTTCTCTCAGATCCATGACTCTCTTTGCCTTAAATTCAGACCTCGGCAGGCTCCCAAAGGGAACCACATCTATTGAAACTCTAATCTGGCATTTGTCTTTTATCTTTGCCTGTAGTTCGTTGACCAGATTGGCATGATCTTTCTCAGGCACATCAGGAACAATCTCTGTCTCCACAATTAAATCAGGCAGGCCTCTTTCCTCAACAATCTTTATGCGGTACTCATTTCCAAAACCATCAATATCTCTGACGGCTTCTTCAATATTTGTCGGAAAAACATTGACACCACGTATAACGATCATATCATCAGCACGTCCGACGATGCCGCCTTCACTCATCCTCATGGTCCTTCCGCATCCGCATTCGATGGATTTGATGTTAGCAATGTCCTTTATGTTAAATCTTAATATTGGTTGGGCTATGGAACTTACTCCTGACCATGCGAGGGTTCCGAACTCTCCTTCAGGTAAAGGCTCAAGTGTGTCAGGATCAAGAATCTCCGGGATTCCGGCATCTTCCGCATAATGAAGCCGGCCGTGCCTTCCGTGATCTTTCATTTCATAAATGCACATCTGTGCATGTCCTCCAACACCTCCGGCTTCCGTGGTGCCGAAAAGATCGCCCACATCAGCGTTCCACAGATCCATAAGCCTCCTTCTGGTCTGGAGCAGAGACCCCCCGGCCTCACCGGCACACGATATTATCCTTACAGATGTCGCTCTCGGATCAATGCCTTTATTCTTCATGGTTTCTCCTAAATAGATCATGTAAGTAGGAGTACCCACTAGAACTGTTGGTTTGTATTTTTCAATGTAATCAATCCGTGCCTCAGTGGCAACAGGAGCTCCGGCCCCTAACATCGGAATCCTGGCTGTTTCCTGGGCGGTGTAGTGAATCCAGGCATGAATATGAGTCGTAAAGGGAACACAATACATTACAAAATCGTCGCTTTTGATATCAGACATCCACCATTGTCTTGCCAGGTGCCATGACTGCGACACCCGGTCAAATTGGGTATGTCTGACAGGAACAGGCGCGCCCGATGTGCCGGTAGTCAGAAACACAATCCATCCATCCGTTTTCCAGAGTTTTTCATCAATGCAGGAAAAATTACCCCAAGGAGGATGCGCGGCAATGCTCTTTCTCATATCATCCTTATTTGTAACAGGGATCTTATGTAAATCATCTATTGACTTTATATCTTTGGGCGTAAGTCCCGCCTTTTTATACTTCTCACTGTAGTAAGGACTGTATTCGTATATATATCTGAATGCGGCTTCCAGCTTCTCACTCTGGATCTCTTTAATTTTTTCAGGAGTCGCCCTTTCCATCTCCGGAGCCCAACAATCTTCTTCCGCCGGCTCCAGGGGATTCGGCATCCATTTCAAAATCACATCCATAAACATCTTTCTTGAATCTGTTCTCATAAAACCCTCTCTGTTAAATATTAAGTTATTTGATCATCTAAAATACATTTCCAAGTCCAAGAAAACGCTGCAATCCCAACGAATCAGTGCCATATTTCTGACTTGTGTTATGGGTCATACAGCATCAAACCAAAGGCGAAGCGGCTTATGTGTGCCATGAGAGATTTTTTAAAGAATCATCACTAGGGAAGGACATGAAGATTACAGTTTTGCAGGTATAATTCAGCTTTGTCATAATTCTTCGTAGGCCGTAATTTCGTTTTCCCTGACCGAACTTTCCTTCGATGGCAATTCGGTCGATCTCATTATTACTCCGGCAATTAAATATCCTAATTGCCGTCATTCCGGCGAAGGCCGGAATCCAGCAGAGGGAAACACTGGATGCCGGATCAAGTCCGGCATGACGAAGTTCACCTATTTAATTGCCGGAGTAATAACTAGCAGCCGTAAGCATACCACAACACCCTTTGGGTGTAGTGATATGCTCTTTTTTTGTTGTCGGACTACATTGGTTTTGCAATTATATTTGGCACATAAATAAGCAAGGTCTCATCTACAAACTTTTTTTCTATCTTTGCCTTTACCTCTGCGGGCATAGCCCCACTCTCTATGATTTTTTTATCATGGACTAATAGCCACTTGTCTTTATACTGTTTTTGGATATCTTCTATATTTGCATCAACCCATTTACGGTTTTCAAGCAGCCTCTCTCTGGCCTTCTGTACTTCAGTAGCTTGTTCTGCCATTTCATACTCCTAATTATTTAGCGTTCAATTTAAAATCAAATAAAGGACTTGTAAACCCCACAGTTAGATCCTAAGAACCTTAAAAGCCATATTTATCCCAGTTCGCCAAAACCTTGTCCATCATCTCTTTCGGCGGAAGGGCCCTGCCTCTCTTGTAGCCTTCATCATAGGGGGGCATTTTTTCCGTGCAGTCATAAATGGCAAAAGAGGAATGCCCTGGCTGGTTAAAGCCCAGTGCTCCCCCCATCCATTGCTCCGATGGATCCAAATTGACACCCATGGTATCAGTAACTACCGTTATATCTCTTCCTGGCTGAAATTTCACACAAAAGGCCCATAGCACCTCGTCTATGTTGTGGACATTAACATCGTCATCTACAATGAACAGATTTTTTACAATCTGCCCTGCCTGCGTGAATTTCATGGCCATTCCCGCTTTTTTTGCCAGTCCGGGCCTCTTTTGTCTGGCCGACTTTTTGATAGATGCCGCTGTCGTAAAAGACCACGAGGACATGATTCCCACATCGGTCAACTCCGGAACATTTACTCTTGTCTGCCGGTAAAGCTCAATCTCGAACATAAGATCGCCCATCCTGTGACCTTCCGTGGGTGGAGCTCCCATGTACAAGTACTGATAGTAAGGGTCTTTCCTTGTTGTCACAACCTGGATGTCAACAACGGGCAGATAATTGCAACCGGAATAAAAACCTGGGAATTCAGAGAAAGGTCCCTCAAAAATTCTATTTTTAGGATCAATAAGGCCTTCAATAATTATCTCCGCATTAGCCGGCACGACAATGTCGCTTGTTTCGCACTTTACGACTTCCAATGGCTGCCCCGCAAATACGCCCCAGTAGTCCTGTTCATCCATCTGATCAGGGGCGGGCATCTGGCTGCAGAGGTAGTAGAGGGGGTCTGCTCCTATTACAATGGCTATAGGACAGGGCTTATTTTTTTCTATCCATTTTGAAAAAATCACCCCTTCATGCATCAGCGGCAGCATGAGATTGCACGTCTTGTTCTTATCTTTCAGTTGAAATCTGCGTATACCGGTATTCTGCCATCCAGTATCAGGATCCTTTACATTGCTTATTCCTGCGGTTATATAGGGGGGGCTTTCAAATTCACCGGTAAAAGGAACTGGAAGCCTTGTCAGATCAAAGTCCTTTCCATCTATTTTGACCTCCTTGCAGGGGCCTGTTTTTACCAGTTTCGGCTTCATCCCCTTCTGGGCTGCCACCAGCTTTTTTTCCAGAGTCTGCAGCAGACCTTCTTCAGGCATTCCCAGCGCCATGGCCTGTCTTGCTCTGGTAGTCAGTCCATCACTATAGATTTTCCATCCGGGATAACCCCTTACATTATTGTGAATTACTGCTTTTGAATCTGTTGCGCATATTCTTCTTGAGATCGCGGCTATTTCTCCGTTAAGATCCACTTCAGCATTATTGCGGACCAGCAGATCCTTGTCTTCCAGAAATTCGATCCAGTCTCTAAGAGAAGTAAATGGGTATTGGGCCATAGTATTATCCTCCTTG
>DIKH01000122.1 GCA_002424495.1 Desulfobacteraceae bacterium UBA5623
AGTGGTTTAACTCTTTAATTAAAAATTCAAAATCAAAAATTCAAAATTGTGTCTGAACGGCTTTTTCGTTCAGGCGCTACATTCTGAATCTATTGGTTGTTCCCCATCTAAGCGCCAGAATGAGGCCCAATACCAAACTCAGGGCGACACTGATAATTCCAAGGCTCCGGCTGAAACGATATTGGATTTTTCCCTCAACGTTTATGTCCTTGGCAATACTAACTTGTATATGAAACAAAGAACCGATCTGGTCCTTGACCGGGTCAATGTTTTGATAGAGATCTTTCTTGACGAACTCTTCAAGCGCCTTGCGGTCCTCAACCTGGATAATATCTTTCAATTTTCTTGTGGCAATATCTGCTTGTTCCAATAATGGAACAAGTTCAACGATCAATCTTTTTTCTTCCTCAACAATGTATGTCTTCGTATAGGCATCCCATTTGTCGGAGATATCTTTTGTGGTTTCATCTATTCTCTTCAGGCCTTCAGACCATGACATGTTGCCATTGAAGACCTTATGGGCGGTATCAACAATGTTTATGCTATACATATCCGAAATCGCCTTTAATTGTTGCAAAGGCATGACCCGGTCATTAACAATGCTGTCAAGCCCCATGGTAATGGCCTTCATGTTGCTCAATTCCAAAACCCCAATGCCCGAGCCGAATAATACGAAAACGGCAACAATGCCCAGCACGAAAAGCCGCTTTTTTGTCTTTGCATATTTATCGTAAAAAATGTTTCGTCTCGACATATTCTGTTCTCCGCAATTCCTTAGATGTTAAAAAGACCGGCATCTTGCCCAATAATACCTTGCCGGAATAGCCAGGCTTTGGCGGTGGATTACAGAAATCACCATACCTTTATATTTACCCTGCGTGATCTCGGTCCATCAAACTCACAGAAAAATATCTTCTGCCAGGTACCAAGGACAAGTTGCGCTTTTTCTATTATCACAGTGACAGAGCTTCCCATCATCGAGGCCTTGATATGGCTGTCGGAGTTACCTTCAATATGTCGGTAGGCTGCTTCATTGGCAGGGACAAGTTCGTTTAGCCTTGAAATGATGTCATGGCAGACAGCAGGATCTGCACCTTCATTAATTGTGACGCCTGCGGTGGTATGGGGGACATAGACAAAGCAAAAGCCTTCTGTCACACCCAGTCTTGAGACCTCTTTTTGGACTGATGCGGTTATATCCACCATCTCAACCCTTGAAGAAGTCTTCACTGAAATGGATTGGGGCATAATTATATCCTGATAGGTTGAAAAAGTTGAAAGAGTTCAAAAAGTTTAATTTTAACCCTTTTAACTGTTTCAACTCAATTCCGGTCTCAGGCCAGTATGATACTGGATGTCGAGCTGCCGGGAGGGGCACTGTGTCCTGGCTTGTCCCCTTTGGCGAGGTCCATGTAAAGAGCAATGCTTCTGCTGACGATATATGACAATACCGGATTTTTTATCCCATGTCTATCTTCTTGAGACAGGCTAAATCCCGCATCAAGGCACAGACGGCAAAAATCCTCTTCACCCTGTTTAAAGTAGAAATAGGCCATCTCCTCAAGTCTGCACTTAAGTAAAGCACGTTCTGTTTCAGGAAAGAGAGTCTCTATACAGTTTTCCCTGATTCTCCTTGCCTGATCGGATTTCTGCTGCTCGCTGAGGATTATGGAGCTATCGTCCATCTTGATCAGTTCTTCAAGGAAGGGTTTTAAACGCGCCAGCTCTATCACCCATGACTCCATTAATCCGTGTTTGAAAAGCCGGTCAAGCTGTGAATCAGTTATAATTTTATTCGTTACGTTACCTTCCGGTATAAAATCATATATCGCGGCATGCTCAAGGATTGGGATATTCAGCAAAAACCAGGGCCTGAGTTCAAAATAATCTGTGGGCGTGCCCGGATGGAGTTCAATGTGCCGGCTGTAGGCGGTTTCCATAATGGTGGCTGCATGAGCCAGGGATGTCTCCACCATTGGGCCGGCATTTTCCGACAGCCTGTCTTTCATTTCAGTTAATCGTTTTTTTCCGGTAGCCCCGTAAAAAAAATCATGGATTCCATCTTCGTCCGAAACAAGGCCCATTCCGACATGCCGTCCTTTGGCCCCTTTGAAATGGGTGATAAGGACCGACCGTGAGCCGAACATGTTAAGAATAGGTCCTACAAAAGCCTCTGATCTGTTTTCCTCATGCAGTCTTATTTCAAAATTTGGGGAATCCACAGTCTCAAAGGGCTCTTCAACAAAGACACCCTTTTGTTTAAGTTTGAAGAACTCCCGCTTTATGGTCTTGTTAATCTGTTTGTCTTCAAAACGTTCCTTTAGGGCCAGGAGCAGGGGAATAGAAGGCTCGCTTCCCAGGCAAAGCCGTTCGGCGACCGCCCTTGCCATGGGCAGATCAGGGACCCGGGCCACTATCTCCGCAGGGTCGGAGGTCTCGTATCCTTCTAAAATAGACGTGACAAGACAGACTTCTTCTTTTGTCAGTGCTGTTGGTTGAAGAGACTTTTTTTTGCCTGGTTTTTTTTTACGGCCCATAATCATGCAGCCTCTTTTTCCTCGATGGCAACGTGATCGGAAAAGCCTTCTTCTTTCAGGTAGACGTTAATAGTTTCTTCCGGCGCAGTATCCCATATTCCGCCGGAGTAATTGGCCATGATAGGCAATTCCCTGTA
The DNA here is from genome assembly GCA_002424495.1 of Desulfobacteraceae bacterium UBA5623. GTDB lineage: Bacteria > Desulfobacterota > DSM-4660 > Desulfatiglandales > Desulfatiglandaceae > UBA5623. The sequence goes on from DIKH01000122.1 coordinate 2,675, forward strand.
GATTTCCCCCCTGTCAATTAGAATGGCCAGTTCAATCTTCTTTGGCCTTCCATAGTCCATAAGGGCATCCATGGCAGCCCTTACGGTCCTGCCTGTAAAAAGTACATCATCCACAAGGATCAGTGTCTTGTCATCAATAGAAAAGGGTATGTTGGTCTTTCTGACAACAGGAGCAGTGCCTATCCTTGTCCAGTCATCACGGTACAGAGTGATGTCCAAAACGCCCAGAGACGGCTTTGGGCCATTCAAACGATAGATGGCCTCCCGGAGACGTTCAGCAAGAAACGCACCGCCGGTTCTAATTCCTATCAGGACCACATCTTCCATTGAGCCGTTTTTTTCTATGATTGCCCTGGCAATGCTATTAATGCTCTTGGATATGTCCCGTTCCTTTAAAATTACAGCTTTTTTCATGGCAGACTCTTTTCTGAAATAAAAAAGTTTAATCTAATGCAAAATATATTTTCCATGTCAAATAAATAATGCTGACAAATCACCCTATAAATGGAATTCCAATGATTTTCTTGGCTTGAAAATAGTGGCGGGCTTGTGTAGAATCTGAATCTTATGTCCAGGTCGTTCGCAGGCCCTTATTACAATTTGGCAATTAAATAGTCCAACTTTGTCATGCCGGACTTGATCCGGCATCCAGTGTTTTCCTGGATTCCGGCCTTCGCCGGAATGACGGCTTTAGGGTATTTAATCGCCGGAATAATACCAAAGATAGAATAATTGCAATTGCAACACCTATGCCATGTTTACTAATATGTGATTCAACCAATGGATTCTCCGGAGACAAAAAAGAAATTAGATGAACTCAGCCAGAAATTGGGTTACACCTTTCAGCAACCTGGGTTACTCTTGCAGGCATTCAGGCATTCTTCATATGTCAATGAACAGACTGATACCAGGATCGAAGATAATGAGAGGCTTGAATTCCTCGGGGATGCAGTCCTCGATCTGGCCGTAAGCCATCTGCTGATGGAACTCTTTAACCATGCCAGGGAGGGTGATCTATCCAAATACAGGGCAATGGTAGTGGATGAGTCGGGACTGTATCGCGTTGCAAAAAGGCTCAAACTGGGCGACTGCCTCTTTCTTGGAAAAGGTGAAGAGCAGAGCCTGGGAAGAAAAAAACCCTCTATCCTTGCAAACACGATGGAGGCGCTCCTGGGCGCACTTTATCTTGATTCGGGTTTTGAACACACAATGGAGATCATTCGCGTCCTGTTTTCCCCGTTTCTCGAAAAACTGGGCTCGCGTGAGACTCCTTATGATTTTAAGAGCCTGCTCCAGGAATACACGCAGAAATCATACAAGGCACTGCCGAAATATAATCTGTCAGACGAAACCGGCCCGGCCCATGACAAGACCTTCAGGGTGGAGCTGTCTCTGAATGGAAACCTTCTCGCAGCAGGAGAGGGCAAAAGCAAGAAGGAGGCCGAACAAAAGGCGGCCAGGGAGGCCTATTATTGCCTGATAGGAGATTCAGACCTTTAATCGTACCAATCTTCATCCCCCATCTTGGATGCCCGCACAGATGCGTTTTTTGCGAGCAACAGAGGATAACATCTCAGGATAGCCTGCATGTCAGCAATGAGCACGTAAAGAACATCATAGAACAGGCCATCCATTCAAGCGGTTTTAGTCGCAGCCGAAACCCTGAGATCGCCTTTTACGGAGGAACATTCACCGGTCTTCCTATTGACCGGATGCTTTCCCTGCTGAAAACAGTCGCTCCTTATATTGATCAGGGTCTTTTTACGGGTGTCAGGGTCTCCACACGGCCGGACGCCATTGACGAAGAACGCCTTAAGATCATAAGAGAACACGGGGTATCCACTGTTGAACTGGGGGTGCAGTCCATGGATGATCATGTACTGACCCTGTCAAAAAGGGGCCATTCATCAGAGGATACGGTAATGGCAGTGGGACTCATCAAAAAATACGGCCTCAGGGTCGGAATCCAACTGATGCCAGGGCTCCCCGGCGATTCCAGGGAAAAATTCCATACTACAGTTTCGAGGGTTATAGATCTTGGGCCGGACATGGTCAGGCTGTATCCGGCCCTTGTGATACGTGGCACAGGGCTTGCCGGTCTTTATGAAGAAGGGCGCTATCAGCCACTTGAGCTTAATCAGGCAATTGAAATCTGCGCGGAAAACTGCATGAGACTGGAGGACAAAGGCATCCCGGTGATCAGGATCGGTCTGATGAGTTC
>DIKH01000444.1 GCA_002424495.1 Desulfobacteraceae bacterium UBA5623
CTGAACATTTTGCAAGAGGCTCAGTTTACACAGTGTTACCAAAAGAGGGCATGGGCATCATTCGTACTGCATGGACGGTTTCTATTCTCCAAGCAACTCAGCCACAGGCTGCATCTGTCCTACATGGTGGGATATTACTTTCAGGATGACTAAGGTCGGAATGCCAAGCAGCATGCACCATAGGCCCCACATCCTGCCCCAGAACAGCCGCGAGATAAAAACAGTCACGGCATTTATTTTGGCGATTCTCCCGGTCATCCAGGTAGTCACAAAGGTGCCGACGACCGTGGCAATCTCCAATGACGCCCTCGAGACCAGCAGCGCCATCGAAAACGAGTCGAACTGCATGTAGGCTGCCATCCCGGTAGCCACTGGGGTGAGTAATGGACCAACATAAGGAGTGACATGCAGCAAACCCGCAGCGACTGCCTATGCGCCCGCGTTATCCAAGTCGATCCAGTGGGACGCGATCCAGGTGAGTAATCCAGCAATTCAATATACCTAAGCGCCTCGGACAAGGGAGGAACTTCTGCCCTGAGGCTGAGCAAACAAATAGCAACAATTTGGCGTACTGTTCACCGTGTCCTGCACAAGATCCGTACGGTTATGGCACACAGTGAAATCATCTACCGACTTGAAGGTTTGATAGAAAAGACGATGCGTATGTGGGTGGTATAAATCTGAAAAGCGTGGTCGGGGAGCTGTGGGCAGGAAGCCTGTTTTTGCAGCGGTTGAAAACCGCAAAGATCATGCGGGCTTCGTAGCAGCGAAAGCGATTTATATACGGTTAAACAGGACAGTGTGCACGAGTTTTGCCGCCGTCATCTGAGGTCTGGCCAGGAAGTGCGACTGATGCATTGACTGCCTTGAATTCTATTGGTGAAGAACATACTCATGAAAAGAAGGCAAAATAGAAGAAGCTGGCCACTGGCTGCCCTTGGTCCACATTGTGATCTGGAATTTGAAGACCTTCCTTAACGGTACATTTCATGGTGTATTTCACAAATATTTACATGAATATATTAGTGAATTTTGTTACCGGTTTAATCTAATCATCGTTTCTGGAAATATCAGCTGCCAATGCATTTGCTGAACGCATGTTTGGCTCATGTTCCGGTTTAACTGAAAATAAGGCAGAGCCATATTTACTTATGCTGGATGCTCATAAAAATTTTGGGTTAGGGTTAGATATCCCCCCCCGTCTTTGATGAATTGAAAGAGTTGTCTTTGTTTAATCTGGGTTAGATCCTGGAAATTAAGACTGAAATCCATCACCATTGTTAATGGTGAGGTTGGGGAAATTGTTTTAATACTGCTACGGACCCAATTGCAGAGAAGTCCATTGACTGATGTACCAAGTTGATAATTAAAAAGCTCAATCTCCTCAATTCTCGTGATCGCCTCATCAACACTTGCCAAGCATTGACATGAAATCCCTGATCTGCTGATATTTAATACCTCCGCCAGTATGTCCTCACTAATGGATAAAACATTCTCATTCATTTTATAACGAGGGTGCTTTCTTCGTTTATTTTTTAAGGGGTTAACAATAAGGAGGGCTTGGTGATTCAGTTGTTGTGATTCTAGTCGTTGACATCTTTCCATGGCAAATTCGTAAGTTGAGGATGTAATCCTAAGTTATGCTCTACCCTCAATGTTGCATTTATTATGCCCAGCTTTAAATATATAAATGATGTCGACTATCATCTTGTTATTTAAGTATATCAACCAAGAAAAGGCTGTATAGATAAACTATCAACAACCATGAACTGCTGGTCATATTTACTCAATGGTTATATACGACCTCTCCTTGGAGTGGCAAAACATTCGTGGGACTGGAAGCATGGATAGCTTAATTTACTTTTCAATGATGGCCATTTACCTGATCTGTTTTACTCCCATAATTTTCTCGCATTATCTTTTATTGAATCTGTGATGTCTTTACCAGTGATGTTTCTGCTGTTTTCCTTCACCCGCCGATGATTATATAGACAGAAAACTTGACTTGAATGAGCTGCTGATTCGATCCTCTTAGGATATAGATGAGTGGTATATGAAAGGTGTCTTGAATGCCGCTGGCGAAATTGTTGGATTCCAAGAGTTCATTAAAGAGGATGTCCTGGGAAAAAGTAAAGAAGTACGATCGACTTTTACGAGATTTTTAGAATCATTTAGATATGGCTTTAAATGAAAATTCCCATTCAATTTGTTTAATCATACGTCTTGGATGATTCAAGTTAAAATTCGAATTCTGGGGACGAACTGGTGACGGAAAATATAGAAAATGGTAAAAAATGAGGAAAATTGTCTGAAAATGTGTAATCGTTTTTTTTGTTTAAAATTAGCAGCTTGTTGATTATGAAAGGTTAGTTGAATCTGTATAGAAAGGACTCAAAATTCCTTGTCTATAAAATGCTTTTTTCTTTCCTGATGAGGATCTTTTACAATCTTCTTTAGCCAAACTTTAGCCAGAAAAAAGAAAAGCACTTAACGGAAATCCGATAAGTGCTTGTTTTTACTTGGTGCCTAGAGCGGGAGTCGAACCCGCACGGGCGCAAGGCCCACGAGATTTTAAGTCTCGGGTGTCTACCAGTTCCACCATCCAGGCATGGAGTTGTTCTTACCACAGGGATGTTTTGTTTGTCAATTGGCAAAAGCTGAAGCATTCTAGGGGTATTTTGGTTAATACCCACATTCTTAGGCGCCAGGGGGCGAATCACCACCGTCAGGCTTTGTCGCCTGATGTCCACCTGACAGCCTGGCTTACAGGATCAAGTCCCGGCTATTTTTTTGAATTCATTTCGCTCTTGTTGATTGCCGACAACCGCCACCAGGTCTCCTTCCTGAAAGGTGTAATCCACTTTGGGGTTGGAATGGAATACTTTTTCATTGATAATCCCTACGATTGATGCCCCGGTTCTGGTGCGAACGGCTGTGTCTTTAATGCTTTTGCTGACAAGAGGGCTTCCAGGCATGAGCGTAACCCACGATATCTCCAGCATGTCTTTTATATTGTCAAGTTTGGTCAGAAGCTGATGTGCATGGCTCGATTGAAAGATCGGTGCATAGTGCTGTTGTCTTACTTCATCAGTATATTGTTGAATAACGGTTACAGGAGTTTCCAGGTGGAGGAGCGCCTGTCTGGCAATTTCCAACCCCGCCTCCATCTCGGGCAGTACAGCCATATAAACGCCGTTTTTATATAAGGCCTGCGCTTGATCAACACCATCGGCCCGTACAATGATATGTAATGCCGGTTTAACTTGACGGGCCTGTTTTACAATGGCCAGCGATGTCGCCACGGAAGGAATAGTAATAAGTAAAAGTCTGGCATCCTGCAATTTTGAAACATCAAGGACTGTTGCCTGGCTCATATCACCAAAGATTACAGGAAATTTAGCATCTTTGCATTCCAGCATCTGTTGATGATTCAATTCAATAATGACAAAGGGGAGATTGAGTTGGGTCAGGATACCAGCGATGTGTTGTCCAACCCGTCCGCCTCCGGCAATAACAACATGACCTTTGAGTCCAGAATCCGGTATGTTCTCAGTTTGCAATGACTCATGCTGAAAGAGTCTTTTTTTAAATTTATAGAGAGGGGGGGCCAGAGCTGAAGCAAAGGGGGTCAAAAACATGCTCAAGACCGATATGGCGAGAACAAGTGAATACATATTCTGGTCGATGGCCTGCGTCTCAAGTCCTACCCGTGCCAGGACAAAGGAGAATTCACCGACCTGAAAGAGGCCGAGGCCGACGGCGATCGGCACAATATTGATATATCTGAAGAGCCTGGCCAGAAGGTAAAACAGTGACCCTTTAAAGACAGCAATGACCAGAACCAGAGAGATAATTTTGATCCAGTTTGTAAGTAAAAAGGCCGGGTCGATAAGCATGCCCACTGAGGTGAAAAACAAAAGACCGAAGATGTCCCTCAAGGGAACAATGTCACTCAATGCCTGATGACCATAATCAGACTCGCTGAGAACCATCCCGGCAACAAAGGCGCCGAAGGCAAAGGAGAGGCCGAAGAGGTATGTGGCATAGCCGATTCCAAGACCTATTGCTGTTATCGAGAGGATAAAAAGTTCTCTGGAGTTCCATTGAGCCACATGCGACAGTAGCCATGGGAGCAGTTTTCTACCCAGATAAAACATTACTGCCAGGAAGATTATAGATTTGATGACGGCAATCCCTAAGAGCGGCAGGCCCGCCTGGGGGTTACTCAACTGGGGGAGGATGATCATCATCGGGATGACAGCCAGATCTTGAATGATGAGCATGCCTATCATTACCCGGCTGGAAAGTGTCCCCATAAGGCCTCTGCTCATAAGGGTTTTGAGGGTCACCATGGTGCTGGAAAGAGAGATTAAGGCCCCTAACCATAAGGCGTGGGCGAAAGAGAGACCTAGATACTCTCCCAGAAAATAGCCGAAGACGATGGTAAGGATGATTTGTACAGGGGTACCGATCAGGGCAATCTTTCGCACCGGTTTTAATTCGCTGAGAGAAAATTCCAGCCCCAAGGCAAAGAGCAGAAGAGCCACGCCGATTTCTGCCAGGAGTTCGATCTCATGAGTGTCGCCAATCGTGATCCCGCCGGTGTGTGGCCCGACCACGATTCCTGCAAGTATATAGCCCAGGATGAGTGGTTGCTTGAATTTCTGGGCAACAAGGGCGCCAATCAGCGCCGCCACCACGATCACTATAATATCTGCTGCTATACCCATGGCAGGAATATCACTTTAAAAAGTTTCAGTTCTTTTTTGTCCCCCCAAAAATCACGTCTCTATTTGGGGGGAGGTGAGCCTTTTTGCAGGCGTTTTACTCTACAGCTTTTTCACTTCATGCACTATCGAGGAAAATGGTCAACTGAGCCTGTTTGCCTCCTGGATAATGGCCAGCATGTCACGAACGGCCTTGTCAAGTCCGCTGAAGGCGGCCCTGGCGATAATGGCGTGGCCGATGGACAGTTCTTCAATGG
>DIKH01000381.1:0-10254 GCA_002424495.1 Desulfobacteraceae bacterium UBA5623
GATGCAGCGAAAATCATAGGAGCTGATTTATGGGAAAAAATTCATTTGTAGATTATTATGAGGTCTTGCAGGTAAACCGGAATGCCGATTTTGAAACAATAGAACGAGTTTTCAGATTGCTGGCAAAAAAATTCCACCCCGATAATCAACAGACCGGCAATGCTGATAAGTTCAATTTACTTTATGAGGCATATCAACAGCTTTCACATCCAGAAAAGAGGGCGGCCTATGACTCTATAAACGAACAGGCACGTGCTTCTCGTTGGAAAATTCTTGACGAAGCATCTCAATTAGATGGCTTCGAGGCAAATGATAGAATTCGTCATGCTGTTCTTTCGCTACTTTACGTTGCGCGTAAACGGGATGCTCTCAATCCGGGACTGGGAATCATGGAATTAGAAAAATTACTTCACTGTACTCAACAGGTAATGGAGTTTCAAATCTGGTATCTTAAGGAAAAAGGCTGGATTCTGCGCACGGAAAACGGGGAGTATGCCATCACAGCAAATGGTGTGGACAAATTTGAAGAAGAAGAACATGCCCTGGTACTTGAGAAAGGCCGATTACTGCCGGAGTACACTGAATTTTCAGAAATGATGAAACAGAACTTGAAATCGGCTGTTACCTGCAACCAAATATAAGTGTCAATATGTTGTATAGACGTGACCCTATCCAATAACTACACCCATTTTGGAAGGCAGCCATGAACTTGGATCGCCTCAAATTTCTTCCACGATTGAGCCTGGCGCCCTGGCTGACTGTTGGGCGTTTCCATGTAACCCTTTTCTTCATGGGGTTGTTGGTCAAGATTGGGGAGTGTCAAGGTTTATTGGACAGGTTAAGACCGGCAGTCAGGTATTTTTTCTATTTCATTGGTGGGCCGTGCGCGAATCGAACGCGCGACCAACGGATTAAAAGTCCCTTTTTAGGCCTTTCACTTACTTTCATATAATCACACTTTCTGCTTGACATTCCTATCGGTTATCTAATATTATCCTTCACATTGCTTCACACAAAAACAGTCTGTTTCATCTAAAATTCATGGACTATTCATGGACAGAGTAGACAAACGGACATGAAAACATCAATCTTTTATTGGTCTGGAGATACTATATGAAATGGCAAAAAACGAAAACTCCAGGTGTGCGATTTAGGGAACATGCTTCTCGAAAACACGGGATTCAGAAAGACCGCTATTTCTCAATTTACTATCAAGACAATGGTAAGCGAAAAGAGGAGGGCTTAGGCTGGGCCTCGTTTGGCTGGACCCTGGAAAAGGCCAGCTATGAGCTTTCACGGATCAGAAAAGCCCACAGGGTGGGTGAGGGACCTCAATCCCTTGCCGAAAAACGAAAGATCGAGAATGAAAGACGTGAGACTGCCCGTGTCGAAGCCGAGCGAATCGAAAAGGAAAACATCACGTTTGGGGAATTCTTTCACACAAAATATCTTCCAGCAAATGAACTCATAAAAAAAACAAAAAGTCTTGCTTCCGAAAAAGGATATTTTAAAAATTGGATTTCTCCGGTCATAGGCGAAAAATCAGTAAATCAAATTTATCCTCTTCATTTGGAACGAGTCAGAAAAAATATGTTGGATTCTGGGAAAAGTCCCCGTTCAATTGAATACGCTCTTGCAGTTATCCGTCAGATTTGGAACATGGCGCGCCGTGATGGACTTCTTGACCGGGAGTCACCGACCAAACAAATCAAAAAGATGAAGTTTGACAACAAGCGGGTGAGGTTCTTGACCTATGAAGAGACGGACCTGTTACTTAAAAATCTTGCCACGAGATCCCAACAGTTGCACGATATGGCCCTTTTGAGTTTACACACAGGTTTGAGGGCAGGAGAAGTCTTTTCGTTGACCTGGGGCAATGTGGACCTTAAAAATGGTCTCATCTACATAGTTGATAGTAAAGGCGGATCACGTACCGGACACATGACCGAAACCATTAAGCAGATGTTTATTGATATGAAGCTGGGCATCCCGGATGAACTTATCTTCAAAGATCGGTGGCACAAAGGGCATATCAAGCAAATATCACGAAGCTTCAACCAGGCTGTGGATGCCTTGGGTTTAAACAATGGTGTCACTGATCACCGCCAAAAGGTTACGTTCCACACGTTGAGACACACGTTCGCATCTTGGTTGGTGCAGCAAGGAGAGCCCTTATATACAGTTCAAAAGCTCCTGGGACACGCCAGCATTGCGATGACAGAACGATACAGCCATTTGGCACCGGATACGTTAAAAGCAGCAGTCCGGAACTTTGAAATCAACTTGAAACAGAAATCCAAAATCGTAAAGCTACATCAAAAATAACGCGCCGCGAACAAGTTCGTTACGAATCAGCCCGAAAATTTTTAACTGGGTTCGCAACAAATCGTTTTAATTGGGTTGACATGTGCGCACGGGGGGCTTAGAATGATAAGCAAGTAAAAAACAATCCTCAGGGAATTTCTTCTTTTCGGGCACAATAGCTCGAATCAAACTCAATCATAGACCTCCATGTTGGGGGCGTGAATCAACAAATAACTTTGGCGGATATGCCGCCAGTTGCTTGGTTCGCGCCCTTTTTTTGTGTGCGATCCGAAAGGAGCTTCCTATGAATTTGTCACGTCCCAATTCTACTCTTCATTCGTCACTAAAAACTATCGTGGACCTTGAATACCTTGCCAGAAAATGGCCCAGTGAGATAGTCGCGCGCGAAATGATTGGCCAGTTTTCCGGTGGCCTGCTACATCCCAGAACCATGGCGAATCACGACTCTAAAGGTACTGGTCCTGAAGGTGCCATTAGGTGCGGAAGAAAAATAGCTTATCCTGTAGGCTCCCTTATTAACTGGATGCAAGAGCGTGCGGCTCCCGCCCGAGAGGTGTAAGCGATGCGTAGATATATAGCACTGTTGGTAATCACGGCTATCACCTCTGTCAAGCCTCGGAACACATACTGGCACAGGGCTGTTGATCGCTTGCTTGTTTACATAGAAAATACTGATTGACGCAAAAGAATAGGCTCGGAGATGAAAATAAAAATTCAGAATTACTTTGCGGGGCACTTTGATTCTTTCTACAACAAATATCTGCCGAACGCAAAAAAAATAGGCGGAGATGAATGGCAGGCGTTATGTCCCTTCCATGAGGACTCAAAACCGAGTTTCAATTTTAACAATGCTACGGGCGCTTATTATTGTCACGGATGCGGAAAAAAAGGCGACTTCATTCATTTTTATGCAAAGCTACACGGCCTTAACACGAAGGCCGACTTCGGCAAGATCCTGAAAGGTATTGCCAAGGACTTTGGCATTTCGATGGAAGAGCAGAAAAGCCATATCGTCAAAACTTATGATTACACGGACGAAAACGGGACCCTGCTTTTCCAAGTATGCAGGATGGAACCTAAAGATTTCAGGCAAAGACACCGTAACGGTAACGGCTGGGTGTGGGACTTGAAGGATGTTCGGCGCGTTATATACAACATGCCAGCGGTTTTGAAAACTACAGAGGTGTTGATTTGTGAGGGTGAAAAGGATGTTGATACCCTTGCCGCCCTTGGTCTTGTGGCGACGTGTAACCCGATGGGCGCGGGCAAGTGGGCACCTGAATACAACGAGGCCTTGCATGGCAAAGATATTGTCCTGATACCGGATAACGATCAGCCAGGTCGCGAACATATGACAAAGGTTGCGCAAAGTCTTCAAGGCATTGCAAAGAGTATTAAGTGGATTGACCTTCCAGGCCTGCCAAGTAAGGGTGATATTTCGGACTTCATTTCAAAGTTTGACGACAAGGTAGAGGCACAAGAAAAACTTTCGATCCTGATTGAAAATGCAAAGATTTACAGCCCCCCCAAACAAGTGAGTGTTGAAGATATAATAATTAATGCTTCAAGCTTCATTCAGCTCGATATCCCCGAACGAAAAGCTTTGCTTCATCCGTGGTTAAAGGAAAGCGCAATGATTCTTGGTGTGGGAGATCGAGGGTGTGGCAAGTCTTTCTTTGCTCTGGGTATTTGTGACGCGGTTACAAAAGGATCTTCATTCGGGGCCTGGGAGTGTCAAAAATCAGTGCCAAGCCTTTTCCTCGACGGTGAGATGACCACACAGGATGTAGCCGACCGCATAAAAGGGCTTAGGTTGGACACGGCGCGTCAAAATCCGTTGTATGTTTATAGTGACGCTTATGCAAATCAACATGGCCTACCAAGGGCGCATTTGGCCAATGAATCATGGCGCACTAAAATGAAGTCAATTTTAATCGCCAAACACGTCAAACTGTGGGTGATTGATAACCTTGCCAGCCTTGCCAGTGGTCTCGATGAAAATTCAAAAAAAGAATGGGATCCCATTAACCAGTGGTTACTCGAACTCAGATTCGCCGGAATCACTACCCTCATGCTTCACCATACCGGCAAAAGTGGAACACAGCGCGGGACCAGTGCCAGGGAAGATAACATTGATATAAGCTTCACCTTGAAACGACCGAGCGACTATACACCAGAAGATGGAGCCAAATTCATCGTTCACTTTACAAAGGCTCGGGTGTCAACTAGGGACCTACAGTTGATTGCTGATACGCAGTTTAAGCTGCTTGAAGATGAAACAGGTGGTTACTCCTGGGATTTCGGTGACGTCAAAAAGGAAAACCGATTGGCTGTCTTGGAGATGATATCCGAGGGCATGGACCAAAAAACAATATGTGACACCCTGGGCCTGTCAAAAGGTTATGTCAGCAAGGTCAAGAAAAAGCTTTTGGATGATGGCCATATTTCAAAAAAAGGGGAGATCACCCAGAGTGGTTTTTCGGTACTTCATGGGCTCTAAAACAGGAAACTTTCGAGGAAACTGAGGCAGGAAACCGGCATAGGAAACTCTGAGGAAACTTTAGGAAACCGACAATGAATAACAATATGATTTTATTAAGTTATTCGGCTTTCATTAAAGGAAACCTAGTAAAGCGTTCCAAGTGGTTTCCTCACCCCCTTAGGGGGGGTAGGAAACTGGAAACTTTTTAACTCTTGGTGAATTATAAAATTGGTTGCCCGGTGGACCCGAGCCCCACCGGGAGGGCGGGATGGGGGATAAAAAATAATTGGGAGTCTATTTGCGATGTTCTGACACCGGTTACATTGATCAGATTCGGTTATGCTGTAATTCAGATCAAGAACAAGTTGTCCTCGAAGGTGTTTTAGGTCGGGTTTGCAGACCTAGTGCATGGGAATGGTTGAAACGCATAATAAGATCAGAAAAGAACTATGGTGCATTCAACTGGTTGAAATAAAAACAAAATGCCGACAACCCATTCGATTTATTGGAAAATTGGAAAAAGTGGTAAAATTTTACATACTCCATGATGCCGGCGCATACATATGATGGTAAAAAATTACACACTTTTGAGGTTTGAATATGAGTCCAGACCGAACATTATCTCGATTGGCGAAACTGCTTGATCAATTGGCAACAAAACTTGAGAAAGGCGCGTTTCCTGAAAAGGGACAACTGTCGGAGTTCAATGCGTTGGTTGCCGAATACTCGAAGTTATTGTCAACGATAAACGAGAAACCGGGTAAAGGCCAGGGTGAGCAAGACCTTGAGGATGTTTTGATCCGAGGAAGAAAGGGTGCATATGAGTCCTTGCTTGAGGATTAAACGAAAATGCCTATTTCTTTTCAATTATTCTTTAGAATTATTAAAATAACTCTTGACAAACTATTGATGAAAGGTTAATTTTATGACAAATATCATTGAAGCACAAACCTTAAATCACGAGGGAGATCAAGAGATGATAAAAGCCTTCGCATATTGCCGAGTCAGCGGCTTAGGACAGGTTCAAGGATCTGGCTTTGATAGGCAACTTGACACCATAGAAAAGTACGCAAAGTCAGCGGGTTATGAGATCGGGCAAGTATTTAAAGAGCAAATATCAGGCACGACAGACGAAACCGACAGACCCGAGTTTAGCGCCATGGTTACGTCCATACTATCGAACGGGTGCCGGACTATCATCGTTGAGTCTTTGGATAGATTGGCAAGGGAATACAGGATACAGGAGAGCCTTTTGATCTATCTTGCGAGTAAAGGCATTACTCTCATTGCTGCGAACACAGCGGAAAATGTGACAGCGGCAATATCCGAAGATCCAATGCGCAAAGCCCTTATTCAGATTCAAGGGATCTTTGCGGAGTTGGACAAGTCACTCCTGGTTCGTAAGCTACGCAAGGCCAGGGACAAGAAGCGGAAGGATACCGGGCGCTGTGAGGGACCACAGCCTTACGGTTCGTTACCTGGGGAGGAGGAGATCCTTAAGCGGGTACGGTACATGAGACGACGTTCCAAAGGCCAGGCAAAGCCTATGACATATCAGGCCATAGCCGACACATTGAACGGTGAGGGTATCAAGACCAGGCAGGGCAAAGACTGGACGGCGGCATTGATCTTCAACATCTTGAAGAAGAAGTAATAACCATGGGCGCCAGGGGGCCAGGGGGATCAAAGACCAGGAGGCCCCCCCTGCCTTCATCTCAAGGAGGCCGGGCGGTCATCCACGTATCGGGTACTGCCCACAATTTTTTACGCCAAAAAGCGAGGTAACAATGCCATTTTTGAACGACCTACTGCAAAAACCTTTTAAATACGGTGCAACTGGTATCTTTGCATCGTTATACCGGGAAAAGGCTCGACGACCAATGACCGTGATTATCGGAAAAAATGTTGTGATCCCTGAAAATGTCCATATTGAGCCGTTTGTTGTGATCGGGGATGATGTTCGCCTGGGTAAAAACTGTGTGATCGGATCCTTTTCTAAGATCGGTCGGGGCTGTATTTTAGGCCGCAATGTGGTTTTAAAACCTGGGTGTATCTTGGCATGTAGAACAATTATTGAAAATAATGTTCTCCTGGGGCCGCATGTCGTTACTCTCCGTGATCAGACCTCAGGCATCTGTGGGGTTGAAATCGCTGAGAACTCGTTCATTGGAGCCAATACCGTTATCATGCCAGGCTGTCGGATTGGGCGGGATGTAGTTGTGGGCGCCTGTTCCCTGGTGAAAAAATCAATTCCGGATAACGGCGGCACATGGGCGGGAACGCCTGCTCGGCCACTAATGAGGACAAAAGTTTTAAACAATCTCCTGAGAGAATCGGCAATGGCAAAGTTGACAGGTTAACTTGGAAATCAACGGATCAGATAACAGGCTGCGATTTTATACGGAAATAAGAAAAGGGAGATTTGAAAATGAGTTTTATCGGAATTGAAGCAGACGGGAGTTACACTAAGTACGATGACAAAGGAAACTTTGCCGGTTATGGAGAAATAAATAGTCACATACCCAGCATAAAGGCGGATGAGCTTTCCTCACGGCTGGGGGTCAACGATGACGAGGGGTTGGAAGAGGCGCGAAGGGTAAAACAGCAATACAAACAGTCACGGGCCGGGGTGAACGCCTTATCTGGGGCGGGTCAGGCTGTCCATGACCGCGAATATGCCGATGCCTTGGCGACAAAGCGGAAATATCAGGCTGACCGGAAAAGAGGGGAAGAGGCCGACGAAGCATGGGTTTCGGAAATGACCGGCCTTGCCGATGGCACGGTCAAGGTTGCCGACCTTATGGCAAAGTCAAAAACCGAGCAGGACAAGGCCGATGATCTTTGGGTTGACGAAATGGTTTCACTTGCTCAGGGCAAACATCCGGGGTCTGTTGTTGGGGAAATGCGGATTTTGAAGCCTGCTTCTGCAGAACGGGTCAAGGAAGTTGCCACAAAGCAGACCTCAAGTGATGATCCGGACGATGCTTGGGTGCGCGAAATGCTGCAACTTGTCGGGCAGGAGGCGTAAGACCATGAGAACAGTACACCAAATATTAGACGAAATTATCGAAATAAATCAAAAGTTTGAAGCTCTTAAGGTAAGCATTCAGGAAAAGGAAACTGAGCTTAAGGCCTTAAAAGTAGGCCATAAAAAATTGGTGATTGCAAACGTCGGCCAGGACCGGCAGCCAGCCAGTTTGAAAGTTCAACGGGAAAAGATTCTTGAGCTTGAGACTATCTTGGAAATCGAGAGTGAGACCATCCAAGAGCTTGAGTCAAAGGTTGTCGGTCTGAAGGAAGAGAAAACCCTTTCTGAGATTCAGGAGAACCTTTCTGGTTATGCCGAACGAGAGGCCGAGTTCCTTAGTAAAATCAATGCGGTCAAGGACAAAGTAAGTTCGATTTTTGACCAGATCAGGGAGTTAGAACCTGTGGTTCAGTCGGTATTATCTGCGCGGAACCCAATTGAGGACCTGAACATCCTCTTTGGCCGGATGACCTACGAACAATTCAAACAGATTGATATTCCAATTTCTTTGGATGCGCTGGATGGCTTTTACAATGATGCTGGTACATGGCGAAAAAAGGCGCAAGCATTAAATACCTTGATTGAGAAGACTATCTCTTGTGTTGGGCTCCTCCGCCATTCTCACCTGAACGTACCGGAACCGACGATTTCAAGGGAGGTGTCCCAAGGACAGATGCCAGCCAGTTCAGGAAGAGGTGTGACATGCCGACTTGAAAAGCCAGAAGGTCCACAAGGCATCTATCGAAATCCGGAAAAATATTCCGTCCATGATCGACGTAAATTTGGCCTCCTACGGCCACAACCTAAACAGCCAGGTGTGGCAACCGGCTAACTCAAGCCCCATTTAGTGGGCATGCTTCACCGGGGGCACCTGATCAGCCGGGTGTCCCCCATTACTTACTTTTTGCGAAAAATCTATGTGAGCGATGCGATATCCTACACCGATTGATTTCGAGAAAATCCTTCAAGGCCCTGGGCGCGTCTTATGCACCCGCTTGAGGGGCAATATCAGCAGCGGTGAGTGCATCCGGCGCCGAAACTTTGCCGAGATGGAGTGCCAGAATCCGCGCCAGTTCTGGTATAGGACGCAAATTTTGAAGCAAATAGTTCTTCCCGAGGGTTATTCCTTTTGCCTAAAATGCCGACAAAGCAAAAATCTGGAAAAATCAGGAATGCCGGATAGTTGAAGAAATAAACAGGGCGTTCTAAGGTTCAATTTGCGGTACTTAGAAAAAGGTTCCCCACAGGCACAATAAATTAAAAGAAATGTGAATGACAGGCACATTTTCATAAATCAAATTGTTTTGAAAAATTTTATTGACAAAGTTTTCTGAAAATGTTCCCTTGGGGCCGGTGAAAGTCCGAAGTTTGACCTCTTGAACAATCTTCTTAAGGAGAACCTTATGGAAAAAAGGCAGAACAAAAAAGCTAGATTTCATGTGCTGAAAAAAGACATCGTATCCAGACGAAACCGTGAGATCCTTTTGATCGGCAGTATTATTGTGGATGACCCCGATTTCGTAAAGACTGAGGGATTTAAAGTAAGGCAAGCCAATGTCAATGCCATGGCAGACATGCTTGATACTCTTGAAGAAATGGAAGTTGAAAGTAGACAGCAGGCTCAAGCATAGGCATAATGACCTATAACCGGGGGTGCCGGGGGCCCCACAATCTTGATGAGAAAGGAGAATCACCCATGAAAAGATTATTTTTTATCATACTGCCTTTACTACTCTTGTCTGCCTGCTCCACGAAGCAGATAATTAAGTCCCCCGACATTCAATTAAAAGCCGTGAGCCAAAATGTGGCGACTATCAGTATCCATGGCAGCAACACAATTGACGATGCGCTTATTGGCGATCTTACAAAGTATCTCAAAGCCAAATTGATAATTGCAGGGTTTGACCTGAATGAAAATGCCGAAGGTTTGATACTTGATGTCAACGTCACCGCATTTACACCTGGGAGTGCTACGGCCAGGTTGCTGGTTGGATTTGGCGCCGGCAGGGGATCTTTGCTTTATACTGCAAAGTACACCGATGCAAACGGGAAGGTGCTCGCCGAATTGGCTGGGCAAGAAAGATTCACTGGTGGGGAGCTTAGTTTTCGTACAGAATATGGGAATGCCTTTGAAAGGTCAGATGAAGAGGTGAGAAAATTGCTGGTCCAAGAGGCCGCAAAGCATATCGTGGAGCTGGCTTCAAGGTGACAATGAATTTAAGAAAACCTAATTTTACAACCGCCTCCGGGCGGTTTTTTTGTGCCCTGGGAAAGCCTCTTATGGACTGTCCATATATATAGTCCATATATTAAAATTCATGGACAGATTATGGACAAAATGACCGGGCAAAGAAAAAGGGGTTAAGCTGTTATCGCCTAACCCCTTGATTTACTTTGGTGGGCCGTGCGCGAATCGAAC
>DIKH01000381.1:10263-11705 GCA_002424495.1 Desulfobacteraceae bacterium UBA5623
CTAACGGCCCACAATCAATGGCGACCTATCTACCATCCTTGGGTATGCTTGTCAAAACATTTCTGGACGCCTCAAATCCAAGCATTAATACCTGACTGTTCAATAGGCATGTAAGTTCAACCACTTACGGAGCGACTGCTCAACTGTCCAGCCTGAGAAAAGCTCCCTTCCCGCGACAGAAATAAACTCCTGCGCCCTTGCCTGCCCAAGCAGGCTCTTAAGCCTGGGACAGAGATAATTTACACAGAAGAAATACCTCGCGGTCAGCTTGCAGCCGCTCTTTCCCAAAAACAGACAGTGCCCGGCAATCTCACGGGAATCTGATATCTCCACGCCCATAAGGAGATTGATCAATAATAGTATTGTGTCATACCATCCTTCCACATCCTGCATGCAGCAGCTTCCGTGTCCTTGTTTGGCGCAGTCAGAGCAGGTCGCAACAATATCTGCGTGCTGCATCATCAGGTTTGTTCTGCCGATGTCTTTTTTGTATGTGTGTAACAGGTCAGCGATTATTTCATTGCCCAGGATGCTGTCGCCATAAAGTGCATAGAGTGCCCTGGCGCTGTCAATCAACCCTTGGATGTCAGTCACTATTTAAATCTTTCCCTTATGGTCCTTGCGTGCAAAGGGAGCCCCTCTGCCTCTGCCAGTGTGATAACCGTGTCCTTAAGGCTGGCCAGCCCTTCTTTACTCAGATACTGAAATGTCGGCTTTTTGATAAAGTCGTCCACTGAAAGCCCTGAAAACATCCTTGCGCATTGGCCTGTGGGCAGGACATGATTGGTTCCTGAGGCATAGTCTCCCACCGGCACCGGCGCATATGGCCCAAGGAATATGGATCCCGCATGCTTTATCCTGTTCAGGGTTATAAACGGATCCATTGTCAGGACCTGAAGGTGTTCTGCTGCATATTCATTGGTGAATGCAATGGCCTGATCCATGTCTTTTGCTACAAGGACATAGGAATGCTTCCGAAGGGAGGACTCAAGGATCTCCTTCCTGTCCAGTAAAGCAAATTCTCTTTCGATGATTTCACAAACCTTTTCCGCAATATCCTGAGAGGTTGTGACTAGCACTGCGGCGGAATCAGGATCATGTTCCACCTGGGAGAGAAAATCTATTGCAATGAGATTCGGATCTCCGCTTGCGTCTGCGAGTATAAGCGCCTCACTGGGGCCGGCCGGAGAATCAATATCCACCTGACCGTAGACCAGCATCTTTGCCGCGGTAACATACTTGTTTCCCGGGCCTACGATCTTGTGGACCCTTGGCATGGTCTTTGTTCCATATGCGAGCCCTGCAACGCCCCATGGGCCGCCGACCTTGAATATGCGGTCGCAGCCTGCGATGTCCGCCGCAACCAGCGTTGCCGGGTTTGCCGTCATACCCTTGCCCGGAGGCGTAATGGCCACCACCTGGCTCACGCCTGCAACCTTGGC
>DIKH01000380.1 GCA_002424495.1 Desulfobacteraceae bacterium UBA5623
CATTTCCTCATTCTTCAGTTGGCTGATGGTGTATCCCTTTTGGGTCATCTCAAAGTTGGACCATACATGGCCTATGCAGCTTCCCATAAGGACAAAGAGCATGATCGCGACCATAAAGAACTGCTTTCCGGTCATACGAAAGCCTTTTTTTGCACGGGCATTTTTTATCCTAACGCCTGAGCCGGTGTTTCGTGATCCCTTCATCTTTGATATCTTTTCAGGCCGTGTCACGACTACATCCTTTCCGCAGCCCTTAGGACAGCGCTGCGCGCCCTTGGGTTCATCTCGATCTCGATTTGCCCGGCTTTTATCCCTTTTTTGAAAAGACGTCTGAAAAGGACGGTCTTTCCGCAGACACAACGGGGGAAATCCGGGGGACATGTACAGCTTTTTTCCCAACCTGACATGGTTTGTTTAACAAGTCTGTCTTCCAATGAATGGTAGCTAAGTATCACCAGTCTTCCTCCCTTTGCCATCAGGCGGGGGATTTTTTTAAGAAATGTGTCCAGGTTCTGTAATTCCTTGTTGACTGCTATTCTTAGCGCCTGGAAGGAACGGGTGGCAGGGTGCTTGTTATCTGGAGGATGAGGAGGAAATGCCGATTTTATTATTTGAGCCAATTGAGAGGATGTTTCAATAGGTCTTTTTGAACGTGATGCTACTATGGCCCTTGTAATCAGCCTTGCCCTTTTTTCTTCTCCATAATCCCGCAGTATCCTTTCAATGTCTTGTTGGGGCAGGGTATTAACAAGGTGGTAGGCGGTAAGCTCGTCATCCGGGTCCATCCTCATGTCAAGAGGTTCCTCCCTGGTGAAACTAAAGCCCCTACCGGAATTATCAAGCTGTTGGGAGGACATGCCCAGATCCAGCAAAACGCCATCGAGCGCTTTGATATTAAGTTGCTTAAGGATCGTATCCAGGTCTGAATAGTTTGCCTTGATCACGCTTATGCCCTTTCCCAGAAAAACCAGCCTGTCACGCGACAAGTTGACGGCGTCTGGATCCCTGTCCAGGCAGATCAGGCGACCCTTTCCTTCAAGGCCTTTTCCTATTGCCAGGCTGTGACCGCCTGTTCCAACCGTCCCGTCCGCATATGTGCCGTCAGATTTGTGCAGGAGGTAGCTGACGACCTCATGAACAAGCACTGGCTGATGAGGATATGTCAAAAATGAACACCCTAAATGCCAAATTCTGAAAGGGACTCACTGGCCTTTGCAAAACCTTCTCTGGACCGCTTGAATTCTTCTTCCCACTTATCCTTTTCCCATATTTCGAATTTAGTAAGCGCTCCGACCAGCACGACCTCCTTTTTGAGCCCTGCAAGCTCCCTCAGATCAGGGGGGATAGTTATCCTCCCGTTTTTCAGAGGGCATTCAACAGCCCCGGATATGAAAAACCTGAAGTAATCCTGGGCCGCGCGACTGAACTGGGGCATTTTTGCCGCGTTTTCTTCAATCTGTGTCCAGGCGTCTTTCGGATAAGCCCACAGGCAGGTGTCGTAGCCGGTGTCATGATTGGTAACCACCAGACAATCTTCGCCTTTCTGATCCAAGGTCTCTTTGAACCTGGAAGGGATGGCCAGCCTGCCTTTGTCGTCAAGATTATGCTTGGAACGTCCTCTGAACATGAATCACTTCCACTTTGTGACACTTTTTTATAGTTTATGCCACTATCAGACCAAACCAAATGTTTGTCAAGAAAAAAAACTGGAAAATGAACATGTTGAGAGTTTTTTTTTGAGGAGCTTTTTAACACAATATATTGGGCTTTGGCAACAAAAAAATACAATATATCAGGAATAAGCCTTAAGACTGGTCAAGGTTATGTAAGGCGCCCATTCTGTTCGCTAACAGGGAGTTATGAATTTTAATAAAAAAATGCTTTGGTAACGCGCAGTTAGGATTGATCTGGTACTCAAGGCTGAAATTTTTGAGAATAGCCGACCTTTTATTATTTTTTTAGGGATGCGGCCGTCTACCATTTTTTGGCCGCGTCATCACTATATCTCTTCGATAATTCTTCCCTCTTTCCATTTACCCGTGTATTTGAATCCGTCCGGATAGGTCAATGTCCCCTGGCCATGAAACCTGCCGTCCTTCCACTGCCCGACGTATTTATACCCTTCAGGAAAGACCATGGTTCCATAACCGTGATACTTTCCGTGCTTTCTCCGGCCTTCATACATGTAACCAAGCGGGGAAGTGAAGGTCCCTTTTCGATGGAACTTTCCTTCTTTGAATTCGCCTACATATCTTCTTCCGGTCGGGTAGGTTAGGATACCCTGACCGTGACCCTTGCCGTTTTTGAACTGACCGGCATATTTTTTTCCGTCAGGATAGGTCAGTACACCATGGCCGTGGCCTTTGCCCATCTTGAAATGTCCTGAATATTTCATCCCGTCAGGGAAGCTCAATGTCCCCTGGCCATGAAACCGCCTCTTTTTCAGATGTCCCACATAGCTGCTTCCGTCAGAAAAAGCAAGCCTTACATGGTCACTTTGTGGATCAATCTCCTTACTTCCCCTGAAAAGACCCTTCATCGCTTTTTCAAACCGCCCTGTGTTATGAGGATATGCTTGAGTAGAGACATGGCATTTTTCATTTCTAAAGATGGCTGGTAAGGATAGCAGGCCTTTAGGGCTCGCGCAAAAATAATCCTCGAAGAAAAAGGCTGTTTCAGACCCGGGAATAAAGTCGTTATTGAATAACACAATATGCACAACCATGTCAAATTCACATAAGCGTCTTCGTATGCCGGGCACCTGTCTTTTTTATATTCCCGTATTCCCTTTCTTCAACAAGGTTGACAACAACAGGTCATTATTTGTACTCCTTTGTAAGATCAGACGGGTGATGCTTAGCCAAATAATGTCCCAGGAGGCTGTACGAGAGGGGTCGAATGAACTATTACACAGTTGCCATCCTTGCAATACTGATCGGAACCTACATTCTGGATCTGATTGTTGACACCTTAAATGTTCGACATATCAGGACCAAATTGCCGGAAGAATTTGAAGGCTACTATGACGATGAAAAATACAGAAAGGCGCAGAAATATCTAAAAGAAAACACCAGGTTTGGCATTATAAGCCACTCCATTATCACCCCCATTACAATCGCCTTTATTGTCTTTGGCGGATTTAATGCCTTTGATCAATTCGCGCGAGCGCTTGGCCTTGGGCCCATTGCCACAGGACTGATTTTTTCTGCGGCCCTTATGCTTGCCTCCCATATTATAAATATCCCCTTTTCCATCTATCATACATTTGTAATTGAAGATAAATACGGGTTTAACAAGACAACACCAAAGACCTTTGTCCTCGACATCCTCAAGACCTGGCTGCTTGCTGCGATAATAGGCGGGACGATTCTCTCCCTGGTCTTATGGTTTTTTGAAAGGGTTGGACAGTGGGCATGGCTTTATTGCTGGATTGCTACAATAATGTTTCAAATCTTCCTTATGTTCATTGCGCCTGTGGTTATTATGCCTATCTTCAACAAATTCATCCCTCTTGAAAAAAAAGGACTGAAGGAGGCCATTGAGACCTACGCCAATTCACAGGGATTCAAAATGAAGGGAGTGTATACAATGGACGGGTCAAAGCGCTCTACAAAATCAAATGCCTTTTTTACCGGATTCGGCAGGTTCAGGAGGATTGTCCTGTTTGACACGCTTATAGAAAAACATTCTGTGGAAGAGCTTGTATCAGTCCTTGCCCATGAAATGGGGCACTATAAAAAAATGCATATATTAAAATCTATTCTTATGGCGATAATGACAACGGGCGTGATGTTCTACATATTGTCTTTGTTCATCAATAACAGAGAGCTGTTCACGGCATTCAAGATGAAGGAGACATCAATCTACGCCAGTCTTTTTTTCTTCGGCTTTCTTTATACGCCTATTGAGATGATCTTTTCCGCCTTTGGAAATATTATGTCGAGAAGGCATGAATATGAGGCAGACGCCTATGCGGTCGAAACCTACAAAAATCCTGCGTCAATGATTTCGGCCCTAAAAAAGCTCAACACAGAAAACCTGTCAAACCTCACTCCTCATCCCCTCAAGGTTTTCTTAAGCTACAGCCATCCCCCTGTCTTGGATAGAATCGCGGCAATTCAAGAGGCTGAAAAGAAGGCAGCCTGATTTGTCAGAGGATATATACTGTATTTCCGTCCATCAGACAGCCGTGCCTTTGCATCTTAATAGAATTTAAGAAGAAGATTTTGGAAAGGCTGGAGGGCGGAATCCGCGGAGGCGTTTTACCCGTATCCCGCCTGTGGCGGGACGCAACGAATTCCGACCGATAACGCAGACCAAAATCTTTTTATTAAAGTCTATAGCTCGGCCAAAGATGACGGGAACTCTATGACCCTCATCTTCTTCCACTTTCCTTGGCGATAGCGCAACATAAAGGCAAGTCCTAGAGAACAGACATAAAATGTGACCAGGGTCCAGGCGGTATAGATTCCTGCATCTAATACCTCAACAGCAATGTAGATTGGAACAATCATCACCCCGAAAGAAAGCAGCGCTATGGTCCACATGATAAACCGTGTGTCGCCTGCCCCCTTGATGGCCCCGGAAAAGATAAGATTCATGGAATCGAAAAAGCAGAACACCGCCACAAACCGCAAAAGGACCACTCCCAGATCCATTATCTCGACGAATTGCCCATGAGTGGAGTGCCCGGACTTGAAAAGACTGAGCAATGGCTCTGGAAAAAAGATGAACACGACTGAAATCAGCATCATATAAGCAAGCGTAATATGCAGGGCGCTGGTGGTCGAATATACGCCATCGTCCGGACATCCGCGTCCGATGGCTTGGCCCACCAGTGTGGCTGTGCCGATGTGAAAGCCGACCATGGGCAGGAAAGAGAGCATCTCTATGGAAAGTACGATATTGGAAGCGGCCAGTTCCAGATCGCCCAGCCGTCCCAGCATCTGAATGAAGAAGGTGAATCCAAATATCTCTATGAAGAACTGTATGCCGCTGGGCAATCCAAATCGCATCAGACGACGAAACAGCTCACTATCGAAAGCCCTCTTATCCCACGTGCCGAAGCGGGCTCGATTGGCCGGACTAAAGATGAGCAGGCCTAAAATTAGCGAGATAACGGCTGATGCCGCCACGGTAGCAATGGCAGCCCCGGCAATGCCCATTCCCGGAAAAGGGCCAATACCGTTGATCATACAGTAGTCCAGAGGTATGTTCACTAACGCTCCGGCCATGTGGACAAACATCATCGTCCGGGTAAGACCCCGGCCGGTATAAAAACACGCCAGGGTTGAGTTCAAAATTACAAGCCCGG
>DIKH01000305.1 GCA_002424495.1 Desulfobacteraceae bacterium UBA5623
CTAATTGCTCAAATTCAGGCATTTTGCCAGAAGGGTGGTGATATCGAGAAGCCCAATGCCGGAGCCAATGTCCTTTGCCGCTCTGGATAGTCTCCATAAACAGAATGAACAACCGGTAATTATGGTGTCTGCCCCTGCCGCCCCTGCGTCATTGATCCGGTTTATCGCGGTGGACAGGGCTAGCCCAAGCGTCTCCTCAGGGTTTCTGCCGCAGCATTGAGTGTAATGACCGTTCCCCTCCATTTCAACAAAGTCAATGTCCGGGATGCTTTTTATTATACTTCTTGGCTCTTCAAATACCGGGGCGCCGGGGGTTCCCAGCCTGGTTAAGTGACAGGGGTCATGATAGGTCAGTCTTCCTGTCACGCCTGTCTTTGGTTTGATTTTACCGTCATCTATTAATTTTGCCAGTATTTCCGTGATATGACAGACCTCAAAATCAAAGGCCTTTATCACCTCGGGATAACGGAATTTGAGCACATTATAGCAACAGGCGCAGGAAGTTACAAGCTTTTTTGCTCCTCATCCGCCCTAGTCCGCCATTACCCATACTGCCCGACAGGAACGAATCCTTGTAAAAAACAATCAATATTCATTAAGTTGGAGCTTTTTTAATATTTTAATGAACGCTATATACCACCACTACGTCAAACTTTGTGCCCCTTGCAGATTATCCTGAATCCATCAAAGAGAAAATCCCTTTGCTAGGAGGAAACTTTAAGCCAGTCATATACTTCCGGCATTTCCGGAGGCGAAGGTATTTTACTGTTCTTTTCGATTATCTAAAAGAACTCGCTTCCGTGCTCCCGAACTCACCATTAAAAAACTGGCCGAAACAACAGACCTATATATCCTTTATATGTATGTCTGGAGCATAATTCACAAATAACGTCATGTCAATACTGATATAACGTTATGCAAAAAAATTGTTAAAGCTTATTGTATGCCTATCCGGTCTTCATATGTCGCCTTTCTACCCATATGAAAACCCTCCATCTCTTACACAATGATGAGCAATCTTTATAACTCAAAAATTAGATATTTCCGCAAATTTGTTGGGGATTTTTATAATTGGCGGTTAGACTTTGCTAAACGGGATCTCGATTAGAATTTTGGTGCCTTTTTCCGGAGTTGATTGGATATCCATTTTACCCTGAAGCAGACTTACCTTTTCCTGCATATGGCTAAGACCCATCCGCTTTTCATTGGCAGCCTCGAGATGTCTTTTTTTGATATTAACCCCCTTGCCATTATCCTCTATACGAAGCATAATGATTTTGGCAAGGCCAGAGGAAGGAAATCAGCAGTGACGTACCTAGCCTGGGTCGGGGCATAAGGGATTGCGACTGATAACACAGTCTAAATTCTTTTGCAAAAGCCTATAGTTAACAGTTTTTTTGGCTTGATTCCTGTAGTTGACACATCCGTCTGTTTCTTCTATATTGTTTCAGCAAAAATCCAGATGCAATACCTGATCCGAAGGCAACATGAACTTTATAACCTTATCATAAGCAGGCCAATAATGCCGATATATGAGATAAACAATAAAAGACCTGTTATTGGGACAGGCACGTGGGTCGCCCCGAGTGCTGAAATAATCGGTGACGTTGAAATCGGCAGGGACTCCTATATTGGCTTTGGCGCCGTCATCAGGGCTGATTTTGGCAGGATAGAAATCGGCAGCGGGACGTTAATCGAAGAAAATGTTGTCATACATTCAGGCTCGATTGTAAAAATCGGAGGCAAGGTCATCATCGGTCACATGGCAATGATCCATGATGCCATAATTAATGACCGGGCGCTTGTCGGTATGAAATCAATGATATGCGATGGGGCTAGCATTGGCGAGTGGGCTATTGTGGCTGAGCAGTCTTTGGTCAAAAATAATCAGGCTATCCCGCCGGCCAAGATATTTGCCGGATCTCCTGCCCGCGAAATAGGTGAACTGACAGAGCGTCACAGATCGAAACTGATCACAGGCCAACAGGCATATGCCGATATGATCGGACAGTATTTTAAGACATTTAAAAGGATTGACTGAGAGGTTTTAACGGTTATGGAGGGGTCAAAAACATATAGCTCTAAGATAACGGTTGAGGCAGACCTGGGAAGAAAAGGCGTAGAAAAGACCAATATATATGTTTATCAAGACGACAGGCTCTTGGAAACCTATTTTGATAAGACATTTGATGAGATACGAAAGATAGCCAATGACATTAAAACGCTTTATAAAGACGCACAAGTGGAAGTCTGCTGCACAGGCGAAGACTGTATGGGGGGGCTGCACCGTTGGTCAATATAGTTCCTCTCTCCGGCCTTGACAAAATCAATTTTTTAAAGTCGTTAGATGTGTAGGGCTTTAACATGCAAAGGGCAGGGCCATTTCCGGCCCTGCCCTTCCCTAGTCGTCAATTAGTCTATCACTTTATATGTACCGTCACCGCATCGGACCACGTTGCATCAGGTTTATTATCCATATTATTGTCTACTGCAAAGTAGAATGTGTAATCACCGACTGGGAGTCTCCTTGAATCAAGCACTTTTCTGCTTACAGCCGTAAGACCTGCCTGGTAGGAAACCTTGATTCCTGACACCCACAAACGTCTTCCCCAGATGTATGAGTTCCAGACATTACCGGGTGTATTAGCAGTGACCCACCAGTCCACCTTTTGCCCCGCATAATCACCAGTATCCAAGGTAACTGTTATACGCACACTTTTCCCTTTGGCTACAGTAATAGAGCCATCCTGGCCATTGGCCTTGATATCCGGCACTGGCGGCCGCATAGCTGAGACCCTTATGGTACAAGTATCGCTGCTTTCAAGTCCTCCGCTGTCCGTAACTGTCAATTGAAAGACAAAACTGTTCACATCCGGTCCAACATCCGGTACAATAAAAACCGGTTTAATTGCACTGGGGTCGGAAAGCGTCACAGGAAATCCATGTGTCTGAGTCCATTTGTATGAGCTTATGTTGTTGTCCGAATCGGTTGATCCTGATCCATCCAGAGAAACTGCATTTCCCATGGCCGCAGTCTGATCAGGACCTGCATTTGCAACAGGAGGCACATTTACCCAGGAAATATTCACAATACATGTATCTGTTGCCTTTAAACCTCCACTATCTGTTACAGTCAACTGGAAGGTATATGACAAACCATCTGAGGCGACATCTCCGGCAGTAAATGTTGGCTTGATAGAAGTTGAAGAGGAAAGAGCGGCCTGCGGCCCTGAAATCTGTTCCCACAGATATGAGATCGGATCATTATCCGGATCGGATGATCCTGAACCGTCTAACGTAACACTGTCTCCCTCTTTTAATTCCTGGTCAGGACCTGCATTTGCAACAGGCGCAAGGTTAACGGAGCAAACGTTGATGATACATGAATCAGTAGCCGAAAGTCCTTTACTGTCGGTAACTGTCAGTTGGAAAACCAGAGCATCCCCTTCCTGACCGGCGCTTGGTGCGGTAAATGTCGTTTCGGCCGCGCCGGGATTTGCAAGGGCAATAGTTTGTCCGCCTACCTGCACCCAGGAATATGATACTATACTGTCATTTTCATCAATATCCATCGAGTTGGCGCCGTTGACTGTAACAGTGGCATTTTCATAAACCTTCTGATCAGGGCCTGCGTCAGCCACCGGCGGCCGGTTGTTATGCTCAAAGCTGGCCCCTATGGTATGGTTTGTTGTTATATTTTCAAAGATATAACTGGTAACAGCACCAACTGAAGCCCCATCAATTATCACATCTGCTATATGGTAATTTTCATTGGCGCTGATTACGAACAGCTGGGTTGCACCATGGTTAACAGTGACAGGTCCACTAGGAGAAATACTTCCCTGATCACCCGCCAAAGTTGCTATGGTATGAGTATCAATAGCAAAGGCTGCTGATATCGTATGGTCATTTGTCACATTTGTAAACGTGTAACTGGTAAGAGCCCCGACTGAAACACCATCAACAATAAGATCAATAACATGATAATTTTGGGCCGGGGTGACTGTAAATGACTGGTTTGAGCCGTAATTGACCGGTATATCTCCTGAAGGGAATATGCTTCCATTTAGACCGGATATAGCCTTTATAGTATGACTGTCAATGCTGAAGGCAGCAGAAATGGTATGGGACTGCACTATGTTTGAAAAAGTGTAGCTTATAACCGCTCCAACCGACAGACCGTCCACCAATACGTTCGAGACATGGTAGTTCGTCGCCGGCGTTATCGTAAATGTCTGAGACGAGCCCTGATTAACAGTTATCTGACCTGCAGGGGATATGGAGCCATTTTGCCCTGCAGAGGCGGTAATTGAAAAAGTGACAGGGACGGGGTTGGCAATTGCAGTTGTCACCTCTTCGGAGTAGCCGCTTTCTCCATATCCGTTATAGGCAGTCACAGCAAAAAAGTAATCCCCAGGGGCAAGATCAAGTGTGTGCCCAGTATTGTTTCCAACATCTACAGGGGTGTTGTAGGTCCTGGTTGCAGAACCATAGTAAACCTTATAACCATTTGATTCAGCAACCGAATTCCACGCCAACGTCACCTGGGCGCAATAGGCATGTGTTGAAAATGCTGTGATGGTTATAAGAATGGAAAGAAAGGGAAGAAAAAGCACTGTAAACAATTGAGGCAGGAAATTGGTTTTGTGTTTCATAAAAAATCCTCCAATTTGAAATAATCCAGGCTAAGTGGGATTGAGTCCTACGCAGAGATTGGGGAAAAACATTTTTGTGGTCCCTTTTTTCTCATGAATCAGCCATCAGGGTTGTATTTGTATCAAGGATGAGAGCAAAATCAGTGCCAGTGGATTTGCTTTATGGCATTTGCTGACCATTATATGACGTCAACAGCCGAAGATAGGTTCAAATTCTCAAGAAACTACAGGCAGTTGGTTTAGTGATACGATTTTTGATGTTTTTTTTGGTCAAGGATTTTGTCAGTGCTTGAAGAGAAGACTCAAAGGACTTAAAAAGTCAGACATTATAACTGTGGTATTATTGAATGTTATATATTCGTAAAGCAAAACAAGGCATTAAAGAAACGCTGCTAGACTCTGCCCGTATAGGTCGGCGGGACAAAGCGATATGCTGTTTTTCATCCAGATGTATATAAAAATGTAAACGCCAAGAAGCCCCTGTCTCATCACGTAGTCGGCATGGGTTTTGTGAAACCGCAACCCTTCTTTCGGCAGGACAGGACAGGGGCCTCATCTCTTGCCCGCTTTACTCCAAGGACACGAGTACCACACTGAGGGCAGACATCGTCAACCGGTTCGTCCCACATGGCAAAACGGCATTCAGGATACTGATTGCAGGAATAAAACAGTCTGCCTTTCTTGGATGCCTTTTCCACCACCATGCCATTGCAGCCCTTATTGGGGCACGGCACATTGGTGCTCAATGATTCGGTATGAGTGCATTTCGGGTATTGCTCGCAGGCCAGAAAACGTTGGCCGGTGCGGCTTTTCTTCATAATCATCCTGGCGCCGCAAACCTTGCACTTTACATCTGAAGTCTCTACCGCCTGCTCCGTCCCATCTTTCGGTTTAATCGGCCTGGTGTTCTTACAATCCGGGTAACCTGAGCAGGCAAAAAAGTGCCCGAACTTTCCGTTCCTCAAGACCATGGAACTCCCGCACTTCTCACAAGGCTCATCATCATTTTCCACTTCAGGGGTCCCTTCGACAATAATCCTGCCACTATCGTCCCTGTCAAAATTTGATGTGCTCTTACATTCAGGATAACCGGTACAGGCAAGAAAGATACCGTTTTTTCCAGACTTTATCACCATGGGACGATTGCATTTTGGGCATGATATATCTGTCGGGACCTCTCCCTTCATATCACCCTTTGCATTGTCGAGATTTTTTTTGAAAGACTTATAGAAGCTCTCCATCACGCTGGTCCACTTGACTTCACCTCGTTCGATCCTGTCCAGATCACCCTCCATCTTTGCGGTAAACGAGGTGTTCAGTATGTCGGGAAAATTCTTGACCAGGAGATCTGTCACCAAAAAACCGAGCTCTGTTGGTTTAAAACGTTTTCTGTCAATAATGACATAGTCCCTGCCGCTGATATTTGCCAGGATTGCCGCATAGGTCGAAGGCCTGCCGATTCCATTTTCTTCCAAGGCCTTGATAAGGGTTGCCTCTGTGTATCTTGGCGGCGGCTGGGTAAAATGCTGGGCAGGCTCCAGAGTTATCAAATTAAGGACCTGGCCTTGTTCCAGCGGGGGAAGAGGCGTGTCATCGCCCTTATCCTGCTCAGCTCCATTTGAAGGCCTTTGATACAATACAGTAAAGCCCTTGAACACGACCACGGAACCAGATGCACTAAAGGCCGCCTTGCCCGCCACAATATCCGCCTGTGTCTGATCCATTATGGCAGGACCCATCTGACAGGCAATGAATCTCTTCCATATCAGGGTATAGAGCGCCAATTGGTCTTTTGTCAGGTAAGGCCTGACACTGTCCGGCTCAAGTTCAGGAAAGGTGGGCCTTATGGCCTCATGGGCCTCCTGGGCTCCTTTATGACTCTTGAAGTGGTTTGGCCTGGCAGGCAGGTAATCATTACCAAATGACTGCTGGATATAGTCCCTTGCCTGGGAGACAGCGTCATCCGAAATACGAAACGAGTCTGTCCTCATGTAGGTGATAAGACCTGTTTGCCCCCTGTCTCCCACCTCTATTCCTTCATAAAGGTTTTGGGCTATAGACATTGTTTTTTTGGCTGTAAAGTTAAGCTTTCCATGTGCCTCCTGCTGGAGGAGACTGGTTATGAATGGCGGCGGCGAATTTTTCTTTTTCTGTTTTTTTACGACACTGTCAACCAGGTAATCTTTGCCTGTTATCTCAGAGATGATCTTATTTACCTGCTCCTCATTTTTCAGATCAACCTTTTTGCCTTCATATCTCAAGAGCTTGGCTGTAAAGGCCGGGGGCTCTTTTGACTCCAGGTGAGCAGTCAGGGACCAATATTCCTGCGAGATGAATGCATGTATCTCTCTTTCCCTGTCACAGATCATTTTTACCGCAACAGACTGCACCCTCCCGGCGCTAAGACCGCGTTTTACCCTGGTCCACAAAAGTGGCGACAGTTGATACCCAACAAGACGGTCCAGTATTCGCCTTGCCTGCTGAGAGGCAAATTTATCTTCATTCAAATGCTGCGGAGAGGCGACCGCAGCCCTGATCGCCTTTGCAGTAAGTTCGTTAAAAAGCACACGATAAATCTCCTTCTTACCCTTTTTAAACTCTTGGGCGATATGCCAGGCAATTGCCTCACCCTCCCTGTCAGGGTCAGGCGCCAGGTAAACAACCTCAGCGCTTTTCCCTGCGTCTTTCAAGTCCTTCAGTACCTTGCCCTTGCCTTTTATGGTCACATATTCAGGTCTAAAATCGTTTTCAACGTCCACGCCCAATTTTTGTACGGGCAGGTCTTTTACATGTCCCACTGATGCCATGATCTTGAAATCAGTGCCCAGATATTTCTTGATTGTCCTGGCCTTAGCCGGAGATTCGACAATGAGTAGATTTTTCGCCATACTTTTTATCCGTTTCCTTTACCCTCTATTTAGTGCCCATCCAGAAATGAGATAATTTTCGCAAGGCCAAGGAAGATGAGAATTTTAACCACAGAAATACATTGGAGTATTTCGAGGATTAAAATCCGAATCTGACACAGAGATTGCGGAAAATAGCCATTTCTGGTTTGCACTATCTTACAAACATCTTTCCTATCAACTGCCTTACAAGCCCTTTCAATTCCAGCCCCATAAGGACGCTGGAAACCTCCCCTGTACCCATCTTGCCAAGCCTTACGATTTCATCAATATGGAGGGGATAATCTCCAAGGACTTCATATACCTTTTTCTCGGATTCATTCATTTCAGGCGTTCTGCCGGCGACACCGGCAAAATTGAATTTTTCCTGAACCGGCAAGCCTACATAGCCGAATTCATCCAGGATGTCATCTGCATTTTCGACCAGTTTAGCCCCATGCTTTATCAAAAAATGTGCGCCCGTGCTCTTAAACGATTCAATACTGCCAGGCACAGCAAAGACCTCACGGCCCTGGTCGAGCGCCAGTGAGGCCGTGATCAGAGACCCGCTGTTTCTGGTGGCCTCAACAACCACAACCCCCCTGCTGAGCCCGCTTATGGTCCTGTTTCTTATGGGAAAATTTTTGGCCTCAGGCGGACTGCCTGTGGGAAACTCTGATACAATTGCTCCTTTTTCCGCTATCTGCTCAGAAAGTCCCTTGTTTGAGGCAGGATAGACCTGATCAATCCCTGTCCCTATGACTGCGATTGTAAAACCATCTGCCCTGATACAACCCACATGAGCGGCAGAGTCAATCCCTTTTGCCATCCCGCTTACTACACCCACACCACGCTTTGCAAGTCCGAAGCCGATATTTTCTGCCGCCTTTGTCCCATAATGGGTTGGAGTTCTTGATCCAACAACTGCGATGAATGTCTGGTTTATGGGGATGTCCCTGCCTTTTACATAAAGGAGCATGGGAGGCGAATGTATCTCTTTGAGCAATCTTGGATAAGATGGATCCAAATAAGTAATAATCCTGGCCCTGTTATCCTCAACCCTCCTCATCTCTTTTTCAGGATCAGCGCTGAATTGTCTTGCAACGATCTTGCGTGCGACCTCTTCGCGAATCCCCTCCACACCCACAAGGGCAGAAAAACCGGCCTCAAACACGGCCTTTGGATTGCCGAAGCGTGCGAGCAAATTACCAAAGGCGCGGTTACCCAGGCCGGGAATCATGTAAAGACCAAGCCAAGATATTATTTCGCTTGAAGGTGTCTTCATGAAAATGCTGGGGGTGCTCAAAATAGGGCGTTATTTGCCTATGAATCACGTCAGGAAAAGACGGAGGGAATAAAACAGAGTGATATGACTTAGTCAAGGGTTTTCTTTGGCCGGTGATACATAAATTTTGTTTTGGTTGACAATATAGCCCGCTGCGGTTAGATTTCTTCATAGTCATTTCTGTAAGAAATCCTTGATCCTATCCGAATCTCCTCAATTCCGGGGTTCGGACGGCTAAACCGCAACCAAAATTTTATCCCAGAGGCCACTCAATGAGACGTATAACAAAGACAGCGATATGGTTTGGAATAGGAGGGATTCTCTATTTTATTTCCTGCAATCACTTCATCTACTTTGGCGGGAAGACATTAAAGCTGCTCAAGAAGAAAGAGCCGACCATGAGCAGGACCTTTTTCAGCACAACCCTGAAAAGCAATGAAATGATTTTAAGAGATGATGTCCTTCGTGAAGCAGGGATTGCCGACCTACTGATTGAGATGCGTATGATGAGCGAGGAAGAGAAGAAAAGACTTATGGCCAAGTATGAGGAAGAAGAATAGGACAGAATAAAAAAGACATCCTATACCTCAAAATCCACTTTTATTTTAAATGTCTTTGTCGCAGGCAGACTCCTGATCTGTGCAACCCCTGTTTCCCTTGAAATCCTTTCCAAGGCATTACAAATGGTGTCCATGTCCTCGGCTATAAATGTGAACCAGACATTATAGTCGTGGTTCCTAAGATAATTGTGCGTAACCCCAGGATATAGATTAACCACTTGAACAAAATGTTCAATTTTTTCTTCAGGCACCTTTGCGGCACAGAGGGTGCTGGCAAAATTGAGTTTATTGGAATGAAAGTTGCCGCCGATACGCCTTATTACTCCCTTGTCTTTAAGCTTTTTTACTCTCTCAATAACCTCTGATTCAGACAGGCCAAGCCGTTTTCCCAATTCGTGAAAGGGCCTTTTGGTTATTGGAAAATCGGTCTGAATTTCATTTAATATCCTTTTGTCTGTCTCGTTCATGGGATGCCTTTTTTGGGTTCATAGGCGCACAGGGGCTCTTCCGCCAGAAAATCACCGCTAGCTTCAAAGGCCCTTGCCCTGCACCCCCCGCAAAACCTGAGATATTCACATCTGCCGCATTTTCCCTTGTAAGATGAAAAATCCCTCAACTGATTAAACTTTTCTGAGCCATTCCACACAGAGCCAAAGGTTGAATGCTTAAGGTCCCCGCAGTTAATCTCCAGATATCCGCATGGTTGGACAATGCCGCTGTATGAGATAAAGCAGAAGGAGGTCCCGCCAAGGCAGCCTCGTGTCATCGCATCAAGGCCATAGGTCTCAAACGTTACCTTTTCTCCCCGTAAACGGGCCTCCTGGCGCAGTATCCTGTAATAGTGGGGAGCGCATGTGGCCTTTAAATGAAGGGGCACTTTGTGCCTCATAAGGTAAAACCAGTGCAGCAACTGCTCATATTCAGATGCCCCTATCTCCTGGTCCTTCATGTCTCTGGCCCTGCCTGTGGGGACCAGCAGGAACAGGTGATGTGCTGCAGCCCCAAGGC
This sequence comes from Desulfobacteraceae bacterium UBA5623, assembly GCA_002424495.1. Taxonomy (GTDB): domain Bacteria; phylum Desulfobacterota; class DSM-4660; order Desulfatiglandales; family Desulfatiglandaceae; genus UBA5623. The sequence goes on from DIKH01000305.1 coordinate 10,394, forward strand.
CGACGCTGATGTTGAGGATATCTCCGATATTATCAATGTTGTGTCTGGTTACCGTGGTATTGATCTGGAATTCGACACCTGCCTCCTTAAGCAGTCTGACCCCATTGATGGATTTTTCAAAGGCCCCATCCACCATACGAAACCGATCATGCTGGGCCTGATCAGAACCATCAATCGAGATGCTCACCCTTTTTATCCCCGATGACTTTATCTTTTCAATAATCTCAGAAGTAAGTAATGATCCGTTTGTGGCCATGACCATACGAAGGCCTGCGGCAGTGCCGTATCGGGCTAGATCAAAGATGTCTTCTCTTAACAGGGGCTCGCCGCCGGTAAGGATAACAATGGGAGAACCGACCGCACTGATCTCATCAAGGATCTCGATACATTTTGTCGTGTCAAGCTCACCTGT
>DIKH01000319.1 GCA_002424495.1 Desulfobacteraceae bacterium UBA5623
TACTGGGGTTTGATTGACGCTTACAAACAATCAGTGTCTGGCGCTGTTGACTTGATATTATTTCAATCTTAAAGTCATTGGCCTGATGAAAAACATACAAAGAGGGGGGGGGGCTGTAAATCGGAGGTACCACTAATTTGAAACTTATAAAAACCTAATTTGAACTAGGAAATCCACCTAGAAGCGATGGAAAGCAAGGAAGGGCATTCGCATATAATATAGGCTAAGATTCAATAATGATTCAGAAAAGTTCTGTTTCAAGCCAGAGTACCGCATATCGGACCAGCTCACCGCTTGTTTTAGCGCCGAGTTTTTGTTTGATCCGTTCACGGTGGGCACTTATCGTTTTTACGCTCAGACTGAGTTGGCTGGCTATCTGGCCGGAAGAGAACCCTTTCCCGATCATCTGAAAAATCTCCAGTTCCCGGTCTGTCAGGCCAATGGCCGGGGACTCCTGACGCGTTTCCGTCTCTTCACCGAACTTGTCTAAAAGTGTATCCATTACACGTTGGCTGATATATTTTTTCCCCGCAAAAATTCTTCGTATCGCTTTGATGATGGAGTCTTTTGTTTCATGCTTCATCAAATATCCCTTTGCACCGGCAAGCAGACATCGCTTGGCATGCAAAGACTCTTCATGCATGGACAACACCAAAACGGGGATTTCCTTATAATACTTGTTCAAATCCCTGATAAGCGTCATACCATTGCTGCTCTTCAAAGAAAGGTCGACGATAACAAGGTCGGGGTTTGTCAATTCAACAAGATTTTTCGCCTCGGGCACGTCTTCCGCGCTGCCGCAAACGGTCAGGTCCTGTTCCTGATTGATCAGTTCACTCATACCCATTCTGAAAATCGGGTGATCTTCTACGATCAATATCTTTTTTGCTTTTTTCATTTTCACAGCACACCTTCGGTTATTGATCTGACCGGCCTTCCATCTCCAGAAGAACAATGGTCTCACCATGAACACTCCGACGTATATCCAGCGAACCATTTAGCTGCTGCGCCCGGTATTCCATTATTTTCAAGCCAAGGCCTTTATGATCGACCTCACTTACAATTCCTTTGCCATCATCTTTGACCATTAAAGTGATTTTGTTTTTGTGGGTTGAAAAATGGATCGTAATATTTTTCGCATCGGCATGTTTGACGGCATTGTGAACCGCCTCGTGGGCAATGTAATAGGCATGGGTGGCCGCCGTGTTTCCTGTAAACGGACTTGACCCATCGCAATCCAGATGACACGTCACACCAAACATGTCTTCCACATAGCCAACAAGCTCTGAAAGAGAAGCATCAAATCCTTGATTGACAATATCCACAGGACAGAGTCCGCGGGACAGAAGCCTTGTCTTGCGGATGGAATCCTGAACGAGCAGCTCTATTTTTTCTATACTGTCAACCTGATCGGAAAACGTTTTTTTAAGTTTCTGGTGTAAGATTCCAATGAGCAACTCTATCCCGATCAACTGCGGACAAAGGTCATCGTGCAAGGCAAACGCAATTTCACGGCGTTGTCGCTCGGTCATATCCAGAAATTGACGTTCAAGCTTCTTGGCTTCCGTGTAATCGACTAACGCGGCAAGAATACAGGTCTCCCCCCAGATCTGTATCACCTCTGCCGAGATCATACCGTCCCGGATGTCGCCGGATATTCTGCAGAATTCTACTTCCTTGTTGCGCAGGCTTTTCTTTTCGTTGATCAGTTTGAAAAACTTTTTTCCTTCCGCTTCGTTTTTAAAAAAATCCAGGCTCAAGAGCTCTTTTCCCAGCACCGTGGCTGCGTCATATCCAGTGAAAGACAAAAAACTGTCATTCACATTGATGAGTCGTCCGTTTTCAATATCAGCCACAAACATGCCGCAGGGACTGGATTGAAAGGCTTTCGAAAACATCTCCTCGGACAGCAGCAATGCATTCTGAACCTGAATCCGTTTGGTTACATCTCTTACCACGCCCCGGATACCTGTCTGATGACTGACATTATTAGAAACAGTGGACAAAGAGGTTTCAACAAAGCACGGTTGATTATCTCTGCGTATCAACTCCCATTGATATATGCTTACATTGTTCTCTTTGAGACCATTGCCGTCAAAGATGTCAGACATGTTTTTTTTGTCTTTATCGCTGGCTATCTGTACTATGTTCTTTTCCAGTAAATTATCTCTGGAATAGCCGGTAATTGTCGCAAAAGAGTGGTTCGTGAAATTTAAATTGCCTTTTAAATCTGCTTCAAAATATCCTTCGTGAATACACTTGAGAATAGTTCTGTTGCGCCATTCACTTTCCATTAAAGCCTCTGCCGTGAGACGGTGTTCCGATATCTCTTTTTTCAATGTATTGCTGTAGGTTTCCAGCTTTTCCATGAACCCGTTGAAGTAGGCCACAAGCTTTCCAATTTCATCAACTGAAGTCACCGGCAATCGGGTGGTCAGATTTTCTGGGACTCCCATGCCCAGAAAAACCATCAATTGGTTAAGGGGCTTACTGATCAAGCTGCTCAGCCAGAACGATGTCAAAAGCGCAAATCCCAGCATGAACAGAATCCCGATCATACTGATCTTCTTAACCGTTCCGAGAACGGAATAAAATTCGTCAAAATACCCGGATGATGCGACTATCCAGTCATATTCAGGAATATAATTAAAGATTACCATCTTTTGTCGATAAGGATCATCTTCGGAATTCTTCCATAAATACACCAGTTTTCCAGTTTTTAATGTTACCATTTTTTCTTTTAAACTATCTCTGTGCAAGGCGCTGGAACCTTCCAGCTGGTTGACTTCCAAGTCTGGGTGCACAATGATATTGCCCTTGCCGTCAAGGATAAACGAGTATCCGGTTTTCCCAAATTTGAAAGCTAAGACGCTGTGCCGAAAATCATCGACATTGATCAGGTCTTTAAGTTCCTCCGTATATGTGGAAACGGACAGGATCCAGTCCCACGGTTCAAAATAACTCATATAGAGGGCTTTGGGCCGATAAGCGGTTTCGCCTGGATTTTTCCAGTCATATTCCATGTACCCCTGCTTCATCTTGATCATCTGCTTGACAAAGGGTTGATCGGCCCAGATTTTTTTTCCAGCAACATCCGGATTTGGATGCTGCACGGGAATCCCATGGCTGTTAACACAATAGATATAACCGGTTTTACCGATGGTCTGTGAAAAGAGGACTCGTCTCACCTCATCTTTGGCCTGGATTTCGCTTATTTCTCCGGACATATATCGGTTATAGATGGCCTGTATATTCTCCTTGTTCTTTTCACAGACAGCCCGCAGATAATTCTTTATTGAAACATTTGCAGCTGTTTTGACCATGTTGAGAACAGCACTTGTGCTGTTATTCAACTCATCTTGAATGTTTTGGGTTAAGGCATTTTTAACCTGGAAATAGATAATCAACCCACCAAGGATAGAGGTGAGAACAAACATGGAGGTATAGCCGGTGATGATTTTAACCCGTATTCCCAGGCTTTTGAAAAATCGTATCAAATTCAATTCCTTCATTGCTGAATCTACCCTATTTTTTTCTTCCTGTAGCCATACGGGTCATCTGTTTAAAGCATTCTTAGTCTTATAACGTGCCATTATTTTTGCATAATAAACCCAATTTATCCGATTATATACAAATTTCTATGCGCAGGAATCTGCCCCAAAGGCCGGCTACTCACCCGGATCATCGGTTTTATGGTCGAAGTCGATGCCCAGGCGCGCCAACTTTTTGTACAGTGCGGTACGATGAATGCCGAGCAGGCGTGAAGCGAGGGCACGATTTCCCTCTGCGGCCTGGAGTGCCGACAGGATGGCATTGCGTTCGGCCTGATGGAGTTGCTCTTCCAACGTCCCTGAGATTGCGGTTCGGCTCCGCCCCTTGTTGAGTGTCGCAGGCAGATGATGCGGTGCAATTGTCTGCCCTTGCGTTTTCCAGGTCATCTGTCGCATAAGGTTGCGCAATTCCCGCACATTCCCGGGCCAGTCATGATGCGTCAGGATCTGCAAGGCGTCATCGGAGATTTTCAGCATCGGCAACTGTTCGCGCACGGAGATCTCCGCCAGGAAGTGCCGCGCCAACAGCGGAATGTCTTCCGGTCGCGACCTGAGCGGAGGAATCTCAATCGGGAACTCATTGATCCGATAATACAGATCACTGCGGAACTTACCCGATTTGGCAAGAGTGAAGAGATCGCAGTTTGTCGCAGTTATCAGACGAAATTCGACAGGCAGCGGGGTCGTGCCGCCAAGGCGGTCTATCTTGCGCTCCTCGAGGACGCGCAGCAGTTTGGCCTGACTTTCAAGGGGCAGTTCGCCCACCTCGTCGAGAAACAGGGTCCCGCCGCTGGCAAGTTCAAATTTCCCTGGTTTCCCTTTCTTTCTGGCGCCACTGAAGGCCCCCTCTTCATAACCGAACAACTCTGATTCAATCAGATCACGGGGAATGGCGCCGCAGTTGATTGCAACGAAAGGCCCTTTATTTTTATGCGAGGCCGCATGGATGGCCTGGGCGAAGAGTTCCTTTCCCGTTCCGCTTTCTCCCATGATGAAAACCGTTGCCGAAGAGCTGGCGATACGGCGGGCCTGGGCGATAAGGCTCAAAATTACCGGGTTATTGGAGAGGATATCGTCAAACGTGTACAGTTGGCCCCGCAGCTCGCCCAGCAATGTTTCATAGCGTTCGACCTGCAACTCGACGGTACGTACCCGGCTCGCCAGTTTTTCCAATTGCTCGGTGTTCTGGAACAGGATCTTGCCGACGGCGCCGATGACTTTAAGGTCTTTTTTGATCGGGAGATTGACGGTGATCTTCGTCTTGCCCTGCAGGTCCACGATCTGGGCATTATCGGCAATACCGGTACGCGCCACCTCCGCCAGACGACTGGCCGGGGCAAAGGACGACAGCGCGATTCCCGCCCCCTCCCCCACCTTCAGATTCAACCAGCGTTCATTTTCAGCGCTGAGGAAGGTCACATGGCCTTCGGTGTCGACAACCGTCAGACCCTCGTACGGATTATTGAGGACCATGCGCACCATCTCTTCATTGGTGGCTGATTCACCGTAAGGCCCCAGCAGCTGATCCGCCATCCGCAGCCGCCGAAAAACCAGGATCTCGGCATTCTGTCGCCCTGCTGCCTGGACAAACCAGTCACGATCCCAGAAAATCCACTGCCCCGGGTACAATCGTGACAATTCCGCCGGCAGCTGGAAGCCTGCTTCGAGCTGCAGGTTTTCCGGCCAGCCAAAGTCACGACTCAAGGCGGTGACTCGCCCTTCCCGGTCGGAGAAAACGATCCCGCAAAGGCAATACTGAGCTTTCCGGATCAGGGCGGTTGCGGCAGGTGTTTCCATCGAATGTTTCCTCTCCCGTTGGGGGCGGCCCAAAGCATGATCATTTACGGATGACTCGGGCCCACTGTATACGCTCGGCTACAGATTTGCAATGTGCCAGATCTTCCCTCTTGGATAGAGTATCCGATAGCGGCAATTTTCGATGCCCCCGCCATTGCCGGCAATCGATGTCGCGCCTTGACAGAAGCGGCCGCGCTACAGTATGAACTGGGGAATTCGCCTCCTATCCCGAGAGGCGCAGATGGGCTACAGAGAAAAGGAGCTGTGGATGCTGCTCGTACCGGACTATGAAACACAGGCAAGGATTGAAGCACTTCGGGCCCGCCTTGCGGCCCGGGGATTGCGGGGGGCCCTGTTCACCGCCCGGGTCGACCGGTTTTACCTCACCGGCACGGCCCAGGAGGGAATCCTCTGGGTCGGCGTCGCAGGAGAGCCGCGATTGTTCGTCCTCCGCGATGTCGTTCGGGCCCGGTCGGAAACGTTCATCGAGATCGTCCCGGTCGCCAACTGGCGCGAACTGTGG
>DIKH01000368.1 GCA_002424495.1 Desulfobacteraceae bacterium UBA5623
AAAAAAAGCCGCTGTAGTATTAAGGTTATTCGCTTTTGACAGCACCTCTTCATCAATCCTGTCTGATAACAGGCTTATAAGGGCATCGCAATCCTCCCTGCTTTTTCTTCGTGACCTGACTGGTTATTCCGTTGACCCATTAGAACACATCCTCTATAATTTCGCCGCCTATGTATTTTACTGAAACATGCCTGGTTCATATCAGTTTTGAAACCAGCACAATTTTACCAAAGAAAGGAGAAAAAAATGATTAAAAAAGCAACCGTCATTGGCGCAGGTCAGGTGGGGGCTACTGCTGCCATGCGCCTTGCAGAAAAGGAGCTGGCTGATGTTGTTCTGATTGATGTCATAGATGGTGTGCCTGCAGGCAAGGCTCTTGATCTGGCAGAGGCCGCACCCATTGAAAAACACGACGCACACCTGCTGGGTGTTACCAATGACTACAGTGCAGCCAAAGACTCTGACATTATTATCATAACGGCAGGCATCCCTAGAAAACCCGGCATGAGCAGGGATGACCTCTTGACGACAAACATGGGAATTATGCGCTCTGTTGCAAAGGAAGTTGCGGCAGTTTCTCCCAATGCCATACTCATAATTGTCAGCAACCCCCTGGACGCAATGTGTCATGTCGCCTATGAGGCAAGCGGCTTTGCCAAAAACAAGGTTATAGGGATGGCCGGTGTACTTGACTCGGCCAGGTTTCGTGCATTCATCGCAATGGAGTTGAATGTCTCTGTCGAGAACACCCATGCCTTCGTGCTTGGTGGTCATGGCGACACAATGGTTCCTCTTCCCAGGTATTCCACTGTTGCAGGCATCCCCATAACGGAATTGATGAGTGCGGAAAGGATTGAGGCCCTGGTGGAAAGGACAAGGAACGGCGGAGCGGAGATCGTCGGGCTTCTTAAGACCGGAAGCGCATTCTATGCCCCTTCGGCTGCCGCAGTGGAGATGGCGGAGGCGATCCTCAAAGACAAGAAAAAGATTCTTCCGTGCGCTGCCATACTGAGCGGGGAATATGGAATAAATGATCTCTTTATCGGTGTTCCCGTAAAACTTGGCAAAGACGGTGTTGAAGAGATTATAGAGATCAAGCTCACGGAACAAGAGCAAAAGGCCTTGAACAAGTCCGCTGATGCGGTCCGCGGCCTGGTAGGGGATCTTAGGCGTCTGGGTTCTTGATCCGTTATCAGACCGGCAATCATTAATCGTCTGTAATAGGCTGTCCGAGAATGAGATATTTTTTCCAAGATCAAGGAAGACGTAAATTTTAACCGCAGGAATACATTGAAGTATTTCGAGGAGTAAAATTTCTGTCTGACGCAGAGGTTGGGAAAAATAGCCATTCTCGGATAGCCTCTTGTCAAATATCAGGGGGCCCGGCTTGGATGAGGCAATCGCCATAGACCATCTCGAGGCATTGGCCCATAAACTGGGTGTGCTGGTCCGCTATGAACACCTGGACACTGAAACAGCATTTCCGTCCGGAGGGCTTTGCAGGATCAGGGATAAGCACATTATCATTGTCAATGCCAGGGCCGCCCCAGCAGAAAAAGTCAAGACGCTGATCTCTGCCCTAAGGCGCTTTGATCTCAGCGAAATCTATCTCAAGCCTGCCATTCGAGATTTGCTGGAAGACAATGGGGGCTGGGACAAAGAATAGGGAGTAACCTTTTACATTTTTTTCTCGTTCCCACGCAGGACCGTGGGAACGAGAAAATTGCTCGATAGTAATGAAAGGAATTTTTAATAAGCCTGTTAGGCCCCAGAAAAAATTATTTTCTTGTGTTTTTTAGGGAGCCTGTAGTTGGTCCTGGTATATAATTCCAGATATTTTGCCACTGCCAGTTTCATATTCTTTCTTTCGCAGATCTCCTGTATCCCCCTTATATCGTGAAACAGCTCCAGGTGATCATAGATATCGTCTGACAACTGATGCAGGTAATCGGATCGTATCAGCTTTTCATCCACTTTAAACCCCCGGCTTTCCATGACCCTGGGTCCGGCAAAGATCACAAGCGCCCTTGGCTCAGCAATAATCACATCGCCCAGGGCTGCATAACTGGCAATAGCACCGCCTGTTGAAGGATCGGTCAGGATGGAGATATATGGGAGTCCCTGTTTTTTCAAACGATTGACGGATTCTATGGTCTTTACCATCTGCATCAGGGCGGCTATGCCTTCATACAGCCTGGCCCCGCCCGAGCAGCAAAGGCTTATCAGCGGCAGATGCTCCTCAATGGCAAAGTCCACAAGCCTCCTGAACTTTTCCCCGAACACCACACCCATTGACCCGCCACAGCAATTGAATGAACCAATGGCCATTGCCACCTGAAAATGATGGATTCGCGCAGTGCCTACAACAAGTGATTCCTTAAAATTGGACCGCCCTTCCTGCTTGGCCAGAAAATCCCTGTAATAGTCCGTGATGTCATCCTCTTCCAGCAGTTGATTAACGGTCAGATTTCGATAGAGTTCATGAAAACTGCCGGTGTCGGCCAGGCAGTCAATCCATCCGGAGGCGCCAAGGATATGGGAATGCCCGCATTTGGGACAGACATTGAAGTTGTCCAGAAGGTCCTTCAATAAGATCAGTCCTCCGCACCCGCCTTTTGCGGCGCTGCACTCGACCAGTTCCTCGCCTGCATCACCATGTTGGATTTCACCATAGCCGTCATAGTCATCGCCTACCTGATCGGCGCTTATATGCTGGATGATCTTGATATCAGGCGGCGGCTTTCTAAATGCCTTTTTTATGGGCGTTTCAATGTATCTTCTGATGTCGTAGAGTGTGCCGGAGCCCTTGTTCACACCGTACTTTTGCGCCCTGATCTCCCGTTTATTGATCAGTTTTTTTATCCTGACCCGTGACAGATCCTTAATGGCCTTTGTCAGAAAGAGCCGGACGTTCTCCGCAAATTCATTGGCATTGGCCACATCCTTTGGCGCAGGGATGATCCGGTCAATAACATCGAGCTTTTTCAGATCCCTGGCAGTGGGTTTTAAGATCATCAGGGCGTCCCTGATTCTTGTAGCATCCCTGAAAACAATGGCTGCCATGCTTTCAGGTGGTGCTGTTGCATAGAGGGCATCCTCCATCTGCGCCCTGATGTCGGTCACCTGAATTGCCAGCGCCCCGCCGCTTCCGCCTTCACCAAGCACCAGTGAAACGGTCCTTATTGGGATAGTCAAAAACTCCTTTATCAAATGAGCAATAAAAAAAGCCTGGAAACGCTGGGCCGATTCCATTGAAATGTCTGCACCGTATGTATCTACTATGCAGAAAATGACCGTATTTTCCGTATCCAGTGTCCTGGCCTTTTTGAGCAGTGTAAGTATAAGTGAGTGATCTTCTGCCGTGAGCATCCCGTAATTCAATTTTTTCAAATCCTCACTACTCTTTAAATTTTCAGGCTTTGGCTTCTGCTGGGCGATTACAATTAGCTGTTTGTCCATGAACGAGCAGGTCCCGGCGATCAGGGATCCCCCTGGGGTTTCAAGCTGCTCGAAACTGGGAAACAATCGGGAAATGATATCAGATGCCCTTGGCCTGAACGGGTGCCTGGTGCGTTTAGTAAAGAGTTCTACAAGATCCATCTTTGCCATAGTCGTAAGCCCTCAACGTGTTTGGATTGTTATAAAATGATCCTTTTGAAACCGACAGGCTGGCAAAATTAACATGCCGGAGCAAAATTAATCAAGGTATTCGTTAGGCCCCGGTGATTCAACAGGCTGGCCATCCTTTTCAGGCATGGCATTCACTGCGGTTGCCGATTCATCCTTTCCTCCCCCTGATATCTTTTTAAATATCCTTCCGGGGGTATTAAGCAGACGTTTAAAGATATTTATTACTCCGCCTCCCAGATTCTTCACTGACGGCAGAAGTTTTATCTCCAGATCATTCCAGCCTCCTCGCATCTGAACCGGATAGATAACGATCCCTTTCGGGGCATTTTCCTTCTCTGTCAGGATATAGCCAATAATCGGAACCCAACTAACAATGGTGTCAAGGGTCTCAAGGGTTTGCGCCCAGAAGATCATATCCATCCATTTCCTTGTCAGATCCACTGTCCCCTGGACCACTGCATTTAGAATAGGTCCTTTTATTGCAAGGTCGTCCGTACTAATAACACCATTTTTTATATCTGCAGTCGCCTCAATGGTCTCGAAATACAGGCCATTAGTTAACAGATCAGGCAGCCTGGTCTTAAAGATGTTCATAATGCTCAGGACATCCAGGACTTTAAATACAGTGCTGAAAGAACTGGTTATGCACCCATTTTCCATGCTGAGGCTGGCGTTGCCTGTAAGCCCTGAAATAAGATCCTTTATGCTGGCGCCTTTCGCGGTCAGGTTTGATTCCAAGGCCAGGGTCCCTTCCAATGCCTTCCCGTCCGTGCCCAGGCTATAAAGGATGTCACTGGCAGACTGACCTGCCATCTTTATATTGGAGATAATATTGATCCGCTCAGGCCCTTGTTCTTTTTTCACATATCCTTTTGCTGAAAGAATGCCATGCTCAAGCTTGACTTCTGCCTGTTCCACATAAAAATCGCCTGACCTTAACAAACACTGGGCATGTAAAGGGCCAAGGCCAAGCCTTTTCCACTTTCCCTTTTTTGTATTCAAGCTAACTTGCAGCTCAGACCGGTCAATGAAATTTTTTAATAAGCCCTGTCCTGGCGCCTTTTGAACTGAATCGGACTCTTCGGCAATGAAATCACCAAAATTCAGATACCCGGCGTCTACCGCAAGCTCCCCTTTGAGACCATCCCAACCCTTAAGCCTTCCTTTTATATCAAGACCGCTTTGTCCCACGCGCATATCAAGAGAATGGATGGAGACATCCTGTCCCGAAAATTCCAATTTGAAATGACAATCGGTCACTGACGAAGCAAGTCCACTGACCGCAAAAGAGATACCCTGTCCGGACGCATTGCCGATCATCGTTGTTTTTTTGGGGTCTTTCAAAGAAACCCTTAAGCCGGCATTACACGTCAGTAACCCCTGGACGTTCAAGTCTCCTCCTTGAGATTGAACCCCCAGACCCCTCAAAGGGAGCCTCTCAGTCGAGACATTAAGCCGGATCTCATCCTTATTTATCAGGTCATAAGAGCCTTTGACTTTGACGCCTGTTCCATCGAGATCAATCAACAGGTCATTTAGGCGAAGCTCCTTTCCCGGGAAAAAATCTATATCAAAAATGGCCTTGTCATTCCCACCCGGGGGGTCTAAAAATACAGGGCCTTTGTCCATCACCACATCTTTCAGATCGGTTTCACCCTTAACATGCCATTGATCATCCATTCTTTCGATTTCCATTTGGCACGATACAGGACCCCTGTTGTTTATGGGAAATTGACGGCCTTGAAAAAACAGGTTTAACAGCTCCTCTGCCTGGGCCCGGGATGAAACATTGACCTTAAAGGTTTTCCATAGATCTGATGTTGAACCGGATGCCTGAAATTCAGACCTTCCCCAGCGGCCCACGCCCTCAAACCGGCCCTTATATTCGTTTGAAACCAGGATGTGGGCCTCGTCCAACGAAAGTGGAAGCAATATATCATCACGGCCGATCAGACAGTCCTTGCATAAAAATTCGCCGTTGATGACCCTGGGGTTGACAAAACCCGGGTTCAGAGTCAGGTCAATTTGCGCCTCCATCTTTCCTGCAAAATCTTTAAACTCCTTGAGCGCCGAGACCGCCGCCTGAGGCATAAACGCAAGGTCTGCCTGTTTCTTGATGTCGTCCAGTTCAAATAACCCCTTCCCTGTAATATTGTATAAGTGATCCCCACAGAGGCTGTTGATCTCCATGAAGGCGCTTTTGATGGTTGATCCGCCGAAAACCGCATTTGATATGGATAGAGAAAGCCTCTGTCCTTCTATACCGATTTCTCCCGACACCTTCTCAAACGGCAGGCCTTTTCCATCCTTTTCAACAACAATGTCCTTCCACTCAACCTTCATGGATAGGATGTCCTTGTTCTCCGGAAGGCAAAAATGTTTGAATTGATCCAATGTGCCATTCATGGTGAGATCTGTCAGCCTGGCGTCACCGCCTGAACAAATCGGGAAAAATATTTCTTCAACCAAATGCGGTACAACAGGGGTGGGGAAGATCCGTTTGAAGGTCTCAAGCGGCATAAAAGGACTTTCCACCCCCAGCGAAATATGGGGATTACTTATATTATTGAAGTCTACCTTTGAACGGGCGGAAGCTGAAAACCCAGGTCCATGAAGTTCAACCGACGATATTTCAATCACCTGTTCAAAATAGGATGAGTCAAAAAAAAGCTCAAATGAACTCAGATCATATTCCTTTGTCCTTCCATGTTCTATTACTGAAAAATGGGCATCCTCCCCCAAAATTTTACCTGTGGCCGACACTGGCCCCCCCAGCCTGGCATTGAGCATTATATCCGCCTTTGCCGATCCCTTTGAAAACAGCAGAAAGTCGGGGCACGGAACCAGATTGATGGGAAACCAGTCAGTATTCAATTTCATCGCTGCTGAAAGTCCTTCCTGATGGTCATCAGCAGTGACCGTCCCCATTAGGGAGAACGCGGCGGTCTCGCTCCGATAGGTAACCCCACCCTTGACCTTTACCCTTTGCCTTGTGTGGTGGCCTGTCACCTCAGAGTTCAGGCTTAAATCCAGGTCCTTAAGCCCATATGGAAGATCATTGATAATGATACGTCCATCTTCAATAAAAGCAGATTTTAGTCCGGATAGCCCCGCCTCCATCATTTGCCTCAAGATAGTTCCGCCACCTTCTTTGGCAAAACCTTCCGCCTTAAATGTGGCAAGTTCAATCCGCGGTCTGAATATATAAATCCTCAAAGGCACAACACGGCCCTTAATAAGTTCGACAAGGTTCAGAATTACATCGAGCCTTGACGACTCAACGCTCTCCTGCCTCAATTGCGACTTGGCCACGATGCTGGTGGCACTGAAGCCAAGTCCTCCCTTAAAATATAGATTTAATCCGGTCCCTTTAATGTCATAGCCGGTTGTTTTTCCAAGTTGTTCGAAGAGATAGGCCTGAACAGAAGGACTTCTGACCAGCATGCCAAGCATAAAAACCAGGCACAGGCAGAGTAAGGTAAAAGCCAGGATTGTGGCCCAGACGGCCCTTGGTTTTATTGAGAGCATCTCTTAAAATAGTCTCGCAGGATCTTATGGTGGTCAAAGGCCAGGTCTTTTGGGATGGAATTTTCATGAAAAACACCCACATCCTTGGCATCGTCAGCTGCTATGGGTCTACCTGTGCCCCTGGCCACGAATACTACGGAGATATTGTGTTGTCTCGGGTCCCTGGCAGGGTCTGAGTATGCCCCAAGCAGGTACTGAAGCACAACTTTAAGGGATGTCTCTTCTTCAGCCTCCCTGATTGCCGCAGCTTCAAGGGTTTCACCGTAATCCACAAACCCCCCGGGCAGAGCCCACCCAAAAGGGGGGGTTTTCCTGTTTATAAGTATGATCCCACCTTTTTCCATTTCAATGACAATATCAACTGTGGGGAATGGATTCCTGTATTTTTCAACTACGTTGCCGCAATGTGGGCATATAAGATGATCTTTCATTTCATGTTCCCGGGTTAAACGGAAGCGCAAAAGCAGGTTTATGACTTAATAGATGTTACCGCATAATCGGGGCTAAATAAACATTTTTTTGTCTCTCAGGAGCGGAAAGATATTGAGAAATTTCTTTTTTCCTTGTATTAATTTATTGAAAGTCTTGAAATTGTCTCACCTGATCAAAACAAGATAACATTCCAGATTCACTGAGGTCTGCGTGCAAATAATCATTGGCCCGGCACAAATGCATATTGAAAACACGCGGGATGTGATCCTTGCTTCAACATCACTGGGTTCCGGAGTCGGGCTTGCCGCCTATGACCCGGATGCTAACATTGGTGGTATCCTGCACTTTTTGCTGCCGTCTTCGGCCAATAATAAATACAGGGCAAAGAAGAACCCTTTTCTATTTGCCGACACCGGCATCAGCGCCTTTTTAGAGCAGATGTATCAACATGGGGTCAGAAGCCACGGACTCAAGCTGGTTGCAGCAGGAGCCAGCCACAACCTCAATCAGGGAACCCCATACGATATGGCACAAAGAAATTGCCTGGCGGTAAAATCAATTCTGGCAGGTCTTAAATTGACAACTGCTTACGAAGATTTTGGAGGAAGCTTTTATCGTATACTTAGGATACAGAATGGTTATATCTATGTTGAAGTACCAGGTCATGGGGAAAAAAAGGTATGAAGTCTATCCATGAAATAATAATTGAAGTTGATAAACTTGTGCCAATACCCCAGGTCATGAACCAGATTCTGGCCATTGCCGAAGATCCTGACAGCACTATGTCAGACATTGCTGAAGTAATTATTTATGACCCTATTATTACTTCCAGTCTAATAAAGGCATGCAATTCTGCCTATTATGCCCTGCCAAGAAAGGTAAATTCCGTAAAAGAAGCCATAATGCTGCTAGGATTAAATCAGGTTATTGATTTTGTGCTGATTAAAACCTTCAGTGCATACATGGGAAAGGAACACCTTGGCTACGGCCTAAACGAAGGCGAATTATGGCGCTATTCCGTATCAACTGCATTGATGGCAAGAGACCTGGCAGAGCGAAAACACGCTTCAAACAAGCAATTTATCTTCACTGCGTCACTCTTGAAAGATATTGGTAAAATCATCTTGGACAGATTCGTCTCAGGGGCGATTGAAGAAATTGATGATCTCATTCTGAGTAACAATTACAGTTTTAGAGAGGCTGAAGAAGAGGTAATAGGACTTGATCATGCAGAGCTTGGGGGAATTATTGCCGAACATTGGAATTTCAGTCCGGAAATGACTTACGTAATTAGAAATCATCATATGACTGATCTGTCTGCGCTGGAAGATTATGCAACATCCGTTGTGTACCTTGCAGAAATCGCCGCTATGATGACAGGGATTGGAAGCGGAACGGATGGGCTCGCTTACAGATTTTATGAAAGTGTTCTTGAAGGATTGGAGATTACGGAGGACGATCTTCAGGAAACCATCGCTCTTGCCTCCGAACACTATTATGATGTTATGCAGTTGCTGTCCATCACATAAATTGATTAATGAACGGTTCGGAACCTTGCAATCATATTATTGCGAGTGGATAACTATCTACAGTCTTCCATAAAAAGATTTTTGACTGAGGTAAGAAAAATATGACAATTTCGCATCTAGATCAGCGTTTCGGAAGCATCGCGGTAAAAAAAGGCTACATTACTGCAGAACAACTTGTAGAGGCAATTACGGTGCAGATAAGAGAAAACGTGGAAGGCCATAATCACAGGCTGATCGGCGCGATTCTTCATGAAAAGGGCTATATCACCATTGACCAGATCAATGATGTCTTGAAGACCATGATATAATAAATTTATAAAGAGAATTTCACACAATAACGTATTTTCTGATTTTGTTGAAATATTAAAAAAATCCGTCAAAGGCGAATCATAAAAAAAATGCGAGGAGAATATGACCAGACTTAGAAGGATGACAATTGTTTTTGGGATTGTTTTTGCCTTATGTCTTGCCTCAATAGCAATCTCCAAGGAAGTTCGACACAGCTGCCTTTGGAGGGTAACATCGGGTAAGAGTTCCGTGTTTCTCTTGGGTTCTATCCACGTGCTCAAGGACAACAGCACACCGCTCAATCCGTCAATTGAAAAGGCCTTTAATGACAGCCTGGTGCTGGTTTTTGAGGTAGACCCAAAAGATATGACCGATACCAAGGCTCAACAGATGGTATTGGCCAAGGGCATGCTTCCTGAAGGACAGTCGCTCGATAAGATAATCAAAAAGGAGACATACCAGTTGGCCAGGGCAAGGGCGAAAGACCTGGGCCTTGATATCACTACATTCAACAGGTTTAAACCGTGGATGTTTGTGATGAGGCTCGCAATGGCCAAGATGCAGCGGCTTGGTTTCAGCAATCAAAACGGAATAGACACCTATTTTTATTCCAAAGCGGCCCAGTCCGGCAAACAGATAAAAGGACTTGAGACCCTGGAGCAGCAAATGGCCGTGCTTGATTCAATGTCAAAAATGAATCAGGACGACCTTGTTCGCCAGGCTATTAGAGATCTGGATGTTATGGAAGAGGAACTGGACTCAATTATTGAGGCATGGACTACAGGAGATCTAAAGGCGCTGGAAGATATAATCCTGAAGAGTTTTAAAGAATTCCCATTGGTTTATAAGGCGCTGATCACCAGACGCAACATGGAATGGGCGATCAAGATCGGGACATTTTTAAGACAGAAAGACAACCATATGGTCATTGTAGGGGCAGCGCATCTTGCGGGAAAGGAGGGAGTGGTCGAATTGCTTAGAAAAGAGGGTTTTGAAGTTGAGCAGTTATGATTAGGACAGTGCAAGGTTGACGGTTGGAGGATAGGGTCTATATATAAATCAGTTCCGACTCATCATATTCTCTCCGGGCATTTTCAACCAGGGCTGCCTCTTCGTCTCTTCTCAGCAGAAGGCCATCAAGGCCTTTGGCCTCCCATAGTCTCTTCATCGCTCGAATCTCACCAGCTATCCCGTTTAGGTCCATTTTGATTACAAGCCCTGCTATAGCCTTCATTTCCCTGCGTCTTGGCCCTGACATTGAAGCTCCCCTGTTGTAAACCAGAGATAGGATTCCTGCCTGTGCATCAGCCGGGATCATTTCAACACCTCCATAGACACTTCTGGTTTTTGCAGCATAACGGGGGAGGACAGAAGCATAAAAAACCGATCTCGCGGCATCAAGGGGGATTGAAATCCCTGAAAGCTGAGAGACCTCCCTCCTGGCGTCCTCGCCCTTCAATCCCGCAACCTTTGCCAATCGGTCAAGGGCTATGTCAGGAATTTTTCCCAACCAATCCCTTCTTATCTGAGACTCACTGTTATAGCCCAGATCATAGCCAATGCCTATTGTAACTCCACTGCCGCCTCCGGGAAATACGGGTACTGACAAATAACCTCTGTAATAACTTTCCGAGGAGATCTCATGCCTGACAAGCTGGTCAAGTCCTTTTTGTGAAATAATCAAGGAATAGTGGGGATGGACCTGCTGATCGGGCAGTGGAGGCAGTATCGCCTCTAATGCAGTCAGGGTGACAGGCCCCAGCAAACCATCAGGTTCAATGCCCAGACGCGCCTGTATCCTTTTAAGTCTCTGCGTTGTTGATAGGTTGGCCATATTTTTTCACCTCGCCCGGCAAGTAAAATTGATCCCTGTTTATACCATCTTAATAGCATTGAATTGCGGGTTTTGTAAACAGATGAGAAGCACCCCTTTCGTTGGAGCCATTGACCAAGGCCGGCCTATTTGCCCGGCCGCAAACAGCTCTTGAGCAGTCATATGAAAATATTGTCTTAACTGCATAAAAAATCATATGCAATTTAATTGACTCTTCACGTCCAAAGGCATATATTGACCATCTATAACTTTGGATTCTTCTTTTTAGGTTTTATTTGACTCAATCCATGATCAACAGACTTTCCTTTCATGCTGAAATGCAAAGAGCTGCATTAGAGAGCCCGCGGAAACGCGTCTTCCTCAAAATGGCGGTTTATGTCACAGAAAAAACAGGGTAAGAATTGACGCCAAATTTAGGGCCACGGCCCTTAGGTGAGGCAAGGAGAGGACGTTTTAAGTCGTCCCCGGTCTCGTATAACCATTT
>DIKH01000227.1 GCA_002424495.1 Desulfobacteraceae bacterium UBA5623
CTAGTTTGTTCTTTACCTGGTCAAAGATTTTTTCAATATCCCATCTGGTCCTATAGAGATAGGCGATTAAACCTGGTGGTATGGCACTCAAGCTTGTAACAAAATGATAGATATCGCCAGAGATAGGACATTTATAGACTACTCGATGCATCATTACACCGGCAGAACACTCGACAAGTTGATAGTTCTGAACTCCGGCGTTGACCGGGTCTTCTTTATCATATCCCAACTCTGCTATTACCATTAATTCCATGTTCTTTTTTTCTCTACTGATAAAATATATTCCACCGGTATGCTTCCATTTAAACCACTGAAAGAAATCAATACCAGCTCTATCCCAAACATATATAACTTTCCGACCCTTTGGCGCTGACTGTCGAAGATTTTCTACTTCAAGTCGTTTAAGGGCGCGTGTATCATGCTCTCTTTTTCGTGTACCACTTGTATCCGCTAAGGTTCAGCTCAAAACAGCCTTTTTTAGAACTCTGATCATAGCCTTATGGATATTGGGGTTGCCGGCGATAACGCTTTTCATGTAAGGCGTATATGCCTCGCCTGTATAGTCGGACAACTCACCCCCTGCCTCCTTCACTATAATTGTCCCTGCTGCTGTATCCCAGGGTTTTAAATCCTGTTCCCAGAATCCGTCAAACCTTCCTGCTGCGACATAGCACATGTCTATGGCAGCAGAGCCTGGTCTTCGCACTCCCTGGGTAAGGACAATCATCTTCTCAAAAAGCCTGATCACTTTTTTCGGGTCCTTTTGTATGCTGTATGGAAAGCCGGTTGCCAGAAGGGCCTCGCTGAGGACGGGAATCTGAGACACATGGATGGGGCTCTTGTTCAAGAAGGCGCCTGATCCTTTTGCCGCCTCGAAAAGCTCATCCAGATAGGGGTTAAAGACAACCCCCAGGGTCATTTCCTTTTCAATTTCAAGCCCAATCGAGACCGCAAAAAAGGGGAAGCCGTGGACAAAATTGGTTGTTCCGTCCAAAGGATCAATAATCCAGGTCCTGTTTGACACCTGTTCCCGATCCCCTGCCTCTTCCGACAGGATGTTGTCCCGAGGAAAATTTCTGTGGATAATCTCTATAATTGCCTTTTCCGCATTAAAGTCCGCCTCGGTGACAAGGTCAATATCACCCTTTTTGGTGATGTGCCTGATCCGGCCGAACAGGCTGGTCAGTATGTTTCCGCCTGCCACGGCTGCCTGTCTTGCTACGTCAAGTTCTTTTTCCAACATAGTTGCCTTCTAATTTTGATGAATTCGAAAAAGTCGAATTCATCAGGTTTTAGGTTTTAAGCGTTAAGTTTTAGGTCATGCTTTGCTCATGAAATTAAATAGTTAAAACCTAACATTTAAAACTGAATAAAAAAGCCGATTTTCGATTTTTTACGAGACCATTAATCTTGAATTTCCTTGACAATGCAATTGTGGGGTGTTACTGAAAAAAGCTTTTAATTATTTGCTCCTTGTTCCCTTTTGACCAATAAATAACAGCGTAACACGCAGGTCGGGGGGACCACAACAATGCCCTTATCAGGGAAACAGGCCGGAAGGAGAATTTTTATGAATTACTATGAAACGCTCTATCTTATCAACCCCAATTTAGCTGATGAAGAATATCGTGAGGTTGTCACCAAGTTTAAAGACCTTGCTGAAAAGAACGATGGCGTAATTATCGCCATTGATGAGTGGGGGAAAAAGTCCCTTGCCTATATGGTCAAAAAATTTGATAAAGGCTATTATGTCCTATTCCAGTATTGTGGCAAGGGCAGCATTATCTCAGAAGTTGAGAGAAACATGCAACTGGATGAAAGGGTCCTCAAGTTTCAGACGATCAAACTGGCTGAAAATGCAGACCCTGAAGGGATAAAGGCCAAGGCAAAAGAACTGTTGGAAAGGGCAAGCCAAAAGCTTGAGGCTGTAGAAGAGGAAGCCCCTGAATTTACAGAAACAGAAGAAGACCAGGAAGAGAAAGACGATGACCTATAATAAGACCCCCAATCAATCAGCAAATGGATCCGGCAGGTTCAGCAAAAGGACTTACCACAGGAGAAAGGTGTGCAAGTTCTGTGCGGACAGCACCCTTGTAATTGATTATAAGGACAGCCGAACACTCAGATATTTTACTACAGAACGAGGCAAGATCACCCCGAGCCGAATCTCCGGAAATTGCGCCAAGCACCAGAGGGAACTGGCCTTGGCCATCAAACGGGCCAGGGCGATGGCCTTATTGCCCTATACAACGTCTCTGGTGAGATAATTTCCCGGACAGCCGCTGGGCAGGAACATATCGGAGGGAGGCTTGGCCTCATAATGCCTTGAGGTTTCCTGATTCTGAGAATCCATGAATAAAAAAGATGTACTGGGGTGTGTGGGCGGCGCTGGTTTTTTGTTTCTGTGCTCTGCCTATTTTCCTTTTTTCGGTCCTTTTTTTTGTCTGCTCACACCATTACCTTTCCTCTACTATTCAAATAAACTGGGCATTCAGGATGGCATAAAGCTGGCCTTTTTCACTGTGGTTTTGGCCGGCATAGCAGGCCTTATGGTCGGTTATCCCCAGGCAATACTTTTTTGTGTTGAGTTAAGCGCCCTTGGGCTGGTCTTGGCCGAGCTTTTTAAAAGAAGGTTCAGTTTGGGGCAGACCATACTTTTTGCTTCACTGTTCATGACGTTGATGAGCGCGGGGCATCTTTTTATTGTCAGCCTTTCAAGGGACCTTGAACCTTTTGATATGTTGCTTGATTACCTTCATGGTCATTTGAAGGAGACCATTGGGGCCTATGAAAAGATGGGCATGCCGCGTGAGAGCACTATAGAGCTTGAGACATACGCAAGGGCCTTTATTGATACTGTCTACCCGTCTCTATTTATTGTGGGTACAGGATTTACCGTCTGGTTGAATATTGTCGTTGCCAGGCCCCTCTTTAAAAGGGGCGATCTCAAGTATCCGGATTTTGTCCCGATGGACCGCTGGGAGGCCCCGGAGGTGTTGATCTGGGGGGTTATTGCCTCTGGTTTTTCTTTATTTTTGCTGCCGGGGGTTATAAGATCACTTGCAGCCAATGTGTTGATTGTCTTGATGGCCATCTATCTTTTTCACGGGTTGTCCATTATAGTATTTTTTCTCCACAAGTACCGGTTGCCGCCCTGGATAAGGATAGGGGTTTATTTATTGATTATTATTCAACAGCTTTTTTTGGTGCTTCTGGCCCTTGCAGGGGTTTTTGATCAGTGGGTGGATTTTAGAAAACTGCACAAGGAACCGGAAGCGAGCTGATTTTTTTATTTGGAGGATAAAAACAATGGAAGTTATTTTGCGAAACGATCTCGATGACAGAGGTCTGGAGGGCGATATTATCAAGGTCAAGAGGGGATATGCGCGAAATTATCTGATCCCCAAAGGCATTGCCCTTGAGGCCACTGCCCAGAACATCAAGTCCCTTGAGCTGCAAAGGAAAAAAATTGAGCTCAGAAGGGTAAAAGCAATGGAAGGCGCCCTTAAGGTCCAACAGCAGCTTGAAGGCATGGAGATTACCTTTACCCACAAGGCGGGTGATGAGGGAAAACTCTACGGCTCCGTCACCAGTATGGATATCGCCTCCTATCTCGAAGGAAAAGACATCCTCATTGACAGAAAGAAGATTGTGCTGGAAAAGCCCATTAAAGAGCTTGGGGAATCTAAGGCCATTGTCAAAATCTACCCCAAGGTTAATGCGACTTTAAAAATAATCGTTCTGCCTGAAAAAGAGGGATAGGTGCCAAGGGCCAAAGAAAAAGCAACAGCCCCTCCCTATCTTAAGGTCCCACCTCATAATATCGAGGCGGAGGAGGCGATCCTTGGCGGCATATTGATTAACAATGACGCCATGAATCAGATCGTGGACATTGTGTCTCCCGATGATTTTTATCGTGAGGCCAATATGCATATTTTTCAGGGGATGAGCGATCTTTATAGCCGTGGAGAACCAATTGATCTTATTACCATCTCTCAATATCTGACACAGAAAAAACTCCTGGAAAAGGCTGGGGGGCAGGATTATCCTGCCTCTCTTGTTGATGCGGTTTCAACCTCCGCAGGTATTGCCTATCACGCCGAGATCGTCAAGGATCTGTCTGTGCGAAGAAGGCTGATCGGCCAGTGCTCCGCAATTTCCGAGGCATGTTTTCAGGAGTGGGAAAAGTCCGAGGATCTCCTTGAGATGGCGGAACAGGCAGTCTTCTCTATTGCAGAGGACCAGATCAGGGACGGCTTTCAGAGTCTTAAGGAGGTAATTTATGACAGTTTCAAAAAACTGGAGAGCATTTCAGCCTCCGATGGTTATGTGACAGGAGTCGAGACCGGTTTTAGCGCCTTTGACCGTATGACGGCAGGGCTTCAGCCTTCGGATCTTATCATAATCGCAGGCCGCCCCAGCATGGGCAAGACCGCCTTGGCCCTGAATATCGGACACCATGCGGCTGCAAAGACAAAAAAGGGCGTTGCCGTTTTCTCTCTCGAGATGTCCAGACAGCAGTTGGGCATAAGGATGCTTGGGTTTGAGGCGCGTATTGACGCCACCAAGTTGCGGACCGGAAATCTCAGGGGCGCTGATTATGAAGAATTGACCAATGCCGCCAACCGGTTGTCGGAGCTTCCTATCTACATTGATGACAGCTCGGGAATCAGCGTGCTTGAGATGAAGGCCAGGTGCAGACGATTGAAAAAGAAAAATGATCTCTGCCTGGTAATCATTGATTATATCCAGTTGATCCAGGGCCGAAGGTCCGCAGAATCCCGGCAACTGGAGATGTCTGAGATATCCAGAGCGCTCAAGGCAATGGCCAAGGATCTCGATGTCCCGGTAATTGCGCTGTCCCAGTTGAACAGAAAGGTGGAAGACCGGCCCAACAAGAGACCTCAGCTTGCCGACCTGCGTGAGAGCGGGGCAATAGAGCAGGATGCGGATCTGATCGCCTTTATCTACAGGGATGAGCAGTACAATCCCAATTCAGAAGAGAACCGGAATATAGCCGAGATTATCATAGGAAAACAGAGAAACGGCCCAATTGGAAAATTCAAGTTGACCTTCCGCAAAGAGCTTACGGCATTCGGCGATTTTATTGAAGATATACCACAGGCATAGATAATCAGGGGTTTAGGCTATCGAGAAGGTATTCGGAAAAACCTCCGGTCTCAAGACCAGTCAGCAAAAGCGACTCCAGAATCTCTACCGCCGCACCATATCCGCGCACGAGATCATCACCCACGAATTGACCCGCCAGATTGCGGCAATTTCCCACGAAATAAAACGACAGGTAGGGCTGCTCATAACCCGCAGGGGAGAGATAGCCAGTGTGATCGTAGGTGATCACCGGCATATCTGGATCCCTGATTTGAGCAGGGTGAGAATCGGGCATGGAAGGCTTAGGGGCCTTAGATTCGTCCATACCCACCTGGATGGTGAACCTCTTTCCGAGGAAGATCTTACTGACCTGGTGATGCTCGGTCTGGATCTTATAGTTTGTGTCCAGGTGGATGAGAGCGGTATTCCGGGACCGATATTTTTTGCCAATATTTTGCCTTCAAATCGTGACGGCAAGGGCTGGCTTGTCAACCGTGTTCCTGATGTCGGACAATTATCCATTGATTTTCTCGATCTTATCCAGTCTCTGGAAGACGAGTTGGCCAGGACCCGTATTGGACGCTCATTGGAAAAAGAGGAAAGGGCTCTTCTTGTCGGTGTGACCACCGGTCCCAGATCGCGGGAGGAGGAATCACTGGATGAGTTGGAGGAATTGGCTGTTTCCGACAATATTGAGGTCATCGGAAGGGTGGTGCAGATCGTCAAAAAGGCCGATCCCCGTTTTCTGATAAGAAAGGGTAAGCTCATGGAGCTTATCTTGCAGTGCCTCCAGACCGATTCCACGCTGCTGATCTTCAACAATGAACTGACGCCCACTCAGGTTAAAAGTCTTACGGATTTTACCGAGATGAAGATCATTGATCGCAGTCAGCTTATCCTGGATATCTTTTCCAGAAGGGCGGTTACCAGGGAGGGGAAGATTCAGGTGGAGCTTGCCCAGTTAAAATACATGCTTCCAAGGCTTGCCACCAAGAACACTGCCATGTCAAGGCTTACCGGTGGTATCGGCGGAAGGGGTCCTGGAGAGACCAAGCTTGAGATTAACCGCAGGCGGGTGAGGGAAAAGATCACAAGGCTGAATCAGGAGCTGAAGAATATCAGACGTCAAAGGGAGGACAGAAGGGGGCTGAGGAACCGGAGGAGGTTACCGGTCATCTCTATTGTCGGCTATACCAACGCCGGTAAATCAACCCTGTTAAACGCCTTGACCAAGAGCCATGTGGGCGCCAGGGATCGGCTCTTTGAGACACTTGACCCTTCAAGCAGACGGCTCAGGTTTCCTCGGGAGCGTGAGGCCATTATCACTGACACTGTGGGGTTTATCAGAAATCTGCCGGAGAGCCTTATGGAGGCCTTTTCCGCAACACTGGAAGAATTAAGGGACGCGGATCTTCTGGTGCATGTGGTTGATGCAGCAAGCCCACGTTATGAGGAACAGATAAAGACCGTCACTAAGGTGCTGGAAGACCTTAGTTTAAACGATATCCCAACAATAATGGCCTTCAACAAGACAGATCTCTTGCCCGGTGATGAGGCCGGAATGATGACAAAAAATATGAGAGGGGTCGCCATATCAGCGATTCATCCTCCCAGTTTGACGGCCTTGACAGAAAAGATAGAATCGCTTATCTGGCCGGGCTGATCAGTTTCGGGGCCTTTTCTTTTATGGTTTCTTCCGCCAGCCTTTTTACCTCTTCCAGATACC
This sequence comes from Desulfobacteraceae bacterium UBA5623, assembly GCA_002424495.1. GTDB lineage: Bacteria > Desulfobacterota > DSM-4660 > Desulfatiglandales > Desulfatiglandaceae > UBA5623. The sequence goes on from DIKH01000227.1 coordinate 6,836, forward strand.
TCTCCATTCCCACTGCAAAAATAGTGTTGTGATCGGCCCCGGGAATTTTCAGGAACCTTTTGTTTGATGAAGTGCATGCATTAAAAAGTGCCTGCCCGTCAGCAAAGGGGATAATGTGGTCATATTCAGCGTGTATGATAAGCACGGGTTTATTGAAACTTCGAATCTTATCAATGTTACGAACATCGTCTTTCGCGCCGATCTCCAACCTGTGGATATCTACACCCACCAGCCTTAATAGCGGAAGGATGCCGGCAAAGCCACTTTCGATAACAAGGCCGTCTATCTCTTTTTCATAATTTACAGCCAGTTCAAGGGCAGAAGCGCTCCCAAGAGATCTCCCCATAATAATCATTGGCCCGTGATACCCCTTTTGCTTTAGATACTGTTTTACGTATTCAAAGATTACATGACAGCCACGCATCATGTTTGTCACTGTAGGAGAACCTGTTGAGCGGCCGTATCCCCTGTAGTCAACTGGGAGGAAGTTGATCCCCATTTTTGTATATATAAGACCTAAGTCATCATAGTCTGAAACAATTTCCCCATTTCCATGAAAAAAGAGTATCACGGGAGCAGATTTGTCCGTACTGTGCAGTTTCCCTCCAAGAGATACACCGTCTTCAACCGCAATAGTTATATCTTCTACGCCTTCTGAATGAATGGGGGCGCTCCACTCCGGTCTTGGATGAAAAAGAAGCTGCAATATCTCCAGATGATCAAGAGAAGAATAATCTGCCTGAGAGTAATCAGACATATCCCGACCTCCTGTGTTTTTATATGGTCTTTCAGAGTCCTTTCAGGAACAACCAGGAAAAATCAAGTATATCATACCCATTGACTTGGAACCACAAAAAGAATAAATTTTATCTTTTCGTAAAATCTGCTTGGCCTGATACCTTGCATTTAAGTCAACTCATACAAAAACGGAGGCATTATGCAAACAAAAAAAATCGTGCTTTCTGAATCGGAACTTCCACGTCAGTGGTATAATATCATGCCGGACCTCCCAGACCCAATGGAGCCGCCCCTTCATCCGGGAACAGGCCAGCCGGTTGGCCCGGATGACCTGGCGCCCATCTTCCCCATGCCATTGATTGAACAGGAGGTGAGCCAAGACAGGTTTATTGATATCCCCGAAGAGATACTTGAAAAATATCTGATCTGGCGGCCAACACCCCTTTACAGGGCATATAACCTCGAAAAACACCTTGGGACACCCGCCAGGATCTATTATAAGAATGAGGGGGTTAGTCCTGCCGGGAGCCATAAGCCCAATACCGCCATGGCACAGGCTTACTATAACAAGATATCCGGCACCAAACGGATCTGTACGGAGACCGGCGCAGGGCAGTGGGGCAGCGCCCTTTCCTTTTGCTGTGCTCTTTTCGGGCTGGAATGTAAGGTGTATATGGTAAAGATCAGCTATGAGCAGAAGCCTTACCGCCGGATAATGATGGAGACGTGGGGAGGCACATGTGTGGCAAGCCCCAGCAGTGAAACCAAGTCAGGCCGTACTATCCTCGAACAGGACCCCAACTCTCCCGGCAGTCTTGGAATTGCCATCAGTGAGGCGATTGAAGATGCGGTCACTCACGAAGGCAGTAAATATTCCCTGGGGAGCGTCCTCAATCACGTGATGATCCACCAGACTGTTAACGGCCTTGAATGTCAAAAACAGATGGCCATTGCAGGCGACTATCCTGATATAATAATCGGATGCGCAGGAGGTGGAAGCAATTTTGCCGGCCATTGTCTCCCATTTGTCCGGGACAAGATCAACGGAAAGGATATTGACATTATAGCAGTTGAGCCGACCTCATGCCCAACCTTGACAAGGGGTCCGTTTGCCTATGACTTTGGTGATACGGTCCAGATGACTCCTCTTCTACCAATGTATACCCTTGGCCGCAATTTCGTACCGGAAGCCATCCACGCGGGCGGCCTGAGATATCACGGTATGGCGCCCATAGTCAGCCAGCTAGTCATGAGCAACCTGGTCAGGCCTATTGCCATCCCTCAGTTAGAGACCTTTCAGGCAGGCATTACCTTTGCCAGGACAGAGGGTTTTATAAGCGCGCCTGAAACCGACCATGCTATTGCTGCTGTTATCAGGGAGGCCATAAAGGCAAAGGAAGAAGGGAAGCAAAAGGTTATACTTTTTAACTGGAGCGGCCATGGCCTGGTTGATATGGCGGCTTATGCGTCATATCTGTCAGGGAAGCTGGGGGATCATGAGCTTTCCGAAGAAGTGATCAAGAAGGCACTGAAGGATATCGAATCCCTTCCAACGCCCAGACAATACAAGGGATGAATCGGGTAGCCGGGGGTTTTTCT
>DIKH01000175.1 GCA_002424495.1 Desulfobacteraceae bacterium UBA5623
TTTCCCATCAGGGGCAAACAACCCCCTGCAAGGGGAAGTCTTGCCCCTTTTTTCATTATAAGGAGACAAGATCATGGCGCGACTCGCATCTCAAGCAAAAGCAGGATTTTATCCAACACCGGAGAGTGTTGTTTCTCTGCTGAAAACAAAAATATCTTTTGAAAAAGACGCAAGAGCATTAGATCCCTGTTGTGGGTACGGAAACACTCTGTCCCGACTGGCAAGCACCGACACCATTACCTATGGCGTTGAGCTTGACCACCAGCGAGCCACGAAAGCTAAATCACAGCTTTTCAAGGCAGTTTGGGGCGATGCGCTAACCGAGGCAAGAGTATCCACTCAATCCTTCGGCTTGCTCTATCTCAACCCTCCCTACGATACCGCAATCAATTCAGACGACAATTCGGATAGAAGACTGGAGCATCAGTTTTTGCGTACCTATATCCGCACCTTGCAGATTGGTGGAATCCTCGTTTTTGTTATCCCCTACTATGTCATGAGACATTGTGCCAAGACATTGGCCCGACATTTCAAGCTGCAGGTAGTGGGGTTTCCAGACGAAGATTTTCACACTTTCAAGCAGTGCATTGTCTTTGGAGAAAAGAAAGTAGCGGTAACAGAAGGAACAGCCAAAGAAAATCAAGAAATGTTAGAAGGACTGGCTGCCATGACACCGGAAGAATTTCAGTTCACAATTTGGCCGCTTGATAGCATGGCGCCAATCGAAATTCCCAAGGCAGACAAGCCAGTCAACTTCCGTGTAGATCGCCTTGACCCCTTGGAAGCAATTCCAGTGATTAACAAGGCAGGGATTCTTCAAGATGTTTTGAAAGAACTTATCCCTACAAAAAACAATAATATTCGTCCATTGACTTCGCTTGCAAACGGCCACCTGGCCCTCATGCTGGCCGGAGGATACATGAACGGAGCCATTGAGAAAGATGGACGGCAGTTGGTCATTAAAGGTGTTATCAAAAAAACTGAGAAGATCATCCAGGTTCGTGAAAACGAGACTGGCGGCGGTTCGATCACCACCAAAGACCAATACATCCCGACCGTCAAAGTCATCGACATGCAGACTGCTGAATTGATTACCGTGCAGTAGGGACGCATTCAACCCTCATCAAACCCTTACGGGAGAAACCTCCCGCACAGGGGATTTCTCCCGTTTTATTCATTACCTCAAGGAGAAATTACAATGAACACAGAAACAACGGTATGCGCTATGCAAATTCAAGGAATCGTTAAAGAAAGAAACGAATATAAACGATTGCTTGATGAATGTTTGTCCGTCTTCAATGCTGTACCGAATCAGCCTTTTATTGACCATCATCAAACCTATAAGCTGAAAGCAAAGATTGATACGGCTTTCAGGATATTCAATAATTAACTGACGGAGAAAAGCAAAATGACACCATACCTCACTATAAATTGTGTCGGATTCGTCTGTTATTCCAATGCCCTGATAGTAAGAAGGTCAGACCGAGGATACCAAGGCTGTTTGTTGAGTATTATCGGTTCACCCTCTCATGTAAAGGCCATGTCTGCGCTGATATATAGCGGAGAGGCTGTTTGCAGGGTGTCTGATAATAATGACGATTCATCCGACCTGCGTTTTTCTGGCTCAATCCGCACCTGCCGCACCCGCAAGATCGGTGAGGTAGTAAACAAGGTGCTGGTCGCGACAGGATTCAACGAATCCTCTAATCATGCAACTGTCTTTGGCCCTGATCTGCCTACCGTGCAGGAACGAGCCTTCCGCCGTGTTGATAAAGCAACCACCATTCCACTCAAACCACAATGGCAAGAGTGGCTCTGGGAGAAAATGATATACCCTGAAAAACTTTATAGCTTCGGCGACGAGGCTTTTCAGGAAGCGTATCTTGTCAATATCCCATGCGATGAGACCTTAGAGTCGCATGTGCTGGCAGCAATCAAGACCGGAGAGATACAGTAGCCAAACCAATATGACAACCTAACCCAAACAGGGGGGAGAGTATTTCCCCTCAAGGGGCCATATTCTCCTCTGTTCAACCATTAAAGAGGAGAATTATGGAAGACAATACAATTGAACCAGAAGTTGACAATCAGGAAGAAGGGAAAACAGTCAAGCTGGCCGAGTTTTTGGATGAATGGGGCGATATGCTCAAGAATCAAGTCATTCAGAACATGAACCCTGTCTATTCGCTGAAAGCGGAAGATGATTGGGATTTACAGGCCCGTAACAAGTTGCAAGATTTGCTGCGGAAACCGTTTGAATCTCAGATCAGCAAAGGCATATTGCCAGTAGCACGATCTTTTTTCAAAGAAGATCACAAGGCAGCTTTTATGGTCGGCGAAATGGGTACGGGTAAAACTTTTATGGGTTTAGCCGTTGCTCACCTGATTCCTAAAACACACAAGCGCATCCTTATTCAATGCCCCGGCCACCTGGTCGAGAAATGGATACGAGAGGCGCAAGATACCATCCCCGGATGCAACTGCATCAACCTCAACGGAAAAAGCCTCGATCTGCTCATCGCCAATAAGCTCGCGTCAACAAAACCTGTTGGCACCGAGATATGGGTAATGGGAAAAGAGCGGGCTAAATTGCATTTCCAGCGTGTTCCCCAGTGGATTACGGTTATGGGAAGGCAATGTTGTCCTGAATGCGGTAGGCAAATAACATCAGATAGCGAAACTTGCGAACATTGCGAGGCCCCGATGTGGATGGCAGATGGAACGAAAGTCCGCCGCTACGCCAAGGCTGAGTTTATGAAGCGGTTTTTCCACACCAAGAACTTTTTCGATCTTCTTATACTGGACGAGGTGCATGAACTCAAGGGTGGCGGTACAGCCCAGGGTCAAGCCATGTCCTGCCTTATCGCCCGCTCAAAAAAGGTACTGGCTTTAACGGGTACTTTGATGGGTGGGTATAGCTCAAATCTGTTTTACCTGCTCTGGCGGATGTTCCCTCGTCAGATGAAGGCAGGTGGTTTTGAGTTTGGCAGGTCTTTGCATTTTGCAGAACGCTACGGCGTTGTGCAGCGCACCTATGACAGCAAGGATGTAAATGTAAGTCTCAATGTTGCCAGTATTGGCCGAAAGCTTGGAAAATCAAGGGTCAAGGAAGCTCCAGGGATATCACCCCTGTTACTGCCTGATCTGCTGCTTGAACATTCGACCTTTGTCCGCCTGGCCGATGTTAATGATGCATTGCCGGAATATGAAGAAATCATCGTTCCAGTAGCTATGGAACCCGACCAACAACAACCGGAATATGACCAACTCTCCCATGATCTCATAGAAGCTACCAGCGCAGCATTGGCTCGTGGTGATATGCGGCTTATGGGCAAGATGATTCAATCATTGCTGGCGTATCCTGATGGATGCCGAAATGGGGAAAAAATCACCTTGGAGATTGCAGGTAGAGAGACATTGGTTGCCTCTGCACTTGGCTTGGAAATTGACCTGTTACCCAAAGAAGAAAAGTTGCTGGAAATTATAGCGGCTGAAAAGAAACAAGGGAGAAAAGTAGCGATCTTTCTCGAACATACCGGTACACGGGACTTGCTTCCTGCATTAGAGGAAAAACTTCAGAAGAATGACATGAAACCTCTGGTACTTCGCAGTCAAACCGTAAAACCTGAGCATCGTGAGGATTGGCTCAAAAAACAGGTTCAGACGGGATTGTACGATTGTCTTATTTGCAATCCCAATTTAGTAAAAACTGGACTCGATCTCCTGGAGTTTCCCACAATCATCTTTTTTCAATGTGGCTATTCGGTTTTCACACTTCGACAAGCCAGCCGCAGGTCATGGCGTATTGGGCAAGATCAGCCGGTACGGGTATTTTTCATGGCCTATTCAAAAACCATGCAGGAAAAAGCTCTGTCGCTCATGGCCCAGAAGATGGAAACATCTTTAGCCGTAGAGGGAGAGTTATCAGATAAAGGGCTGGCCGCATTATCTGAATCAGAAAACAGCATGATGTATGAGCTGGCAAAGGCTTTGACTGGCAAGGTTGCGGTCAAGGATATGAGCGAGGCATGGACCAGATACCGGCAACGTGAGTTGTTGAGTAATCTGTCTATGGATGAGAACCAGGATGTCACCATTACGACCACCACAACCATGAGTACGGCTTCCGGCAGTACGGCCACGATCACGCAAGAGTATATTGTTCGCGGGACTGTGTATGTCAAGAAGGCCGGAGCCATCGCTTATGTCGGCAACAACCGCTTCGATCTCCAGGACGGATTTGTTTTCTGGTTTGGCAGAAAGATAGGTTGGTACGACCGACAAGGTTGCGGTGAAATCAACGCTAAGCCGATTCGTATTTATAAGCCTGACCAGTGCAAGCATTTTGTCCTGGCTGAAATACGAGAAGCGGCATAACTCATCAACCCATCAGGGGCAAACAACCCCTGCAGGGGGAAGTCTTGCCCCTGATTTTTTTCTCAACAGGAGGCAAGATGAACAAATCAGAAATCGAAATAATGGCCGAACCATTAGAAATGGAAGTTACCGAAAAAACGACCATAACAATCAAACTGACTACACGCCTGCGTACCTGTGCAAAAAGGGCTGACGAGAATAATTGGCCTCATTGCAATGTGCTCCATGAAGCTGCTGACGAGATAGAGCGCTTACATAAATTGATAGGAAGTAATGACCCTGTATCTCTGTTGCAAGAGATATGGAAACATCAACCTGTCTATCTCTTTGAAGCAATTGCTGACCATACTAACGCACAGGAGGAATCATAATGAATTATTATTATGATCTCGAAGTAATGGCTGATTTAATGGCTGGTTATTTCCAGGCCGACCACCAAGAAGATCAAGAAGATCAAGAAGATCATCAAGATCAAAATTAGCTAAACAGTAATCAACCCACCAGGGGCAAA
>DIKH01000127.1 GCA_002424495.1 Desulfobacteraceae bacterium UBA5623
TGATGTCTTTGATCAACAGTGCAAAAACCCCGTTTTGTACAGAGACATTTGCAGGGGCAACTGTGTAAGGATTTCGGCCCGTCAGGAGCTGAAGGCCGTCCCAGAGATAACGGTAAATATCATCTGAGAGCTGAGGTTCACTAAAGACAAAGATAAGCCTTAGAAAAGCTGCAACGGCCATAATCACCCACGGAGACAGGTTGATCGCATCTATTTCACCAAGATAGAAGATCAGACAGATAAGTCCTGTAAGTAAGGCTGTAAGGCCGACCAGCATCGGGATAGCTTGACTTAAGTCCTTTTGGACCGCCAGGAGACAGTAAAGGACGGTGATGAAAAAGACCATACCCCAACAAATAAACCTTCGTGGCATCGGCGAAGTGTATGACTTGCTGTTTGTCACTTTGTTATCCTTGTTTATAACCGTTCAAATTAGCACGCAGGAACTGTGCTTACCAATTTTTTTTAAAATGGGCAATGTCTAAATAGATCTATTCCGGATATTGCATGAGAACAAATCTAAGAGGAGAAGTATCATGAAACAAAGAAGTTATTCACCGATTGCTGGCCTTTTTGCCATCATGCCCATGGATACATATATTACCGTGGGTGTCTTTAAAAACTACGTTGAAAGAGATGAGGAGAAGGTGCTATGAAAAGAAAAGTTCTGTTTGCACTCACGTTAATGCTGGTTTTAACCTTGGCAGTTTCAGACGTCAGTTTTGCAAAACTGCTGGCTTCCCAACCTGAATTTCCCAAAAAAAAGCTGCTGGTATCGGCTGATTCTGTTGAGAACAGCTTAGGTGAAAAAAATATCGTTATCATTGATGCACGTACATCAGGTTACGATACTTCGCACATACCAGGAGCTATCAATATCAAATTCAGCGATTATTTCACTGCTGGATCAGGTCTTCTCCCTGTTGCTGATCTGAACAGTAAGCTGAGCGCTGCAGGCCTTAAAAGAAGCATGACTTTTGTTATATATGATAATACAACAGCTTCATTTGGGGCAGCCGGGCGCATATTCTGGATGCTGGAATATCTGGGGTGCAGGCGTGTGCATGTACTTGATGGCGGATGGGATAAATGGGTTGCTGATGGAAGAGCAGTTGAGGCCACTGTCAACACTCTTCCGGCGAATAAATTTAAGGCCACTGTGAAACCGGCCCGGAAAGCAACAAAAGACAGTATTGCGAAAAAGCTCGGTACCGAAAAATTTGCCATAGTCGATTCACGCACTGATGAGGAATACATTGGGTGGCAGCTTTACGGAGAGGCCCGCGGCGGGCATATACCTGGTGCTGTGCAGATACCTTACGAATGGTTTTTTAATTCAGACAAGACAGTTATGAAATACAGTGAACTCAAGACAATGTTTGAATCACGTGGAATTACCAGGAAGAAAGAAGTTACAGCATACTGTACAGTGGGTATACGCAGTGGCTTTGTATACTTTTTATATCGTCTGATGGGATATCGCAAGGCGTCGAATTATGACGTCTCCATAGCTGAATGGAGCGCTGATCCGTCTCTTTCTATGGAAAAAGCTCCCAATTTTTCTACAATCGTTTATCCTTCCTGGGTCAAGGCGCTTATTGATTATCACGCCCCTGACAGTACAACTGCGCCGCCGCCGGAATATCCTTATGACAGGGATCATAAGTACCTGATTTTCGAAACCCAGTGGGGAAGTTTCGAGGATATGGCCAATGGTTGGGCGGATGATTCCTATTTAAATGGACACATTGCCGGCGCCATACACTCCAATTCGGATGTTTACGAAAATGGCTATCCTCGCTGGTTTCTTCTTCCGGATGATCAGCTAAAGTCTGCCATGGGCAACATGGGTATCACGGCCGACACCAGCGTCGTGGTATACAGCAACAGCCCTATCTTTGCCGCTCGTCTGTGGTGGATACTGAAATATGGAGGAGTTGAGGACGTGCGCTTGTTGAACGGCGGTTATAATGAATGGGTTGCTGCGGGTTATGAAGTGGAGACAGCGATTAATGAACCTGTCGCAGTAACATATGAAGGCACACCTGACCATGGGCTCATAGCCGCAACGGATTATGTCGAGACAAACTATAATAACGCTGACGTAATTTTAGCCGATGTCCGAACCTATGATGAATATATCGGATTGGTTAGCGGCTACAGTTATGTGGTGAATAAAGGCCGCATTCCCGCGGCCATTTGGGCCTTTAATGCAGATAACCCGGATCGCGAATACCTTGACGGTGACGGTAGCCTCAGGAGCTATGCTGATGTTCGCTCCATGTGGGAGGAACTGGGCATCCAATCAACAGATCTGGACACAGAATTCGACAAAGAGGTCATCTTTTATTGCGGCAGCGGCTATCGCTCAAGCCTGGCTTTCATTTATGCCTATTTGATGGGCTGCCAAAATGTGCGCAACTACTCGGACGGATGGGAAGGCTGGAGTACAAATTACATCGAGGATCCAGATTATGTGGCTGATCCAAATGTGCCTGGAAGCACGGATGGATGGATTCAGGATCCTTCAGGCCGGCCAGTGGAAACCGGAGCCCCCTGAATGGAGCTGAAATGATTCTATCTTAACTCTCAGCTTTTTTTGCAGGGACGTGTTTTTTTCAATTCCAAAAAAATACTCATGATAACTGTCAGGGATATGCCGTATCCCCCCACCTTTTGCACAAACGTTCACAGGTTTTCCGCCCAAGGCATTAAACCTGTGAACGCCATCAAAAATCCGTTGGGTTGCCTTTATCCGGCATGAGGGTTACTGCAACCACAGTTCTATTCCTGCATCAATTTCACAGCTATTTATAACGCTATATTTCATTTCACCGGGGGGCTTGCGTTGTACGGTCTTCACACGGTCCGGCTCCCTGCGGATGGAATTTCATCAACGCTGGGCAATCGTGGCTCATGATAAATTTTTGTTTCTTAGCCCGGACACTTCTTATCCTGATATTTTCATGGCAAAGAGGTACCTGGATTGCTATCCCTTTTTTTGCTATCTTCCCATTTGGTTTTTGCATTGTGATCATTAAAGAGGTGCGAGAACAGGCCTGAAGTCCAATGTTGTGATTTTTAGAGGATAATTCAGAATTTATTTTGGGATTCAAATCTCTGCTATCCAATCCGGTTGAAAAAATAAAAAGATTCATTTAATATCCCACAAAATTCAACTGATGGAGACCGGACATCCTCACTGTGTCTTCAAAATCGGAACCGGAGCATAATGTAATGGATGCAAAACTCAACAACATACTGGATCTTATAGGCAAAACGCCTGTGGTCCCTATAAGCAGACTCAATCAAAACAAAGATGTTGAGATACTCGCAAAGCTTGAGCTCTATAACCCGGGAGGATCTATAAAGGACAGGCCAGCGCTCTATATGATCGAGGAGGCGGAAAGGAGCGGAGAGCTTACAAAAGACAAGATTATCCTTGAGGCCACCAGCGGTAACACCGGCATCGGTCTCGCCCTTGTTGCGGCGGTAAAAGGGTACCGTATCCTCCTGACAATGTCAGAGGCGGTCAGCCAGGAGAGGGTGAAAATCCTAAAGGCAATGGGTGCTGAGGTGCATTTTACTTCTGCTAGGATGTCAACAGATGGGGCTATCGAGTATGTGTATAACCTTATGAGGGAAGAGCCTGAAAAATACTGGCTCGCCGATCAGTTCAATAACGAGGCGAACTGGAAGGCCCACTACTATGGAACTTCCATGGAAATTTGGGAGCAGACCGGCGGAAACCTTGATGCGATTGTGGCCACAATGGGCACTACAGGCACCCTTATGGGGCTTAGCAGACGGTTTAAGGAGCTGAAACCCGAGGTCAGGATTGTGGGGGTCGAGCCCTATATGGGGCATAAAATTCAAGGTCTTAAGAACATGAAGGAATCATACCAGCCAGGCATTTTTGAAAAAGAACGGCTGGATCGTGTCATCCACATTGAAGATGAAGAGGCCTATGAGACAGCCAGGCTGCTTGCCAGGAAGGAAGGGTTTTTTGTCGGGATGAGCTCAGGGGCGGCAATGGCCGCTGCCTTGAGGATTGCCAGAGAGATGGAAAAGGGCCGAATTGTTGTCATTCTGCCGGATGGTGGAGAGAGATACCTGAGCACTTCCCTTTTTGCGACAAAAAAGAGTTCAGGACTCCTTATCTATAACAGCCTGAATCGGAAAAAAGAGGAATTTGTCCCGATTAAAGAAAACCACGTCACCCTTTATTCGTGCGGCCCGACCCTATGCGAGTTTATCCGTCTGGACCATGTAAGGCGTTTTCTGTTTTCTGATCTGATCAGGCGCTATATGCAATTTAAGGGCTATCAGGTCACACATGTCATGAATGTCACTGATTTGGATGACAGGACCATTGAAGGCGCTGAAAAGGCGGGCATGCCAATAAAGGATTTTACCAACAGGTATTACCATGCGTTTATGGAAGATATCGACAGCCTCAATATATTGAGGGCCGCTGCTTATCCCCGGTCAAGCGAACATGTGGACTATATGATAGAACTCACCCAACGGCTGCTTGAAAGGGGGTATGCCTATGAGAAATTCCGTTCCGTTTATTTTGATATATCGCGTTTCAGGGACTATGGCAGGCTCTCACGAATTGATCTGGAAAAGATCAAGATCGGCAAGACAGTGGACCTTGACCAGTATGAAAAGGATAATCCCCGTGATTTTACGCTTCTTAAGAGATCAACCCTTAATGAACTGAAAAAAGGCATATTTTTTAAGACCAAGTGGGGTAACGTAAGACCCGGATGGCATCTTGAGTGCGCTGTTATGGCCATTAAACATTTTGCCGGAAAATATGATATCCACACTGGGGGGATAAATCTCATATTTCCACACCATGAAAATTCAATCGCCATAAGCCAGGCCCTGACAGACAACATCCCCGCGAATTATTGGCTCCATAATGAAACAGTGACGCCAAACAGTGAAAGGCCCTTCGATACTTCAGGAGAGGAAAATATTACACTGAGGAATTTAATCGAAGAGGGCTATAGTGGCAGACAAATTCGCTACTGGATGCTTAGCCGCCATTACCGGAAGCAGATTTACTTCTCACGAACAAAACTTGGGGCCGTAGAAAATACGATTAACCATCTTGATAACTTTGTGCAAAAAATTCATCATTGCCGGTCCGCAAATGATAATCCTGATACGGATCAGGCGATATATGATCTAAAGCACAAGTTTACTGAATCAATGGATGATGACTTTAACACCGCCGGTGCTCTGGCTGCCTTGTTTCAATTTACCCACAGACTAAACAGGATAATAGACAAGGAGGGCCTTTCCCCTTCAGGAAAAAGGTCGGTCCTTGAGGCGCTGGAAAATATCAATTCAGTCCTGGATGTCATGGATCTAGGGCAGGCGGAGTCAGATAAAGACATCGAGGCCCTGATTGCCCAAAGACAACAGGCCAGAAAGGACAAGGACTGGCATACTGCGGACATTCTGCGCAACAAGTTGAAAGAGATGTCCGTAGAGGTAATTGACTCAAAAGACGGGCCTGTGTGGCGGAAGATTGGAAAATAGGCCTTAGTCCATGACGGGTCCTTATGGTCTATATCATATCGGATATCCTTTAAAGAATCTGCCCCAGGCAGTATTTGCCATAACCGTTTCCATAATGGGTTTTCCTGCCAAAGGCCACCATACATGGTCATGGTAGACATATGAACCAAGGACAAACAGATAGACAAGGGGGGTATGGAAAAGAAGCTTCTGAATCTTCTTTAATGGGCTGAACCAGAAGAGGTCCCCAAAGCGACTGGCGAAATTATCCCCTACCGAAAATTTAAAGTCCATATCTGAGATATCCTCGCCTATAATGTTAATCTCATCTATCCTCCCTGTTCCGAGGCCATCTTCATGGGCTAGCCTGATATAGGGGATATTCATGGGATCAAAACCCATAATTTTTGCCGCTACTGCGTCAATAGCGACAGAATCGGCGCTGGCAAGCATCAGCCCCTTTTCCACCGGGATCATAGTTCGCGGCCCCGGTCCACTGCCGCAAAATGTGCCGTCCATCACGGTAAAGATTCCGGTGTGGATTTCCTTCTGGATGGCGAGCAGGTCAACTAGAGTCTCATGTATGTGGCTGTGGGTATAATGCCTTCGCGTGTTTAGAAGCCCACCGAAGGCATTTTTCATGGAACCTGTGGTGGTTGTGTATATGTGACACTTTACCGTGGGCATATGAACTATGTTTTTTCCGCGAAAAAACCCGGGGATTTTGATGCCCTTCGGATAAATTCTGTCCAACACCTTCATAGCGGCCTTGGGCTCATATGTCTCCCAGTTGATGTCATGTGGAAGGAAATTGTAGATCTCCCGGATATTGTGGCGCAGATATACAGGTTTGAGTTTGTTCGATCTCCCTCCCTTGAAAGGGTCTGTGACTACGGTATTGTTGTGTACGGCGATAAGCCTGTCAAATCCAGCCTGTTTGAGCCCCTGTATAGTTCCTTCAAGTTGCCAGGGGGTGGTGTTGGCGGATAAAAAGGGCTTGTGCCAGGAGATATTGTCCTTGAGGATGGTTGTGTTATTGCGATCAAGGCTTTCTTTGAGACCTGCCAACGCCATAATTTCAGGGATCTCCCCCAGGACCTTTTCAGGGGCTGTCCTTCGAATGACAACAGTACTTTTATCCATTTGTTTTTCTCCTGAGCCAGTTTCAAAACGCCCGCTTTTGCCCAAGGTCAAGGAAGGCGATCCCGCCATGGCGGGATTAACCGCCGATATATTGAATATCTCGGGGATTAAAATCTGAGCCTGACGCAGAGATTGGGCAAAAGCGGGCGTTTTGAAACTGGCTCTACTGTCATATTATTCCATAGACTATCAGGCTGCTCGTTACGCTCCACAAAATAACGCTTAAAAGCAGGGGCAAATCAGAAAAAAAGGCCCTTTCGGGTGAGCCGCCCATGTTTTTGTGATGAATCAGAAAAAGGTATCTGAATATTCCGTAGAGGACAAAGGGAATAGTGTATATCATGTGATCGCTATTAAATTTTTGTATCGTCTCAGGTGATATGCAATAGAGCATATAACTCAATAGCGTTGAGGCAGTGACAATCCCAATCATTTGATCGAGCAGGTATGGGCTATAATGAGACAGGATCTTTCTGTAATTAACCGCGTCTGCTGTTCCAAGGACCACCAACTCGTGTCTCCGCTTGGCCAGGGCAAGAAACATGGACAGCAGAATGGAGCAGATGATCAGCCAGTGGGAAATTTGCACTTTGATGGCAACACAGCCTGCGATTACCCGCAGAAAGAAGCCTGATGATATGCAAAATATATCCAGGATAACCACCCCTTTAAGACCATAGTTGTAAAGAATCTGGATGAGCGTATAAGTTAAAAGGATAATAAGAAGAGCCCTGTCTGCCGATGCCACCCATATCAGTGCGGACAGGATCAGAAATGCAGCGACCCCCACTGCAAGAGGCGGGGTAATCAGTCCCATTGCCAGAGGACGATTCTTTTTAACAGGGTGGCTGCGGTCCGATTCAAGATCAACAAGGTCATTGATCAAATATAGTCCTGCGCTCAATATACAAAATATGGACACCGCCTGAATAACCTGGACAAGGTTTGGATAATAAAACACCTTTTGCGCAAAGAACAATGGGATAACGATAAACAGGTTTTTTGTCCACTGCTGTGGCCTGAGTGATTGGAATATAAAACGGAGTTTGATCGTGTCTAAGCGCATATCAAAAAATAGAGGATACCTCTGTTTCCTATTGATTTTGATTTTTTGAAATCTTTGCGATTAAATTATATTTTTTTCACCTGACACAAAAGCGCCTTAAACACGGGAAAACCCGAAAGGGGGTTTTGATCATCGGTTAAGAGGTTTACATTGCTTCCCCGCCAACCCTCCGCCTGAATGGGAGTCCCTCCCCCTTGATTGACCTCAACGACACCATTCATGATATCCCCTCAAAATCAAGACTGCCTTTAGGTCCCTTCCTTTTAAGTGGTCTGGTCAACCGGTCCGGCGAATGGATAATCTCAGGGGCATGCAAGCCCCGTGTGCAGGGGACTCCCGGGATGTGTCCTTTCCACGGGTGAATCTTTTAGATACGATCATTTTTCAGCCTGATCTCAACCCCGCATCCGGCAGGGCATATGCCGCAGATGCCTTTTTCCGTGCGCTGTGCCATCTTTGATTACTCCACTATATCACTCAATAATACCCATAAGTTATTTCTCCAGACCGGCCGCGGTGCTGAATTCTGGCTCCTGGCTTCATAGTAGTTACCACTTTTTAATTATTTTTTGGCCTTGATTTCATGCAGTGCCTGTCCCATGAAAAAGCATGAGCAATTGTTGATATTTTGCGCATGCTTTACCATTGGTAAGAGGGAAAGTCAAAAATTTTATCAATGAAATTCCAGATGGTTATATGAATATTAAGAAAACATTCGTTCATTTGAGATTACACATGCCTGATTACAAGGCAAGATGTCAGTAACTGATTTAATAATAGTTTCATCTATCCTAACTGTTATTTCCGCTTATGGCCAATTAAATAAACCTTGCTTTTTCATGTAAGAAGCTTATTATTGATCATCATCAAGGGATTGTTCCTATTGATGATGCGGTTTCGTTCAGAGGGAAAGCTCCATTTAGCAAGAGTGGCAACCTGAAGTTTGAAATCACGATATTTCTTGAAAGGAGGGTGTCACTATGGCTAAAGGAATTGTAAAATGGTTTAACGACAGCAAAGGCTTTGGTTTCATTGAACAAGAAGATGGTCCGGATGTATTCGTCCATCATTCAGCAATCAATGCAACCGGGTTCAAATCGCTCAGTGAAGGCGAACAAGTTACCTTTGACATTGAGCAAGGGAAAAAGGGGCCCGCTGCAATAAATGTTACTGTTAATTAATCTGCTGTTCTGAGAACAAAAAGGGCAGCCATCAAATTAAGATGAGCTGCCCTTTCTTTTTTAATCCAAAAAAAATTTTTTGTAATGGAACCGCCATATGGATAATCACTCAAGTATCCTTGGAATAGACATTGGATCGGTTTCAATATCGGTTGCAGAGATCAATCTGAATAAAGATATCCTTAAAACCGCCTACGAATTTCACCATGGCAATGTCCTGGAAACCCTCAAGGAGATCCTCAATGATTTTGGCCTTTCCAAAGTCGCAGGAATCGCGGCGACATCGTCAACTCCCCGGATTCTCAGGATAAACCGGCAATATGACAACCGGGTATCCATCATTGCCGCAGCCCGTGGTTTTTATGAAAAAATCGGGGCTATTCTGGTGGTTGGAGCAGAGGAATTCGGTCTGATTGTCTTTGACGATAAAGGGAATTACCGCAGTTATAAAAAAAACACCTCCTGTGCGGCCGGCACCGGCAGTTTTCTCGATCAGCAGGCCAGAAGATTAAATCTCAAAGATGCGGAGGAGTTAAGTGAGAGGGCGTACCGTAATACGGCGTCCATTCCTAAAATTGCCTCCAGGTGTGCCGTGTTTGCAAAAACCGATCTGGTTCATGCCCAGCAGGAAGGATATAATCTGGACCAGATCTGCGATGGGCTCTGCTATGGCCTTGCCAAGAACATCGCGGATACACTTTCCATGGGCAGGGATCTCAATACCCCCGTCATATTTACGGGGGGCGTGTCAAAGAACAGGGCGGTGGTTCGTCACATCCAATCCATTTTAGGAAAGGATGTCATTATAGATGAGACTGGCATGTACGGCGCCATCGGTGTGGCGGTTCTCCTGGCCTCCGAATTAACTGATGATGACGTAACCCATATAAGGTCGGTAGACGACATTTTGGTACACCGGGCTGTTCAAAAAAGCTATTTCCATGATCCGCTGGAATTGGCCCTCTCCAATTATCCCTCGTTTTGCGGCGTCGATAAATACGAATTTACTGACGATGAATCCAGGTTTTCATACCCAGTAGAGGTTGATATCTATGAAACCCTGAGAACATCCTTCACGTATGAGGCATACCTGGGCGTTGATATCGGTTCCACAAGCACAAAGGCCGTTCTTATAAACGCCCAAGGCACTGTGCTGGCAGGCGCTTACACCAGTACGGCAGGAAGACCTGTGGCTGCGGTTCAGAGGATATTTGCATCCATCCATGACCTGATTGAGAGAAATAAGATCACTCTGCATATCATGGGTGCGGGAACGACCGGTTCAGGGAGAAAATTTGCCGGAAAGATCATGGGTGCTGATATCATCATTGATGAGATCACGGCCCATGCCAGGGCAGCCTGTGAGATAGATCCGGATGTGGACACCATCATAGAAATAGGCGGTCAGGACTCGAAATTCACAACCCTGAAAAACGGCAGGGTCACCTTCTCCATCATGAATAACGTTTGCGCCGCAGGGACTGGAAGCTTTATTGAGGAGCAGGCCCGTAAGCTGGGATGCCCCTTGGCGGAGTATTCAGCCAGGGCCGAGGGTCAGAGGTCTCCCATTGTCAGCGACCGCTGCACCGTGTTTATGGAAAGGGACATGAACCATTATCTCTCCGAGGGATATGACGTGGACGAGGTGCTTGCGTCCGTGCTTCATGCGATCAGGGAAAACTATCTCACAAAGGTTGCCATAGAAGGCAGTATTGGAGAGACGATATTCTTCCAGGGCGCCACGGCCAAGAACAGGGCGCTGGTGGCAGCCTTTGAGCAACGGCTGAAAAAACCCATCCACGTATCCAAATACTGCCATTTAACCGGTGCATTGGGGGTGGCTCTCACCCTTTCGGATCAGGGGTGGCAGGAGTCCCGATTCATGGGCATAGACCTCCACAAAAAAGACATTACCGTACAGTCCGAGGTCTGTGAGCTGTGCACTAATCACTGCAAAATCACTGTTGCCCATGTGGAAGGAGAAAAGGTCGCCTATGGATTTTTGTGCGGTAGGGAATATGACCAGAAAAAATACGTCAACAACAATCTTTCCGGCTTTGACCTGCTGAAAGAACGAAAAAGGGTGTTCTCATTTACTTCGACGCGGGAATATTCAGAGCAATGTACCATCGGCATACCTGCGGCGGTCCCTGTCTTTGAGGATATGGCTCTTTGGAAGAAATTTTTTGACGGGCTTTCCATCAAGACCGTCACCAGTGAGGCTTATAGCGAGGCGGTCAAAGAGGGAAAACATCTCGCAGGCGCTGAATTCTGTTCACCAATGGCTGCGCTTCACGGTCATGTCAAACACCTTTTGAATAAAACAGATTACATTTTTCTGCCGTTCTATCTCGAAAAAAAGGCAATGCTGACCGGGGTTAAAAGGCAATTTTGTTATTACACGCAATTTGCGCCTTCTCTGATATCCGGCTTAGACAACAGAAAGTCCGGCGGCAGATTCCTGACCCCGCTGGTTCATTATCTCTACAGTTCCTTTAATACCAAGATCGAGCTCTACAACATGTTGCGATCTATCACCAAAAACCATATCGGATTCATGGATGTTTCAAAGGCCTATGATACGGCAATCGAATTCAAAAGATCCTGTTTATCAGAGTTGATGGAGATATACAAAAGAGAATCACAAAACCGGGATCATATACATGTGGTTTTTATGGGCAGACCCTATACGGTTCTTTCAGGATTCATGAATAAGGGCATACCGGACATCTTTGCCGCTCTCGGCATCAAGGTCTTTTTTCAGGATATGCTGGCATATTCAGGGCAAGATATTGAACCTATAGAAAAGCTCTTAAATGAAATACACTGGTATTATGCATCAGAGATCCTGAAGGCCGCCCAGGCTACGGCCCGAACCGAAGGGGCCTACCCTGTTCTGATCACCTCTTTTAAGTGTTCGCCGGATTCCTTTATAATTGATTATTTTAAAAAGATCATGGAGGCCCATGAAAAGCCATATCTCATACTACAACTGGATGAGCATGAATCTAGTGTAGGCTATGAGACAAGAATCGAAGCTGCCATCCGGTCTTTTGAAAACCATTATTCATCCAAGAGGAGCAAAAAGGCCATCCGATACGCCTCATCGCTCTATCCGGTAAACGAGAAACAAATCCTGGACAAGACGCTTATTATTCCCAACTGGGACAACATCACCCTGAAGTTCATGATTGCAAATCTCAACCGGGAGGGCATTGATGCAAGGGTGATGGATGAGTCCGAAACATCCATCAAGAAGAGTATGCGCTACAACACAGGGCAATGTATACCTGTAAACATCATTGCCCAGGAATTTGTTGATTATGTGAAGACCCATGGTCTTGATCCAGCCAGGACCCTGTTGTGGATATTTGAATCAAAAATCGCGTGCAATATCGGCCTGTATCCTCACCATATAAAGAAACTCATTCATTCCTTTGGAAACGGCATGGATCAGGCGGGGGTCTATGTTGGCCGAATGTCCTTTATGGATATTTCTTTACGATTGCCGATTGACACCTATTTTGCACACATGTTCGGTGGCTTTATCAGAAAAATGGGTTGCAGGATCAGGCCCTATGAAAAGGAAAAAGGCGCAACAGATCTGGTGCTCAAAGAAGGCATTGATATACTGACTGATGCCTTTTATGGAAACCGGTCAAAAGAGGATGCCCTGGCCGAGGTGGTATCTAATCTTGAATCCATTGAAATATCCCGCGGGCAGAAGCCAAAGGTTGCGATTTTCGGGGATCTGTACGTGCGTGACAATGAGGTGATGAATCAGGATCTCATCCGGTTTATCGAAAAACACAACGGGGAGGTCATAGTAACCCCTTACAGTTCCTATGTGAAGATGATATCCGAGGCATATCTAAAAAAGTGGTTTTCCGAGGGCAGGTATCTGGATGTGCTGACTTCAAAGGCATTGATCGCCACTGTGACCATTCTGGAAAAAACTTACAATAAATACTTCGTTCAAATTTTAGGCAACCCGTCTCCTGAATATGATGAACGCCCTGAAAAGATCCTATCCAAATACAATGTCAGGATCGAGAACACAGGCGAATCCATGGATAACCTCTTGAAGATATACTACATCAAGAAACACCATCCTGATGTGGCACTGTTTGTGCAGACAAGCCCTTCATTTTGCTGTCCATCCCTGATCACCGAGGCAATGGCAAAAGAGATAGAGACAAAAACCGGAGTCCCCATTGTATCCATAACATACGATGGAACCGCCAGCAACAAGAACGAAGCCATCATCCCCTATCTCACCGATTTGAATAAGCCCCTATGATAAACTTTCACTCCTTTCTATTTTGACTTTTCTATAAGTTTTAAGAGTCTGCTGCTGTAAGGGATCTCCCACTTATAATGAACCTTACACGGAAACTCCTCGCAGCTAAGGCAATAGGGCTGTTTTCTTTCTGCCGCACATTTCATGGCAGGGCAATAAGCGCCCATTACCTGTTTTATTTCTTCAGATCTCTCCAATGCCCTGGGGTGGTTGCCAGGGACGCATCCTCCGCATTTGTTCCTTGCCTTTAAATCACACACCTCACAGTCTACGCCACATGCTGCCGTCATCTTGTCTCTCCTGTAGACTTCAATAAAAAGATTTTGGACTGCGTTATCGGTCGGAATTCTTTGTGCGGCGTACTGGTAGTACACCTCCGCAGATTGCTTCCCCTGGCCTTGCCAAAATCATTTTCTTAAAGTCTGTATAATGTTAAGGATGTCTTAATTCCTCGGGCTGCAAATATTTGTCCCTAATTTCTGCCGGAGCGCACAGGAACTTGTCAATCAGTTCCAGCATCTTCCCTTTTGCCCCTGGCATTTTGCCGTCAAGGGGGAGATAATTGGAAACATGGTCGCTCACAAATTCAGATGTAACTTCCAGCCGTTCAATCAAAAGTCTTTCCTCCCGCAATATCCCTTCCGGTGTTAGTATCTTGAATTCTCCTGAGTTCACCTTGTCATAGAGTGGCGTCCCAGGAATGACTATCAAGGTACGGGCACGAATGAAATCAGGGTCAATGGCGTTCAATACCCTTGCCGTTCCCTCTGCATGCTGCTGCCACCGGTCTTCACCGCCAATTCCCAGGAGCACATACTCTGATAGAGAAATTCCGCTTTCCCGTATTTTTTCCCCTGCCTCAATCATCTCCAAAGATGTTGCGCCTTTATCAATACATTTTAATAGTTCATCGTCGCCTGTTTCAAGACCCAGATGAAGTCTGGTTAGCCCAGCCTTGTGCAATCTTTTAAGAGACTCGGGAGATTTTTTGATTGCAGTCTTTGCCCTTGCATAACTGGTCACCCTTTCGAGTGTCGGGAAGGTCTTGTAAAGGAATTCTATGACCTCAACAAGGCCATCCACTTTCATGACGAGGCTGTCCGAGTCTCCGATAAAGGCGGTTTTCACCCCTTCATTAGTCAGCCAGAGTACGTTGTTATTGACTGCAATCTGCTCTATGCTGTCCTCTGCATTATTGTCAACCGCCCACCTCTCAATCATCTCTGCATGGGCCTTCATCGCCAGGATATCTCTTTTTATATCATCAACCTGCCTTAGCTCTAGCTTACGGTGTTCCCACAGGACACCGTAACAGAATATACATCTGCCCCAAGGGCAATACCTGGTGGCCCTGACAAGCAGGGAGCGGGCCTCGCTGGGCGGCCTGATTGTTGGGCTTTCATATTGTATCAACCTGTTCCTCCGGTAAGACAAAAGTCTGGAACAATTTCTATCAGGGGCATAATATGGAGTCAAGGGAAAGAACGAAAGGAGACTTTTTCTTGAAAAGACATTCAAAATAGGTTAAGAGGACCCTTTGATTGTGATCTTTAGAATTTTTCATTCCTGCCGATAAGATACATATGTTATTGTTTGCAATTAAATAAATTTCTAAAGCTTATAGACAAGTAAGAGCTTACTGATGACCAACCTAGGGGTTCTGGAACGTAAATTCGGAATGATTGCAATTCAGAAGGGCTTTGTTACCAAAGAGCAGTTCAATCGTGCCCTCGATGAACAAAAACTCCGCGCAGTACAGGGTAAGGCCATTTTCCTTGGAGATCTCCTTGTTGAGGCTGAGGTAATTACAGAAGAGCAAAAAAAGGCCATTCTTTCAACACAGATAGAGCTTAGGGAGATTCTGGCGCAGAAAAAAGCACCTGAGCCTGAGGAAAAGGTGGTGCAACAAAAGACTGTCATTTCAACAAAAAGTGGACTCAGAAAACCTTCGGAGGCTAAAGCAAAGGCGTCTCAGCCTGCTGAAGCCAAAAACCCCTATAAAGAAGAATTTATCGAGGATGACATAGAGGAAGGCACACCCAACCTGGAAGGGGCAAAAAGGGTGCAAAATGATTCCGGTTTTGAGTTGGCCGTTACTCAAGACAGGATAAAGGCTTACATCTACCCCATGGATGATAATCCGCCCGAAGCCAGCCTTGGCAACATAAAGGGCCTGATCGCGATGGAGGGGCTCAAATTCGGCATTGCCAAAGATGAAAAAATCACCCAATACCTGCTCTCAAAACCCACAAAAAATCAGCCCCGCAAGATAGCCCAGGGCATACCAGTTGACCAGGGCAAACAGACGGAAATCAAATACCACTTTGAAACCAATCCGTTTAAGGTGGCCACAATCCATGAAGACGGAACAATAGATTACAAAAACAGGGGAGAAATCCCCTGGTCAAAGGCCCTGGATCTCCTTGCAGAGCTGATTCCAGGCACTGATGGAAAACAGGGCAAAGACATTTACGGCTATCCTGTTGATCCACCGCCCCCGGACCTGGTCAGCCTGATCTGCGGCAAGGGTGTCAAAAAAAGCCAGGACGGTCAAAAGTGCTATGCAGAGATTGATGGCCGGCCTGAGTTATCACCTAACGGCACCATCAGTGTTTCCGACACTCTTCCGATCTCAGGAGATATTGGCATTGAAACCGGGCATATAATTTTTAATGGACATGTTCAGGTAAATGGGGCGGTACAGGAGGGCTACAGGGTAAAGGCAAAGACGCTCAGGGCTGACGAGATCAACAACGCAGAGATAGAAACAGAGGGAGAACTAATTGTAAACAAAGGCATCATCGGTGCAAAGATATTTACAGACGGCTCAGTCAGGGCCAGGCACATACGTAATTCGACCATTGATGCATTGGGCGATGTTAGTGTTGAACGCGAGGTATATGAATCACGTATTGAGACAAACGGCATATTCAATATGGATCGCGGCAAAATCATGGACTCGTCTGTTTCAGCCATGAAAGGCATAGCGGCAGCTGAAATTGGATCGAGTGCGTCAAACCCCTGCACGCTAATAATCGGCATTGATAACCGTTTGGAAAAACAAATAACGACCATCAATCTTAAGGTCGCAGAAAGGGAAAAGGAACGCGAGAAAAAATTAAAGCTACTTGATGAGATCAAGGATAAACCCGGTAAGCTGGAGACTCAGATAGGAGAGTTTGCTCAGGAACAGGACAAGGCTATGGTGAAACAAAGGAGCCTGAAGGAAACGCTGAAAAGTCTCCAAGAGACCAATGATCGAAAGAATATCATAAAGGTTCTGACAATAATGAAGGCCATCAATTTTAAGCTGGAAAAGATGCAGAAAGACCTGGACGACCTTCTTAAAGAACAGGGAGAGGTGGAGGCGAGCATTGCAAACTATAAGGATGAGATCGCCAAAATGGGAAAGGAAATATCTGAGCTTCAGGACGACATCAAGAGTCTGCTTGAGCTTTCAAAAATTAGGAATGTATCCGCATGGGTAAAGGTCACAGAAAACATATATGACCGTACGTCAATAAAGGGCCGAAACGCCTCTCTCATCGTCAAAGGAACACTTCAGAGGGTGCTCATCCAGGAGACAAAAAATACCGCGGAAGGCGCAGATCCCCCCTGGTTAATGAGTGTGTCACATCTTTAGAAAAAAGGCCTTTTCATGGACTCAAAAATTCTATCCTGTTCAAGGACAATAAAGCCGGTTTTTCCAAGAATAGCTTTTTCATCGTTACCTTCAATAACTTCCTTATTGACATGGAAGTGCGCTCGTGCTAAAAAGCCAAAATTGTCACTTTTTCACCATATTAGACAATGATGAAAAATGGAGACATAAGGACCGCATCTGAGGGATATTCCTCGACGGTGACCATACCCCAGACACTATCCTCGTCTCGCCTTACAGATAGCGTCCCCATCGTCTAGCCAGGTCCAGGACACCGGCCTTTCACGCCGGCAACACGAGTTCAAATCTCGTTGGGGACGCCAATAATGATATCAAGGGGTTATGTAGCAATTTAAACCATTTTTCATTGCTAAAAAAATTAACACCCAACAGTATACCCAACAGCAAATCATGATATTGGCTTTTGGGGCACAAAAAAACCGCCCGAAGACGGTCAGTTAATAAGACTCACAGGTAGGGTGTCGGGGTCATACCTTTTCGGTTTCGGTGCCCAGCCTGTGAGCTCCGGTTATTCATGCTTCTGCTGAGCCTTTTATCATTAGATGAAAGAAGCTTTGTAGAAGCTCGCCAAAAGGAGTTCGCGCCTGTTTCTACGATTGTAAAAAAAGCCTTGCATAAGTACCTTTCCGATCAGGGCATTGAATGGCGGGAAACCGGAGAAGAGGAAAAGGGACCGATCAATGTAATCGAACGTGAGGCCAGCAATGAAGGGACCAATGACGGAGACATTGAAGAAGTTGAAAGAAGCGGTGAAGCAGAGGGCATACAATAGGTACTTAAAGCTTTTGAGGACAAGATTGACCCAAGCGAAGAGGATGAACTTTGAGCGGTCTCAGGAGACGACTGGCGCAAACCACAACAAACCTCTCTTATTGAAGAATCTCCCCAAGACAAGCTTGAATTGATTCCCGAAGAAGAAACCCCCTGGAAAAAAAGTAAAGTAAAAACTGGTCTTAACTCTGCGCTACCTTGCTATCTTTCGATTTTCAATTAACATATTAATATCATTGCAAATAAACGGCCTTCAAATTCGGCCCAGGTTGGATGATCTCACCCAGGGCAAGGGATAACTATGGGTTTTTGATGGGGTTTTTTGGTCTGTCACTCGGGTATTCGCGCCTGCCGGAGCTGTTTGACACTCTCCATCCCTCCTTAAGGGAAATTATATTGAATTTAACATCAAGGGGTTTTACTTTAGGGGATATAGAACCCGCAGTACCAAAAGGGGACGGCTTAAATCCTGGTCTGGAAGGGCCTTGAGAATATGAGTTATGCTGGCCTCGATCCCCTTCCGGTCTGACATTTCATGGTCAAACCGAAACAATTCTGGTAGATCTACGTTCAAAGCGGCTGCAATCTTAGCCAGAACCCCAAAGGAAGGATTCTGTTGACCCCGTTCAATTTCTCCCAGGAACTTGTAATTTATGTCCGCTTTCTCTCCAAGCTTTTGCTGAGTCCATTTTTTTTGGATTCTCAGTGAGCGTATTCTCCGCCCCAATAGGACGTTCGGGCTTTCCTTTGGCTTCGACATGATACCATATATATCCAGCTATAACATATTTATAAACCCAATATAAGCGGCAATATTTCTTGACAAGATGACAATATATGGCTTTATCAATTCTGTCCGGCTAGGCAAAAGTAAACTTTAACTGTTTGTTAATAATGGGAATATGGCTATTTAATGCAGGAGGATCAAATAGCTCCTTCAATGTGCATCTTCTAAAAAGATTAAGTTGCATTACTCTTATTAGGTTTTGCAAGCTAACTGGAATCTTTGATAGAAATTTGAATAGACACAATAGCAAATAGGCGATCAATGCAACATAAATC
>DIKH01000004.1 GCA_002424495.1 Desulfobacteraceae bacterium UBA5623
GCCTTTCTGGATGGACACTAAATAATAAGAGCGGTCCCTGGGGCCGGCATATTCAGAATATGCTTATGATACCCATCAGGGCGTCACGGCTTGCCAGGCTTTACCCGCTCTTGTTGTGCTGGATTTTTCAAGCCTTTTTTCTGTATTGTCAAAATATCCGTCATATTTTCTCTGAAAATCAATGGAAAAGCCTTTTGAATTAACAATTTTTGTCAGGCCCTGCAGGGTTCGGGCCTGATTTAAGAGCCAACTCCATAACTGCATCCCTGAGGGGATAAAGCCCCGGGTCATCTACCTGGCAGAGCAGTTCTTCCAGGGTCTTTAGCGCAGTTGGTATATAGGTCTCAAAATGTGTTTTTTTTCGCACCGTTGTCAGAAAGGAAAAGGCCCCAAGGATCTGAAGATTTCTCTGGATCGCGAGATAACTGAAGGATTTCTTTATTGGTTCAACCCATGAGGGGTTATGAACTTTGACAAGGACCAAATAGGCTTTAACCAGGTGGTCTCTTTGTTGAAAAGACAGGCCGACATAGGGATCAATCAGCAGGGAGGCCAGGTCATAGCCAAGAGGTCCAAGCCTTGCGCCCTGCCAGTCTATTATGCCTATGTTATCATTGGAGATCATAATATTCCTTGACTGGAAGTCTCGGTGGAGAAAGAAATGACTATGTGGCCTGGATGACATTTCAGCCAGATGATCAAAAGGGCCTTCGAGCTCATGCCAGTCTTTTTTGAGACCCAGATAGTCAGTAAGAAATGAATCCCTGAAATAGTTGGACTCATATTGACGCATCATGTTCCGGTCGTATCTTTGTGTCTGGCAACACCATGAAATGTCAAAGCCCTTTGTTCCTTCCACCTGGAGCCGGAAGAGGATTTCAATGACCTTCTCATATATGGCAAGAGGGTTTTTGATCGAAAAAACAAGATGTTGAAGACTGATTTTTCCCAGGTCCTCCATGATAACCCAGCCGCGTAAGTGGTCAAAGCAGTGGATTTCTGGAACCGGGATGTTTTTTGAGTAGAGGTGTCTGCCGATCATCACATAGGCCATGTTTTCCCTGGTGGTGAAATCGTCAACAGGAGGATTGGCCATTGCGATATAAGAGCCCTCTGATGAGGCAGGCGTAATACGCCAAAAAATTCGTTTGGAACCATCCTGGGGGATCGGTTCGATAGTAAACTGATCTGAGCCCAGGCCTCTGGTCTTTAGAAATTCGAGGATGAACTCTTTGAGATCTGGTGACATATATGTCAATACCTGTAACCGCTGAATAGCTTAAGAAAATAAAGTTAATCTTGCCTTCATATAAACCTGGCCGCTGACAAGCCTTTCGAATTGATAAGCGTCTATATCATAAAGGTCAGGCTATTTGGACTTTTTGACAGAAAAAGCATAAACTGGCAAACAACCAGTAAAAACAGCTTTAATACGCCTCACCGATCAAATCTTTTTCCACTTGCCTGTAAGATGTGACGACACTGTCAATAATTTTTATTCCCTTCTTCACCCGGACATCCTTCCACAGGACAGAGCCCCTGACTTCCGAGCCTTCTTCGAGGCGTGCATTCTCACCAATGACCGCCCAGTCAGATAGTCTGGCGGAGCTGTGCATACGCAGGCCTGGGTCCAACAGGAACCTCTCCTGGTTTAATGCCTCTTTGTTGGCATCAAGATAGCTCTTTATAGTCCCGATATCCCGCCAGTGATGACCTCTTGAAATATACCCCCTGACAGGCATGCCCGCCTTGATCAACTGCCTGTAGCAATCCATGATATTGGAAAATACACCCTTGGGTATGCAACTCAATAGTTCAGGCTCAATAATATGTATGCCGCTAAAGGCAAGCCTGCCTGGATGGGCTTTGTCTCCAATGTCCAATATGTTTAGATCATTATCAATCTCGATCTGATTGTAGCAATGGTAATCGTGGAGGATAAGTGTTGCAATGTTTTGGCTTCGACAATGGACTTTAAGCGCATCTGTCAGATTGATATCAGTAATGATATCGCCGTTAATGACAAAAAAAGGGTGAGGATCCCAGAAATCTTCAGTGTTTTTGATGCCTCCCCCTGTCCCCAGGATATCGGGCTCCACCCTGACCTCGATATCCATTCCAAATTGTATTCCCCGGTCCAGATATTCTGCAAGCTGCTGGTGGCAATGATGCGCATTGACAATGACATCAAAGACCCCGTGTCTCTTGAGGTGCCCGATCGTCCAGTCAATGACAGGCCTGTTTCCGACTGGAACCAAAGGCTTTGGCACCTGTAATGTCAAGGGCCTGAGCCTTGTACCCAGACCTGCTGCGAGAATCATTGCCTTCATGGAATCCTTTGTGATTGTCACATTGAAATGGCGTTTAAATCAACCAAGAATAGGAACTTAAGTCAAATTATATTTGATCTTGACACTCAGTTGCCATCTTCCTATTGTCTAAGAGGAGGTCCGGGAACTGCAAATTATCCCTGTGGCTAACCCCGCTTCCAGCAGAACGTCCTTCTTGACCTAAGAAAAACATCCCATTATAGTACATGATGTTGACAAGTGCTTTGGTAAATCTCTTATCGTATCTGGAAAAGAAGTTAAATGATCAACCAGTTTAATGCCGAATACAAGTGCATTCAGTGTGGGCACAATTTCAGCAGGACACCATGGATGGATAAAAGCGTACAATGCCCGTGTTGCGGCGGCGATCAGTTAGAGAATAACCCCTACCTGCTCGGAACGTGCTGTGCTGAGGGACTGACTGACGAAGATTACTATGCCGTAGCGCTCAAGCCGTGATGTTAAAACAAGGGAGGCGTGACCTCCCTCAGCAACAACAAATCCTTTTCCATCTTATTTTTAAGATTCATCCCACCATATGCAACATCCTGTGTTTTCAAAAAAATTTAGGACAGACTTCTACTGTGTAATATTATACCAAAAAGTGTAATTAGATTGCCGAATAAGAATAGCATATTATTACATATTTTCATGGTATAAATTTCCGTAAACCATAACATTTTGAAATCATTGCAGATATATTAGCGAGGATAACCTGCGATTCCTGGCACATCAATTGCGTAACCAATTGTAAACAACATAAAATAGATTGAATTGGTAGGTACATAGAAATGACATTTGAAGCTGCTCAACAATTCTTGCACAACAATGATATCTGGATAATTTCAGGAGGAAGGCAGGGAAAGTTTGACCTTGGTGCGATTGACAAGACCATCCAGACGACCTTTGTAACCGAATACAGAATCTCGGATCTGGCAAAATATCTACTTAATCCCAATCCCATTGAAGTGAGAAAGATATTGGTGGGCTGTGATATTCAGTATCATGAAACATTTCCGGACAAGGCCGGGACCAAGATCAGGGCGATATTGCCGGATAAATTCAAGGGATTGATAAATGAAGGGAAACATCCTTCCGAGACACTGATGGCATCCCGTGATAAGACGCAGGTTTTATTGAAGGACAAAGATTTTGCCTCCCACGTGGAGAGGATACGCTCATCATTAAGGATCTATGATTCTTTGTTGAAAAAGCTCAATACATTGGATCGAAAAGCGGTGTCCAATATTGTTGGCATATGCGAAGATATTGGCGGAAACAGGTCATTGTTGAATCTGAAGGGTGATCTTGATGAAAAGATAACTTATATGAACAATTATCTTATAAAGGATGTCGGTGTTATCCTGGAAAGGGCCAATGTCTCACAGGGGTTGTTTGAAATGAGCGGATTTGATTTCTTTTCCTATAATGCAAAAAATTCACACCTTTTGATAAAATTTCATGCGGAAGGAAGACCTAAGTTTTGCGTTATCGGTGTTGATGGGAAGGTGGAGTTCTGGATTAATGATGCGAACCTGATAAATCATATGCATCTGCTTGACCATTCCATAAAGGTAAACCCGAAATTCAACAACTCATTTAGTCTTTGCACACAAGGGAACGCAAAGCCATTAAGGCTGCTTTTCAAGGATCAGTTGGAAATAGACTACACAAAATCTCCGCTTCCAGCATTGTACAAAGACATCTTTAATGCCTATCACATTGGGGTGAATAAAAAAGATGCTGTTATGAGGTCTCTGAAGAATTCGCAACTCGGCATCCTCTTTAATTATGCGCCGAATAATTCAGGCACAAAAAAGATATTTACCAATGTCTCCGTCCTGCACGATGTTCGTGCGCTCGACCCGATAAAGGATGAATTGCCCGAGTTATATTCAATGATCAACAAAATGGCTATTGTGTCCGAGGCCGGCAAATACTACCTGTTAGATTCTATTAAAGGATACAGCAATGAGTAGTGATTTCAAGGAAAACGATTACAATTGGATAAAAGAGTTGATGGATTATCCGGAGTCGCTGAGGCAAAGTCTGGGTTTTTTCGATGATACATCCAATATTACTGTGCCGGAAGACCCAATAGAGCGCGTTATATTTCAGGATCGGGCAAAAAAGGCCATAAGAAAAATCGCCCAGAACAGAGGTCATATCCTTATGGTCGGAAGACCTGGAACCGGAAAATCCATGCTTGCCAATATGTTTAACGAGGTCCTCCATAAATCTCTGGGGGATTATTTAAGGCCCAAAGAGGCGATCATGGCATATCCCGGAAAAGACAAGAATCATATAAGGTTTGCCTATGAAGACCCTGAGACGGTAGACGAATTGCTTGCAGGCCTTAATAATGACCTTGAGTCTGCGAAAAACAGTGTAGATGAATTCAGCCTTTCCGATCAGATAATCCCGGTCACGAAGACAAAAAACCGGCTTCTGTGGATAACAGGGATAAGTGCTGTCGCAGGAGTTTTCTTCCCCTCTGCATTTATTGCGACAGGTCTTAGCGGCATAGGTGCAATATTCATGTATATGCAGGAAAATAATCATAAGGCCCAGGAAAAGATACAAAGAGAGACAACAGGGGGGAAACAAAACTCCCTTAAACATCTCTATGATATGATCCCAGAGGTCTTGTATGATCCCAGGAAAGACAAGGGGCTGATGGCCAGAGTGTCCGAACCCAACGCCAGGAGTATGAAAGGAGGGTTCAGGCATGACCCCTATCAGTCAGGCAGTCTCCATACTCCCACACACAAAAGGGCATATCTGGGCGCCCACGCAAAATCGCCTATTATCTACATTGATGAGATAAAGACACTGATAAAGATTGGTTATATGTCAGAGCTGTTGGAGATTATGCAGAACAAGGAATATCTGCTTGAAGGAGGCAGGGAAACCGGAAGCGGCGCGGCAGACAAATCCGAAAATTCGCTGAGGGCCGATAACATAATCGTTGCATGTTGCAATCACGATACCCTGGAATACCTTCAAAAAGAAGGAGATGGTTCCTTTCTGAGCAGGATCGAGGATAAGGGTGAGATCATCCAGATGGAAAGCGCAGTTGCCGAAAATGAACAAACGATCAAAGAACTCATTCAGTATATCAAGCAAGAGATAATAAACCTGGACAAGGAATTCAATGAGACGTGGGGCAAGGTAGTAGAAAAAGAGGGCCATGTCGGAGTCAAGTTAAGGAGCGAGTTTTTGCTCGGCAAACGTCTGCCTCTCAACTACAGATTGGAAGCGAGGGATTTTTCAAGGGCCGCAATCCTGGAGATAATCAAGGAATTGAGATGTCGTTCGTCGGACAGAAAACTGAGCAGCATATTAAGGCCGATGAATGGTATCATTAAAATGGCCGAATATGAGGCAATATATGAAAACTCCCATCTGGTTGAGGCAAGGCATGTAAAATATGCGCTGAAAGAACACCTAAGTCTTGAAGGGGCGCTCAGCAAGGAGCTTATTGAACACAAGAAAGATCTTAAAAAATTCATAAGCTCAATGACCGATTCAATCGGTTATGTGGTCGGCCTTGCGGTAATCAATTCTCAGACCGGCGGCCGGATGTATGGCCAACCCCTTCCAATCCATGGGCAGGTCAATGCAGGCGGGTCTGATAAAGTTACATCATCAGGAAAGACCGGCGACATTGCAAAGGCCGCGGCCCAAAATGTCAGGGCGTCTATCAAAAAAATATTCAAGAAGATTGGCGCGCCTTATGTTGGCTATGAAATGCACGTCGAGTATATTCAGGCCCACGGCGGAGTGGAAGGTGACAGCGCCTCGGTTGCAATGGATATTGCCCTTATCTCCGATTACATCAAACAGCCTGTCAACCAGAAATATGGGGTAACCGGATCATTGACCGGCGATATTGTCCTTCCTGTGGGAGGTGTTGCGGAAAAGATCAGGTCAATAATGGATACCGGGCTTGAAATGGAGGGCGCCTGCATCCCCTGGCAGAACAAGCATGATGTCGAGCCCCTTCTGATTAACACAAACTACGAATACATACAAAAGGACGATATCCCTGGAATCAGGATTTTCAGGGGCGAAGATTGCTCAGAGCCCTTTGACATATATTTTTGCAAGACAAAATATAATACCTATAAGATCCTGATGGGCCTCAGTAGTGAAGAGGTTGAAAACAGGATGGCGGAAAGAAGCAAAATAGACCTTGCCTTTATACGGAACATGAAAAACGATCCCCATGCTATGGCAAAAGCTGCTTAAGAGTCAGCCTTATCTCCCCTTTCAGCCCATAGCAGGTGCTGCCCTGCTTCAGACGCAGGGCAGCACCACCCCCCCTGTAAGTGTCCCCCTTATTTTTTTGATTCATCACTAGAGTTCTTCCACTTGAAAAACATCTCCGGTCTGTGCTATGTGCTCTTTAGCAGGTAAGGTGGAGACTTGAAATGAAAAAATTTCTTTTGCTGACATTTGTATCCTTTATTTTGGTTATGGGCATAAAGCCTTCCGTCGTCTGCGCCCAGCAGGCTCCTTCCATTACTGCCAGGTCTGCGGTTCTGTACGACTGTAACACAGGCCGGATCATATTCGCCAAGATGCCTGATTTGAGGCTGCCCCCTGCAAGCACTATCAAACTCCTTACCGCCATGGTCGCGATGGACCGTTTGGGGCTCTCCGATATCATAACCATCCAGCAGTTTGTCAATTCGATAGAACCAAGAAAGCTCAATCTTCGACCTGGTGAGCGCTATTATGTTCGCGACCTGATCCGTGCGGCATTGATGTATTCTGCCAATGACGCGGCCGAAACACTGGCTGCGGCTGCCGGAGGTTCACGTGCCGGATTTGCCAGGCTGATGAATGCCAAGGCCCGCTCTATCGGTTGCACCAATTCCAATTTTGTCAGGGCAAGCGGGCTGCCTGCTGCCAATCAGTACTCAACCTCCTATGATATGGCGCTGATCATGATGGAAATCCAGAAATATTCTTTTATTGTGGACACCCTGAAAATCCGGGGGATTTCAATCCGGAGCATGGGTGGTCGCCGCATATATATAAAGAGTCATAACAGAATGTTATGGAATGATCCGCGCGAGGTGTTGGGTAAAACAGGTTGGACCAGGGCTTCCAGTTATTGTTTCGTAGGCCATATCCGGGTTGATACCAGGAAGGTGGTGGTATCAATGCTTGGAAGCAATAACCTGTGGGCTGATGTAAAAAAACTTGTGGATTTTCCCTTTGGTAGTGTTGTCAGATGCTCTGCCCCAGCTAAGCGCAAGATCTCGCCCAACAACAGTGTATACAGACTCCAATATGCACTGAAAAAGGCCGGATTCAATCCAGGTCCCACAGATGGACACTATGGCAACAAGACCCGCTATGCCCTGATCAGGTTCCAAAAATCTCACGGGCTCCCCGCGACCGGATATGCAGGACAATTGACCTGGAAAAAGCTGAAGCGCTATTTGAATTAGGCGGTAACTTCTCAAAGTCCGGGTGCGAGCGCTCAGGGGTGGGTGTCTGTTTTGAAATGGCGCATAATTTT
>DIKH01000092.1 GCA_002424495.1 Desulfobacteraceae bacterium UBA5623
AAAAAAACTTGGAGCAATCGGAAAGATGGTGACAATTATGGATTCGGGCTGGAAAATTGTTTTATGCCGTTTAGGTATTCCTGAAAACGGTCAAGATAAAATGAAAGGGCCTTTGAAAAGTTTTTGCCCACCAGGCCATCAACAAACAGAAGACTGATCTTTCTCTGTTGCACGAGGATAGACTGGGTTCCTATAAAAATTTCAAGCTCTTCAGCAAACAATGATTGAACCAGAGAACGAAGGGCGCTTCTGGCGCGGGGCTGATACATCCAAAAATAGAGGAGATCCAGGGCATGAATGATCAGGATCTTTTCAAGGTCTCTGACCTCCTCATTGGTGGCCTGTGTGATCTTTGTTGGATTTTTTAGCAATTCCATTGTGTTCACTTCCGGAAAAAACAATTCCAGTTTTGAATAGGTGTCAAAAAGCTGGGCAAGCTTTGCAGAATAGTCCCGCAGTCTGATGCGAATATTCTGGTACCGGTCAGCCGTACCTTCGATAATGCCTGCGACAAGATCTGACGCAGCCTTTGATATAACCGCGGCCCATTTCTGCAAGACGTCGCTTACGTCTGTTACGCCACCTGAGACCAAAATGCCGCCGATTGCCGTATTGAGCAATACAGCGACCGGTATGGAAAGAGCGCTTCTGAACAAATTTCCGACAATGGCACCCTTGGGCAGCCCCCTGAATGCATTGTGGCATGAGATATACAATCCGTTGATCAGTGCCATAAAGGCGTAAAGGGCAAGAGGATCAGTTGCAGTTGTGATATTAAAGCACCTATCGAGCACCACGGTCTTTGTCACATAGTCCAGCAACGGGACGGAAAACCCTGTAAACAGGAGCGAATCCGTCAAACGTTCCCAGCTTACATAGTCATTCCATCTCAACAGCGGGGAGCGCCTGATTCCGCCCCCTCCCAGAACAGATTGAAGGATATTTCTCAGGCCCGTAATGCCAAACCAGATAAATGCGCCAAAATAGGCCAATAGCCACCATTCTTTTGTCAGGGCAAAGGTGAAAAAGGCGGGGATAAACCCGATAAGGACCTTAAGGCCGTTTTTTAACCCTGTGTTCAGGTTGCTCAACGATAGCTTGGTCCGCCTGAGTTGAGTTCGAGGCGGATCAATGGATAGACCGTTATCAGTGTGTTTCTGAATCCCTCCCAAAGTTACAACGTTACCGTGGCCTGTTACAAATTGAGATTGCCCTATGAGCCAGTCTGCGCTCTGTTTATGGCTAAACAGGTGCAGGGCGGGAATTTTGCCCGCCAGGCGATAGAATGATGAAATAAAATTGTTCGGGCTTGTGCGGGGGAGAAGAGTCTTCCTCCGGAAGGCCGCAATTCTGATTGGAATATGCTCCCGGATGGCGGCCCCATGACTATGGACTTCCTTAAGGGCGCGACCGGGGAGGGTATCCATTATCGCCAGCCCCATACCATGAACGCGGGGGGAGCGCCCTGTGGAATCGCTTCCAATACGGGATTTTAACTGTGTGCCTATATACATGTCTCTCATGGTTGCGATGTCATTTAGTATATAGGACAATTTCTTGATTCTGTCGCTGCGATCCGCAAGTTCTGATGATTCGATCCTTGAGATCGCCTCCCTGATAATCTGTTTTAGATGGATTACGTTTCCCCGGTTAATAGCCTCCTGAAGTCTGCTGATATCAGGGATATGATCCGTCTTTTTATTGGCATGGTCCTTCAGATTAAAGATTTCCAAACGGGTGATTATGCCTTCGCAGTCATAGAGCAGCTCAATAACGTCCTTGACCCTAAGATTGCTCAGATTGAGAGTGAAACGCTGGCCTGAGTGGAGCTGAACCAGACGGTCAATCAGCCCCTTGGGCGATAGCTTTAGCATGGCCGGGACATCAGGGTCATCCCTGGGAATATTGGGGTCTGGGATATCAGGATTTTTCTCCGGATCGAGGTAGTGTTCAAGGATAATTTCCGGATCGAGTCTGTTTAGCTCCTCCACCTTAACAGCTATACTCTGCCGCTCTTCATCATTTGCATTTGCATATTGACTCCTTAACTCCTCCACATGAGATTTCATGTGGGGAAGCATTTTTTTGTGCAAAAATTCTGCAAGGTGGAGCAAGGAGGCCTGCCCCGTACCCACAAAAGAGATAAAATCCGATATGTTCAGAGAGGGCATCTCAAAGCCAAAGGTCCCTCTGACTGCAAGGCGATGTCTGCTGTTAAACTCTTCGAATATCTTAAATACATAGGCCTCCTGGTATTCTGAAACCTTTTTGCCTTCGGACATAAAATCCGCAACAGGATCTTCCGCCAGAAAGCACAGAAAGTCCTGGGAGTCTACAAACCCTCTGGGAACCCAGATCAGGTGTGCATATTTACCGCGAAATTTTGAAGAAAATTCTATACCGGTGCGGATATCAATCCCCATTATTCTGGCCGCCTCCAGGAGTTCGACGGCAAATCTAGGTTCAAGATAGTTGTAGTATATTACCCTCAATCGCCGGATGCCCTTTATCCAAGCATCCATAATGAGGTGAGAGGAAGATTTGCGTCCTTTGGTGTTCGCGTCATGGACATGATCGTCAAAGGTGACCTGATTCCATTCTTCGGGCATTTCAAGGAGATGGTAGTTGCGCAGTTGCTCCCGGATTATCCTGGGGTTTCCTGCTACAGATCTTCTGAAATCATGGGCAAGTTGGAGTTGCCGCTCTGTGTCTCCATGCGCCCTGACCAATTCCTTCATGATCTGCAACAGGACCCTGGCCGTGTTTATGGGTAAAGAGCCCCCTGCGGTGTGTAATACCTCGGCATGGAGAGAACGCAGTGCGCTCAGCCGCGCGTCCACCCCTCCAGCCTCAAGAGACTGAAAAAGGTGGATGACGGCAAAGGCAAGGCGCAGGCCTTTGGATTCAGCCAGCTCCTTGATGCCGTGCGGGTGCAGGTATGAATAGACAAGTCTCCTGGTGTATTCACGGGACTTGTCCCTGCTAAGAACGTCATTGACAATATTTAATAAAAGGTGATCACGCTTGTCGAAAAGTACTTTTTGCATAACACCCAAATGACGGCCTCCTGGTGCTATCTATGGCGGATACTGAATACCGGCACCGGGGAGCGGCGAAACACCTTTTCTGCTGTGGAGCCAAACAGGACATCCGCCACATTGGTACGACCCTTTGAGCCCATCACCACCAAGTCAATGCCTTCTTCCTTAATTGCCTCTATCAATTCAACAAAAGGGACACCGATCCTGATAATGGTATTTACGGTCAGATATGCACCCTGGGCTGCCTGCAACAATTTTTGGACTTCCTGTATACGCCTTTCTTTTTCATTTTGGACAAATTCATCCACATTAATATCCACCTTACTCTGGATGATTGTCCTCATTGTGGTGATATCCCTCTGATTGATAACATTGGCAACGATCAATCGGGACTTTAGAGCTTCGGCCAGGCATACGGCATATTTCATAACATCATCGGAATATTCGGAGAAGTCTATCGCCACCAGAATATTTTTTATTTGTAACATAACATACCTCCCTTATCAAACCCTAACCCGGGACGTTTCAAATACATATTCCACTGACCTAAAGTATCAGCATGAAGCATGCCATGAAAAAATTGTTATGTTAAAGACAATAAATTTAGTATATTATATAAAATATCAAAAAAACAACATGGAAATATTTCTAAATCGTTTTCGCAGAATCTCTAACGGGCCGGCCGCCTGATCTTGCGCAAAAGCTATACGAGGTGCAAAACAGACATGAAGGCAATGATACTTAAAGAGATCAGCTCAATTGATGAAAATGGAACACCCCTTAAAATGGCCGACCTTCCTATGCCTGTTTACGGGGAAAGAGATATCCTGGTAAAAATCGTGACCTGCGGCGTCTGTCATACAGAGTTGGATGAAATAGAAGGGAGGACGCCTCCGCCGCGTCTTCCCCTTGTCCCGGGCCATCAGATTGTTGGCCTGGTAGAGGCAGTTGGAAACAGGGCAAGGAAATTTGAGATCGGAGACAGGGTGGGGATTGGCTGGATCTACTCATCTTGCGGAAAATGCAGGTTCTGCTTAAGCGGATATGAGAACCTCTGTGCCGATTTCATGGCGACAGGCAGGGATGCAAACGGAGGCTATGCTGAGTACACCGCCGTTTCAGAGGACTTTGCATATAAAATTCCCGACACATTTTCAGATTCTGAGGCAGCCCCCTTGTTGTGTGCAGGCGCCATTGGCTATAGATCACTGAGATTGACAGGCATAAGAGATGGACAAACCCTTGGCCTCACTGGATTCGGCGCCTCAGCCCATCTTGTACTCAAAATGGCGATGAAAAAATACCCGGCATCCAGGGTCTTTGTCTTTGCACGGAGCCAAAAAGAAAGAGAATTTGCAAAAGACCTCGGCGCTTATTGGGCTGGCGGCACCGAAGATATGTCGCCTGAAAAACTCGACTGCATCATTGATACCACACCGGTATGG
Organism: Desulfobacteraceae bacterium UBA5623; assembly: GCA_002424495.1. Lineage (GTDB taxonomy): Bacteria > Desulfobacterota > DSM-4660 > Desulfatiglandales > Desulfatiglandaceae > UBA5623. The sequence goes on from DIKH01000092.1 coordinate 4,487, forward strand.
AAACCGGTCGTAGAGGCGCTGAAGAACCTGGAACCTGGCGGAAGACTGGTTATCAATGCCATTCGCAAGGAGGAGGCCGACAAGGGCTATCTTGCAAGACTGGATTATCCTCTCCATCTGTGGCTCGAGAAGGAGATCAAGTCTGTAGCAAATGTCGCCAGAAACGACGTAAGAGAATTTCTGGAACTGGCGGCCCTGATCCCTCTAAAACCCGAGGTCGAGGAATTCGGACTTGAGGAGGCAAATAAGGCCCTTGTGGAACTCAAACAGAGAAAAATCAGGGGGGCCAAGGTCTTAAAAATCGGCTAACCTTGAAAACATGTTTTTGGTGCTTACTGATTTTTATATAGATCTGATCCGTACATCATTACTCACCCAATCTTATTTTGATACCGGGAAGTTCTGATTAGGGAGCAGGATATCCTGATCCTTCGGCATCAATTTCCATCAACGGATTGCTGACTTATAATGATTAAGGATGGAAATTGACCAAAAATTTTGTTTGGTTGGAGGCAAGTTGCCATGAGAGAGGAAAAAACAATTAATATAGCAAAAAAGATACCCCTTGTTGAAAGGATAGCCCTTGTAAGCAGAGAAGTGTCTCGATGGGTTGACGGACTGGACAGACCATTAGTTGTTGGGAAGGATGTTGTCTGTCTTGCTCAATACAAGGGGAACGGCAAGCACGTTTACCGCTATATCATAGAAAGAGGGGAGTAACTCTTGACTTTCATTAAGTATATTTGGCGTCATGCGTATGGCGTCGCTGAATGATGCTCATGGTGCCGCGGAGAATATCTATCCTCACCTTCCATAAGATTTTCAAATGCAGTCTTGATCGTGGATTTCAATTCAGTCAGATCTATACTCTTGGCTACATAATAATCTGCCCCCATATCCTTAGTGTCGTGCAGGAATGAATCATATGCCGAACACAATATAACAGGCATATTACGATTTTTGGATCGGATCTCCTTAAGTATATTCAATCCACTGGTTTCTCCACATCTGACATCGAGGAGGAGGACATCAGGTTTGAAATCCTTAATGTGACTAAAAAGACCCTTTACGTCATTAGTCGTCATTACGCTGTAACCCTCATCTTCGAGTTCCGACTGATAAAGAAACCTGATCGCGTAATCATCATCCATAAATAGTATTTTATACATTGCTAAACCTCATGAAAAGGGTTCCTGTGAGGGACATCATCCCCCACAACCGCAATTACGTGCAACCGCGGTTAACATCATATAAGGGCTGCTTTTCCGTTGTGATTGGAGGAAACGCAGTCTTTTCTCCACAGGCATGCCTGCTCATAGCAGTAGTCCACCCTCTCCGTACCAAAACAGGGGATATTGTTTTCAGCCTGCTGAATAGCCTGAATCATGTCTTGCTTTTTCATCCGATAGGTGTTGATATCCATTTCCTTGGCTTTTTTTTTCACTTCGGCAACGTTCATCTGACACCTCCTTTATAGTATTGGTTCCATCTGATCACTTTATTTTTGGTTCGGTCTTGACAGCCCCAT
>DIKH01000158.1 GCA_002424495.1 Desulfobacteraceae bacterium UBA5623
GGATCGGCAAGGGTGACAATGTCGCGATATTTTCACCCAACAGGTATGAGTGGTGGGTGACGGATCTGGCAATATTGACGGTTGGCGCCGTCAATGTGCCCATCTATGCAACCAACAGCCCTGAAGAGACCTTTTATGTGCTGGCGCACTCCGGGGCCAGGGCCTGTTTTGCAGGAGGGCGGGAACACCTGGAAAAGGTCTTGCAGACCACAGGGCAACTGCCTGATCTCAGATTTGCCGTTGCATTTGAACCTGTTATGAAAGAGGCGAAAAATGTCTTTGATTTCAGCGAGGCGCTTGAAATTGGGCGGGCACACAATGCCAAGGCCGAGATTACCGGCAGGCTCAGGGCGACAAGGCCCTCTGACCTTGCAACCATAATCTACACCTCCGGCACGACAGGCCGTCCCAAGGGTGTAATGTTATCCCACCATAATTTCATCTCAAACGTCAGTCAGATACTGGCCGATTTTCATAAAATCCTCTCCGACAAAGACCTGTTTCTTTCTTTTCTCCCCCTCTCCCATGCCCTGGAAAGGACTGTGGGCTATTACCTGCCTATCACCATTGGGGCAAAGGTGGCTTTTGCGGAAAATTTTTCAACAATTATGGAAAATCTGAAAGAGGTGAGGCCCACGGTCATCATCAGTGTCCCAAGACTCTATGAGAAAATTCATGCGGGGATACTTGGGCAGTTGACAAAGGCATCCGATATCAAAAAAGCCGTTGCCAATTGGGCCATTGGGCTTTCTTCAAAAAACCTGCCCCGTGTATGCATGAACATCAAAAGAAGTGTGTGGTTTGTGGTGCAATACGGTCTTGCAGATCGGCTTGTCTTTTCAGGCCTTAAGAGGGCCATTGGAATGGACAGGTTGAGTCTTGCAGTATCAGGCGGCGGACCTCTTTCAATATCTGACTCAGAGTTTTTTCTTGGGATGGGGATTAGTGTGCTAGAAGGTTTTGGCCTTACTGAGACCGGCCCTGTTACAAACGTGAACAGGCCTTGGCAGATAAAGCCCGGTACTGTCGGCCCCCCGCTGAAAGATACCATTGTCAATCTCTCTGACGATGGTGAAATCCTCATAAAGGGTCCGCAGGTAATGACCGGATATTACAAAGACGAAAAGGCTACCAAAGAGGCCTTTTCAGCGGACGGATTTTTGAGGTCAGGGGATTTGGGCTCTATTGACGAGGACGGATATCTGTCAATCACCGGAAGGATAAAGGACATCATTATCACCTCCGGAGGAAAGAACATTTCACCCCAATTGCTGGAAAACAGCCTTTTGGGGTCCAGGTTCGTAGAACAGGCAAGTGTAATTGGAGATTGCAGAAACTATGTTTCGGCCCTGATCGTCCCTGCATTCGATGAACTCAGGATGTGGGCGCAGGAAAGATGCATCGTGTTTTGCGACAATGGGGAACTGGTCCGGCAAGACCACGTGATTGCCCTGTATGAAAAGGAAATCGAGGAATGCATGAGGCCCTTTGCCCGTGTGGAGAGGATAAAAAGATTCAGGTTATTGGAAAACCCGTGGAGCCAGATGACCGGGGAATTGACTCCAACCTTGAAGGTGAAGAGAAGATTCGTGGAGGAAAAATATAAGGATATAATAGATGAAATGTATGAGTGAGGCAGTGATGCCGGCGGCCGGTTATTTTAGCGGATTTTATTCTTCAATTTTTCAGCCACCTTTTTAAAGTAAATCTCGGTTTCCTCCAGAAGAGGAGATGTTTTTCTCATCATGTTTAACTGCATTATCTTATAATTGATCCTTTTGACCTGGCGGTAGCTTTCTTTTTCATCCGACAGGTCCTCAAGCATCTCCTCCATCTGCCTGATCTCTTTTTTGAGTTCGATCTCAGGAGGGACGCAATTGGCGTTTTTTAGAATCTTATAGGCCAGACGTAGGTCTTCAGGGACATGACTGTCGTCTTCAATCTCAACAGGCCGGCCACTGCCTGGAAGATTGTCAAAATCCCCCCTGGCCTGTGCCTCTTGTATCTTCTGCTCAATGATTTTATGCAGACCAAAGATCATAGCATGTAGCCTTGTAACCGAGTTCATTATTTTACTATGCGAATTAGCTGAATTTTGCAAGCACAATAAAAAACCAGGAAGGATTGACGATTGAGGAAAAACGTCTTTAAACTTTCAAAAACGGGCCTGTTGCATCCGGATATCGCTGCCATGGGTTTATATCTGGGACACAAAAACCGATATGTTTTGGTGTCTGATAGGCTCGATTGTTGCGCTCATCTTGCTGACGAAATTGCACAATAAATATCTACAAAAAATTGATGCATTCTGACCTTCATGACAACTCTCTTTTCCGCTCCATAAAATGGTGGGTTGGCTGAGCCGAACGGAGGGCGTCTCCTTTCCCAATATCTCCTTGACAACACAGGGTACATTCTATATTCCCAATGACACCTTATGATCAGGTTGACACGCACATGATAGATGAGTTGAACAAAAAAGTGATTCGTCTCATACAGGGAGATCTTCCTGTTGAGGACAGACCGTTTGCGGTCCTGGCCGAACAGGCAGGCATTGGCGAGGAGGATTTTATCGAACGTGTCAGGAATCTCAAGAAGCAGGGAATTCTCAGGCGATTCGGGGCAACCCTGAGACACCAGAAGGCAGGGTATGATTCCAATGCAATGGTTGCCTGGCTCGTCCCGGATGAAAGGGTGGATGAGGTGGGAGAGGCCCTGGCCAAGTTCCGTGAAGTCACGCACTGTTATCAGAGAATGCCCCAGGGAGACTGGCTATATAATCTGTTTTCCATGGTGCATGCAGGCAGCAGGGAGCAATGCCGGGAGATTGCAGAGAAGATGTCCGTAACCGTCGGCATAAAGGACTATATACTGCTTTTCAGTGAGAAGGAATTCAAGAAGACCAGTATGGAGTATTTTTGATGAGAGACAAATCAGGGCTCTTGTTTGAGAGGGCCAAAAGCTATATTCCAGGCGGCGTAAACAGCCCTGTAAGGGCGGGAAATGCGGTCGGCATTGACCCCCCATTCATTGTGGACGCAAGCGGATGCACCATCACAGATGCAGACGGCAATCAATACATTGACTATGTCTGCTCCTGGGGCCCGATGATCCTTGGTCATGCTCATCCGGATATCATTCGGGCGCTTGAAGAGGCTCTAAGGCATGGGACAAGTTATGGGGCTCCGACAGAGATAGAGCTTGAGATGGCCAAGGTCATAATAGATATGGTGCCATCAATAGAAATGGTCCGGATGGTAAACTCCGGGACTGAGGCGGGCATGAGCGCAATCCGTCTTGCCAGGGGTTTTACCGGCAGGGACAAGATCGTAAAGTTTGACGGCTGCTATCACGGTCATGCAGACAGCCTCCTGGTGGCGGCAGGCTCCGGGGTTGCAACCCTTGGCATCCCCGGCAGCCCCGGTGTGCCAAAAGATCTGGCAGGTCTGACCATCTCGCTTCCTTTTAACAATATTGATGCAGTGGACTATACGTTCCGAAAGTTTGGTCCGGATATCGCTGCCGTAATTGTTGAGCCTGTGCCGGGCAATATGGGGGTGATTGTCCCTGAGCAAGGGTTTTTGAGAGGGCTGAGCGAAATAACCACCTCACACGGCGCGCTCATGATCTTTGACGAGGTCATCAGCGGCTTCAGGGTTGCTCCGGGCGGGGCACAGGAACTCTATGGCATAATGCCCGATCTTACATGTCTGGGTAAGATCATCGGCGGAGGCCTGCCTGTGGGGGCCTATGGGGGCAGGAAGGATATCATGTTGAAGATGGCGCCAGCAGGGGATGTGTATCAGGCAGGGACCCTTTCAGGTAACCCGCTGGCAATGGCGGCAGGGCTTGCCACACTGAATAAACTGAGACAAAAAGATATTTACAGCGAACTGGAGAAAAAGGGGGACATGCTCTTTTCCGGCCTTGAAGAGGCCGCACGGCTGAACCATATTGATATAAGGGTCAATCGTGTCGGCTCAATGGGGAGCTGCTTCTTTACCACCGGTCCTGTAACCGATTTTGCCTCGGCCAAGGAAAGCAATGCTGAATTGTTTAAGAAATATTATGCCGGCATGCTCGACCAGTGTATCTATCTGGCCCCATCCCCTTTTGAGGCGGCTTTTTTGTCCACAGCGCATGGTGAAAAGGATATCCAAAGGACTATTGACTGTGCTGCATCAACTTTTAGATCTATCACCACAAGTTGACCTATTGACTTGGTAGCTTCTAAAAAAGTCCTGGTGC
>DIKH01000343.1:0-710 GCA_002424495.1 Desulfobacteraceae bacterium UBA5623
TGAAGGGGGATAGGACAATGGCTGAACTCTCCAGCGAGTATGGGGTGCACCCGAATCAAATCCGTCAATGGAGGCAGAAACTTGTTGATGAACTGCCTGGTGTATTTTCCGATCACCGGCAGAAAAATGATAAAGAAGCCGAGGAAGTAACATCGGAGCTTTACCGTCAGATTGGCCAGCTCAAGGTGGAGTTGGACTGGCTTAAAAAAAAATCCCAACAGCTACTGTTGAAGAGAAGCGGGCGATGATTGAGCCGGAGCATAGAAAGATAACCATAAGCCGTCAATGTGAGCTTTTAGAGCTTTCCAGGGCATCGTATTATTATGAATCGAATCGTGACAACAGCTACAATGAGCTGATTATGAACCTGATTGACGAACAGTTCACGAAGACGCCCTTTTATGGGGTTCCCAGGATAACGGAGAGTTTGAGAATCAAGGGTCATCAAGTAAATCAGAAGCGGATTCGCAGGCTGATGCGCCAGATGGGACTGGAGGCGATTTATCCGAAGAAGAATTTGAGCAAGGCCCATCCAGATCATAAGAAGTACCCGTATCTGTTGAAAGATGTGGTAATAGATCATCCTGATCAGGTTTGGAGCACTGACATCACATACATTCGCCTGCAGCACGGTTTTGTCTATCTTGTTGCGATCATGGATTGGCACAGCCGCTACGTGCTGGCGTGGGATATCTCAACCACAATGGATA
>DIKH01000343.1:787-1778 GCA_002424495.1 Desulfobacteraceae bacterium UBA5623
AAGAGAAGGAATCAGTATAAGCATGGATGGCAGAGGCCGGGCATATGATAACATCTTTGTGGAGCGCCTTTGGAGATCGGTTAAATATGAAGAGGTTTATCTTCATCAATACCTGACTGTCTCTGAAGCCCGTAAATGCCTTGATAAATACTTCATGTTCTACAACGCGGAGAGGATTCATGAATCACTGGGGTATAAGACCCCTTATGAAATCTATTTCAAAGAACTGTTAAAACAACAATCAAAACAGGCGGCTTGACTATGCACCAAATACATACCAATTTTTTGTCTTGACAATGGGGAGAGGCTTACAACGGTGTTCAAAGCGCTGGAACGATGAACGTTCATTAAAAGAGGAATGGAACGCGTCATGAGTTTGTCAGCACAAGACTTTAGAGCAGGAACTGGTGAAGTAATTTTCAATAGCAGGGGGTTTGCCCTCCCAAATTGACTCAAAGGGGCATGCCGCAAAATGTTAGATACAATATGGTATCATTTTTATAAAATACTGGGGGTGGAATGCCGCTGATCAGACTATACATGGCCCCCATGAAGGGGTTTACCGATCACTTGTTTAGGAGTGCGTTTGCAGATCATTTTGGCGGTTTCGATCTGGCCGTGACGCCGTTTATCACCAGCAAACAGGGTCCCCGCATCAAGAGCAAATACGTCAAAGACGTCCTTCCTGAAAACAATACCCGTATGCCGGTTATCCCTCAGATTTTGAGCAAAACCGCAGCGGATTTTATCGTTCTGGCCAACTATTTGTATGACCTGGGGTATGACACCGTTAACTGGAACCTGGGCTGCCCCTATCCCATGGTGGCCAATAAACAAAGGGGTTCTGGTATGCTGCCCTACACGGATCGGATTCGGACCTTTCTCGACAGTGTCATTCCAGAAATTCGCGGGTCGCTTTCCATCAAAGTACGGCTTGGATGGGAAGAAAACGCCGATATTTTCAGGCTGCTGCCGGTGATCGACCCATACC
>DIKH01000343.1:1797-3255 GCA_002424495.1 Desulfobacteraceae bacterium UBA5623
GAACCGGTCTGCAGCGTTACGAAGGATCTGTCGATCTGGATGCCTTTGAAGAGTGCCTGGCCATGACGCGCCACCCGGTTGTTTACAACGGGGATATCCGAACAGTTGACGATTTCATGCGGCTTCGCCAGCGCTTTGATCGTGTTCATGCATGGATGATCGGGCGCTGGTGCCTGGCTGATCCATTTCTGCCGCGTCACATCACAACGGGTATCGATGATATTGTCGATAAAATCTATCGGATGCAACAATTTCACGAGGCCCTGTTTGAGGCCTACAATAGTGTTCTTGATGGCCATTCCCACGTGATGAATAAGATGAAAGGATTTTGGCGATATTTTTCACTGCCATTTGGAGACTGCAAAAAGACAATGAAAAAAATCATAAAAACACGCCAGCCGGATCAGTACTTAGAGCAGGTAAATTTATTTTTCGAGACAGAAGCACAGTGGCGCCAGTCGAAGACAGACCTGTTGCCGTTGGTTTAAATTTTATCTTGCGTTGCAGCGCCGCATCATACTACATATTTTTAAATTGATATAAAAGCTAAAAAATTTAAGAGAAATATTTTTTAGTCAAAGCACTGGAACGATGAATGTTCATCAAAAGAGGAATGAAACGTGTCATGAGTTTACCAGCACAATACTTTAGAGCAGGCGTTGGTGCAGTAATTTTCAATAGCATGGGACTTATCCTTGCCTTGGAACGTGCCGATATCCCTGCAGCAGCCTGGCAACTGCCGCAAGGGGGGCTTGACATAGATGAAGCGCCACTTGGTGGTGCTTTAAGAGAGATTGCTGAGGAAACAGGCATTAACAAAAGTGATTTAGAGTTGCTGGATTCGTTTCCAGAACCGCTCGCGTACGAGCTGCCTGCCAGCGCCCATAGTGAAAAAACAGGTCGCGGACAGGTTCAATACTGGTTTCTCTTCAGATTCAAAGGCAGTGATGACAGCATTAATTTGGAAGCTGGTGGCGAGTTTAACGCCTGGAATTGGATACGGTTTCAAGATTTACTGAACGCAGTGGTGGACTTTCGCAAAACTGTTTATCGAAAACTGGCTGTTCGTTTTGAGCCATATATCTCCCGGTCAAGCGCAGCGAATACTTCGAATAAAGGGGTCTAAAGGGGGGCAGTCTACTTTAATTGTTTGATCCTCCCCTAAAAAACTGGAGAGTAAGTTAAGCCACTTTTTTCAGATTATACCATTCCTGCTCACATAGGGCAGGCGTTTTCCAGCCATTGGTAGAATGTTTCCTTCTTTGATTATAATAAATTTCAATATATTTAAAGAGAATTTTTTCAGCTTCTCTAAAATTATACAGGCGAATATGGTAGATCAATTGTGTTTTTAATGTATGGAAAAAGGATTCTGCAACAGCGTTATCCCAGCAATTGCCCTTACGGCTCATGCTTTGAATAAATCCGTATGTTTTAACCTTACAACGCAACTTAAAG
>DIKH01000201.1 GCA_002424495.1 Desulfobacteraceae bacterium UBA5623
CCACCCCTGCCCGCTCGCACCCGGAGTTTTGAGAAGTTACCGAAAAATCAGGCGGCTATTACTTCCATGGAAGTGATAAAACTGCCCAGCCCGATGACAAGCGCCCCTCTGCCTTCGAGCAGGAGATCCGTTCCGCCAAAAAGCGCTCCGGGGATGGCGCCGTGCTCCAGAAATTTTACGGCCATAACCGCGGCCACGGCAGATGCCGATGCAAATTCCCCTGTCAGTCTTCTGTAATCAATCACAGGGTTCTGAAAGCTGGTCAGCGAAATAAATGTCTTCAGCTGCACAATGGCCTTTTCTCTTGAGACCCCGGGTATTCCCGCAAGGATAACTCCATAGTCTTTATTGATCCTGTCAGGCCCCCCCAAACTTTCAACCATGGATGAAATCACGGTGGGATTATTTTCCGTGTTCTCATAAAATGCAAGGTTGATATTGAAACCCTTTTTATTGCCTCCCCTCATAAGACAGAGCGCGCCTCCTCCGTCAGAAGGACATCTGCCTGATAAGACGGACGGATCAAAGAGCCCGGAGAGTTCCTGATGGAATTCGTCCGCGCCTATGACAAGAAACATCTTGCCGCCATCTTCCGCCGACAGGCCGGCGGTCATCAATGACTGCTCAAAAGAATAGTCTCCGCCTGTTGTTGTAACATTTGCGCCGGTGGATTGAAACATCATGGCGATCTGACCTGCGGGCGCATTATGGACAGAGCCTACAAAATCGGTCGGGCTTGGATATTGCTCATCAGTCTCAGTCAGTCGGTTAAGAAAGTTGAAGGTCTCTGAAAGCGCACCCCAGCCGGTGCCAAAGAAGACCGCTGACGGTGCGTCAGTCCTTTTGGAATCTTTGTGGGCTGCTGATGCCAGAGACAGCGCAAGCCTGGGAAGACGCTTAAGGCGCCTGATCTTCCCTGGGGAGAGATCTTTACATGCCTCTTCATCCGAAAGCACGCCACGGCAAGGCCTTCCATCATAGAGGTTCTCCATGGTCTTTTTTGTGGCCCCTGCCCCTGTGATGCAGGCGCTTGCCAGGATTGTCAATGGACCTTTCCCGGCCCGGACAACGAAACGTCCAAATTTTTGGGGGGCTCCGATCACAACAGAGGCATTATTTCCGCCAAAACCAAAGGAATTGGAAAGGACTGCGGAAACATGGCCCTCTTTCGGCTCAATAACAGGGTCCAATTTCAGCTCCGGGTCAACATTACGGCACCCTGTATTTCCAGGGATCATGTGCTCTGAAATGCTGATTGCTGAGACAACTGTCTCGATTGCCCCGGCAGCGGCCAGACAATGCCCGAATGCCCCCTTAACCGATGACAGGGCCGGCGTTTTTCCGTTAAAAAGGCTGCAAATTGCTCTTGCCTCGGAAAGGTCATTATCCAATGTGCCGGTTCCATGGATGTTGATGTAGTCAATATCCGAAGGAGAGATCCCAGCATCAAGGAGAGCGGAGTCCATTGCAGCCAGGGCGCCTTTTCCCTCCGGGTGAGGGGCTGTTGGGTGATAGGCGTCGCAAGACAAACCCACCCCAAGTATTTCCGCAACAGCATGGTCCATCCCGTCTGCTGCAAGCAGCAACATTGCCGCCCCCTCCCCCACGGACATCCCCAGTCTGTCTTTGTCCAGGGGACGGGCGCCATCAGGATCAATCAGCTGTAATGAACTGAAACCATAATATGTCAGGCGGCAAAGGCTATCCGCCCCACCGGCCAAAACACGGCGGGCAAGTCCTGTCCTTATCATCTCAATGGCTATTTTTACCGCAACCGCGCCGGAGGAACAGGCCGTTGACACGCAGATCACTGGACCTGTAGAGCGGTATCTGGAGGCGATATCCTCGGCAACTGATGCTGGTGAATGATATCGAAAAAATGCGGGATTTCGCTCTTTTTTCTTTAAAAGGCCCTCTGTGGTCAACATGCCGCCGGTTGTAATCCCCAGGACTATGGCATCCGGAGGCTCGTGGCATCCGGCCATGGCCTGTGCTGCAGCAACGCGGGCAAACGCATGGGTTCTGGGAAGGGATTCATTCTGGATAAATCCCTTAACTTCCCCGACAGGAAGTGGCCTGTTCCTTGATGTGGAAAAGAGACTGATCGGTTGGATACCTGCCGAGTTTTTTTTAAGGGCGTCTTTTGTCTCGGAAATACCAATGCCTAAGGGGCTTACAATGCCCATCCCTAAGATATAGACGCGAACATGTTCCAACCGTCAAAGCCTCGTGGAATTTTCATATATGTACCCGGCCAGTGTCCTCAGACTCTGAAACACCTCTTCACCCAGTTTTTTGTTATCAATAAGGACGCCGTAATCCTTGTCAATCATTATGACCAGTTCCAGTATGTCAATGGAATCTATGCCGAAATCTCCACCTACCAGAAGGTCGTCCTCGCCGATATCCTCAGGCCGGAAATCCATCAGATTCAGGATGGTCACGATCTTGACTCTGAGTTCATTAATTAATTTGTCCATGGATTGAAAGTAGTTCCAGTCGTTATTTGGGGAACACTACATCCGCCATAGCCTTGGGTAATTCCTTTACAGCATAGCCTGAGTATTGTATAGCTTTTGAGCAAAATAATTCCTTTAAGTCATATGTGGTATTCTCTGCGGGCGGGGTTAAGTTTGTATCTCCCGAAACACTTCATTAATTCGGTTTGAATATATTTTTCTTCTTGAATATTCAATGTTTTTTTATGATATATCGTAACATCTCAGAAGTCCGGGTTGAAGCGGGCAGGGGTGGGTGTCTGTTTTGAAATGACG